>NZ_JCALDF010000008.1:0-190008 GCF_059812725.1 Mycobacterium sp. NGS41
GAGTTCGAGCCCCAACCCGGCCACCACTGCACCTGGCAGCGCCGGCATCAGTTCCGCCCCAAGCCCGCCGCCTGCGCCCACCGTTTCCCCCACCACGCAAACGGCGGCCGTGCTGTTGTGCCGCGATGCCTGGGGAGCCCGTCCCGCCCGCCCCGGCGGCAGGGCTCACACGCTCACCCGGATGACCATCCACCACTCGGGCGTAGTCCTGGGTGACAACCGCAAGGCCCCGGCGCGCTTGCGCCAGCACCAGCGCTACCACCAAGACCAGCTCGGGTGGATTGACATCGCCTATCACGTCAGCGTCGACCGCAATGGCGACATCTACGAGTTGCGCACGCCCACGTTGGCGGGCGACACCGCAACGGACTACGACACGACCGGCCACTTCCTCGTGCTCTGCGAAGGCGACTTCGACGTGGAGGATGTGACTGAAGCCCAACTCAACGGAGCCGCTCTGGCGTTTGCCTGGGCCGCACAAACTTTCGGGTTGGCCAGCGACACCCTGGCGGGCCATCGCGACGTCGCGCCGGGCACCTCTTGCCCGGGGGCGAACCTCTATTCCCATCTCACGTCGGGAAACCTCAAACGCCGCATCGACGGTCTACTGGCTGCCGGCGGTGTGAATCTGCAAAAACTTTGTGGTCCCGACGCGGCTGCCGTCGTCGCTGATATCGAAGCAGGACGCTGACGGAATCCAGCTACCCTGATCCGGTGAGCCAACGAATCCCCGGTGGGGTCGTGCACAAGCTACCTGCCGACCTGCGCGAGACCCTGATCGCCAACACCACGGCGCTTGCCGCCTGGAAGGACATCACGCCGTTGGCGCGCAACGAGTTCATCTGCTGGGTCGAGGATGCCAAGCAAGAGGTCACCAGAAAGCGCCGCATTCGCCGGACCAAGGAGGAGCTGGAGGAAGGCCAGCGCCGGCCCTGCTGTTGGCCGGGCTGCAAGCACCGCGAGCGCACCGGCCGCTGAGCACCGCGCAGATGTTTTAGATGTTTTGGACACCAAGAGATAACAAACATTGCCCCACGCGCCCCACACGACACTAAAGTGCTGTTCGTGAGCAGAGACCTATTAGCCAATGGCCGGGGCCGTTGGCTGGCGATCGCGGCCTCGCTCGTCGTCTCTGCCGGCATGATCTACGCCCAGAGCACCAAGCCGGCCTGCTGCGCTCAGGCCCCGGCGGCAACACCGACCAGCCAGGCGAGCCCGGCAGCCGCGCCGTCCGCGGCGCCGCACACCGCCAGTCCCGAAGAGGTGCAAGCGTTGGCGGCATTGGCGGCAACCGCGCCGACCAGTGCCCAGGATTTCCAGTTCGCGTTATCTCCCGGCGTCGCACCGGAAGGTGGTTTGCAGATCCACACCATCTGGGCGGCCCGCGTCATCAGCGTGCTGTTTCCGCAGATCTCCACGATCGGCGGGTTCCGGCAGGATCCCTTGCCGTGGCATCCCAACGGGTTGGCGATCGACGTGATGATCCCCGACCATGGCAGCCCTCAGGGCATCGAGCTCGGTAACCAGATTGCCGGGTATGCCCTGGCCAACGCGAAGCGCTGGGGAGTGAACCACGTGATCTGGCGGCAGAAGATCTACCCGGGCGTCGGCGCCGGCAGCTGGACGGCGGACTACGGCAACGAAACCGCCAACCACTACGACCACGTTCATATCGCCACCGACGGCGGCGGATACCCAACCGGGCACGAGGTCTACTACATCAACTCCATGCGCTTAGCCGCGCCGCATTGACCTCCCACTGGCTTTTCGACGCTGGTCGACCCGGTATCGCAGGCCTATAGTCTGGTGCTTTGGACGCCTGTGCTTCCTGGGGAGGTAACGACATGCCTGCACCGTCCGCCGAGGTCTTCGACCGCTTACGTCAATTGGCCGCAATCAAAGACATCGCCGCACGCCCGACCAAGACGATCGAGGAGGTCTTCACCGGCAAGCCGCTGACCACGATCCCGATCGGCACCGCCGAGGACGTCGAGGCCGCATTCGCCGAAGCTCGTGCGGCACAGGTCGATTGGGCCAGACGTCCGGTCGGCGAGCGGATCGAGGTCGTCCGCCGCTATCGCGACCTGGTCATCGAGAACCGCGGGTTCCTGATGGACCTCCTGCAGGCCGAGGCCGGCAAGGCCCGGTGGGCGGCGCAGGAGGAAATCGTCGACCTGATGGCCAACGCGAACTACTACGTGCGGGTGGCCGCGGGCCTGCTGAAGCCGCGTAAGGTGCAGGCGCTGCTGCCGGCAATCGGCAAGACCACGGTCGGCTATCAGCCCAAGGGTGTGGTCGGGGTGATCTCGCCATGGAACTACCCGATGACGCTCACGGCGTCGGACTCGGTGCCCGCACTGCTCGCGGGCAACGCGGTGGTGCTCAAGCCCGACAGCCAGACGCCGTATTGCGCGCTCGCGTGTGCCGAGCTGTTGTACCAGGCCGGCCTGCCGCGGGCGCTGTATGCGATCGTGCCCGGCCCAGGCTCCGTCGTCGGCACGGCAATCACCGAGAACTGCGACTACCTGATGTTCACCGGCTCGTCCGCGACGGGCAGCCGACTCGCGGAACATTGTGGCCGGCGGCTGATTGGCTTCTCGGCCGAACTAGGCGGCAAGAACGCGATGATTGTGACGCGGGGCGCCAACCTCGACAAGGTCGCGAAGGCGGCCACTCGCGCGTGCTTTTCGAACGCGGGCCAGCTGTGTATCTCCATTGAGCGGATCTACGTCGAAAAGGACATCGCCGACGACTTCACCCGCAAGTTCGGTGATGCCGTCCGGAACATGAAGCTCGGCACCGCCTACGACTTCTCTGTCGACATGGGTAGTTTGATTTCCGCCGATCAGCTGGAGACGGTGTCACAACATGTCGACGACGCGACGGCCAAGGGCGCCAAGGTGATTGCGGGCGCCAAAGCCCGACCCGAGATCGGACCGCTGTTCTACGAGCCGACGGTGCTGACCGACGTCACGCCGGAGATGGAGTGCGCGGCCAACGAGACGTTCGGGCCGCTCGTCTCGATCTACCCGGTCGCTGACGTGGACGAAGCCGTCGAGAAGACCAACGACACCGCGTACGGGCTCAACGCCAGCGTATGGGCACGCTCTACCGCAGAGGGTCAGGCGATCGCAGGCCGGTTGCGGTCCGGGACGGTCAACGTCAATGAGGGCTACGCGTTCGCGTGGGGCAGCCTCAGCGCCCCGATGGGCGGGATGGGAATCTCGGGTGTCGGCCGCAGGCACGGCCCCGAGGGACTGTTGAAATACACCGAATCGCAAACAATCGCGGCCGCGCGGGTATTCAATCTCGATGCGCCCTTTGGCATTCCGCCGACTCTTTGGCAGAAGTCGCTGTTGCCGATCGTGCGCACGGTAATGAAGCTTCCCGGCCGGACGTGAGTCGGACGTGATTTAGCCCTACGACTTCGGCACCAGTCGGGCCGATTTGGTTTGGCCGGCCAACTTCCTATCGAAGGTCCACAATGGCTGTGAGTTCGACAACTCTGCGTACGTCGCCATACAGCAGTCTTCGAACGACAGTTTCGGGTGTTCGGTGAAGAGCGGCAGGGCGCGCTTGAACATGACACGATTGCAGTCGATTTGGGTCAATGACATAAGGCCCTCGATCGCCTCGGCTGCGGCTGCGAGGCTGAATTCGTAGTGGCGGCACAGAGCGAAGACGACCTCGATGACCGCGATGTCCGACACGACGAATCGCGCATCAGAACTTTCAATCAGCGCAACTGCCGCCGCATGCTGGTCCCGAACATCGTTGAGCAGCAGCCGTAGTACGACATTGGCGTCCAGCGAACCGCCAAACGTAGGGATCACCCCCGCGGCTCATGCCGGGACTGGTAGAAGTCATCGACATCCAGCAACGGCCGGGTGCCCGGCTTGATATGTCGACTGACGCGTTCGCTCAACTCGTTGACACTCGGCGGTTCGGTGATGATGAGTTCACCTCTGTCCTCGTCCAGATGCGCGCGCAACACCCCACCCGAGTCGGCCAGACCAAGCCGACGACGAACGGCGACCGGGAGCGTCGTCTGCCCCTTCCTGGTCACGGTAATGGTGAAATCCATCTTCATTACCTTACCCGTTCTTCATTACCTACGCCTCAATGTAATCGGAATCCCGGCCTGATCGTCGGGCTCAAGGAACGCCGTTAGCAGGATTTCGCTGCGGCGCAGGTTGGATGCTGACGAGTTCGGTTAGCCCGCTGATCCGGAGCGTCGGCATCAGCAGCGGGTGAGCGATGAGGTGGATGCGGTCGGCGCGGCTGAACAAGGCGTTGATGGCGGCACTGTCCAGGTACTCCACCGCGCTGAGATCGACGGTAAGCCTTCCACCGCTGCCGGCCGCCTCGGCGGTGGCGGCCGTGAGGGCTTGGGTGAATGCGTCGATGTTGCTCAAGTCGATTTCCCCGGCTGCGATCAGCACGAGTTCCCGGTCGCTGCAGTGCGCGGTTTCGAGGGTGAGCGACGTCGGCATCAGGTGATCCTCGCCAATAGGTGGACTGTGGTTCCGGTGCGGTCGGGGTGGATGGTCACCTCGTGCATCAGCCCTCGCATGAGGGCAATACCCCGGCCGCGATCGAGGTCGGTACCCGGTTGCGGAGGCTTCCACGAGCCGGTGTCAGTGATAGTCACTTGCACACGGTCGACCAGTACGGTCGAGCACAGGCTGATCGCGCCCTCGGGATTGTGGCGGTGACCGTGCTCAATCGCGTTGGCGACGGCTTCTCCGGCGGCGACGAGCACGTTCGTCGTCTGGTCGGGATCCATCCCGGCTCGCGTCAACCAGTTGCGCAAAGCCGTACGGGCAGGTGCAAGCTGGCTGACGTCGGCGGCGAAACTCAGCTCCAGCGGGGCGGGATGGCGGTAAAGCAGAAGGACAACGTCGTCCTGATAACCGCCGCGTGGGGCGAGCCGGGACATAATCTGGTCCGCCAAAATGTCGAGTGTGGTGGCCCGGCCGTCGCGAACGAGAGCGGAGACACGGGAGATGCCGTGCTCCAATGCACTGCGGCGACGTTCGACCAGACCGTCGGTGTACAGCAGCAAGGTTGCGCATGCGGGCATGGTCACGTGGGCTTCGGGGCGGGTCCACTCAGGTCGTATTCCCAACGCAATGGTGTGGCCATCGTCGAGCATCTGGATGGTGCCGTCCGCGTGGACCAGGATGGGCGGCGGGTGCCCCGCGCTGGAGTACACCAGTTCGCCGGTGGCGGGGTTGAGCACCGCGCAGACGGCGGTGGTGCCCGGGGCGCCCGGCAGGCGCGCGGCGAAGCGGTCCATCCCGCTGAGAGCCGCACCAGGGCTTGGGTTTTCGAACAGCAGGGCGCGGCAGGCGCTGCGCACCTGGCCCATCACGGTGGCGGCGGAGAGGCCATGGCCGACACAGTCCCCGACAACAAGGGCGATGCGCCCGTCCTCCAGGTCGACGACGTCGTACCAGTCACCGCCGACCTGTAGCGGCCGGGTGGCGGCCTGATAACGCACCTCGAACCCGCGCGGTAGCTGGGCCGGGCCCAGGATGGCGTGTTGCAGCGCCAGGGCGGTTTCGCGCTGCTGGTCAACCTGATGCACCCGCTGCAGCCCCTGGCCCAGGCGGCCCGCCAGCACGGTCAGCAAGGTCTGGTCCTCGAGAGTGAATGCCCGTTGCTCGGCCAGATCGAGCCAGACGACGAGCACGCCCTCGGGGTGTTGCAGCGCGATGCCTGCCGTCCCCGGCTGTGTTGTGTTCGGAGTGAGCAGGTCGCCATCGCGCAATGAGCCGAGCATCTGCCGCGTATCGGATGGCAGGTCGGCCCACTGCGCGGGCTCCCCGACCGACACCACCTGCGGTGCGCGAGAAGCGGTTTCCACGGACGAACGCTGGGTCGGGAAGGTGACGGCGAGAACTCGACGGGCCCGCCATAGTCGGCGCAGTTCCTCGGCTGCCGCGTTCACTGCGTCATCGACGGTATCGGCTTGGGCGAGTTCCTGGTTGAGTGCATGTTCGCGACCTGCCGCCAGCGCCAACGCAATTGCGGCGTGTCCGGCGAAGTCACTGACGAGGTCGAGGTAGTCGTTGCCGAATGGCGGCTGATGCGGGTGGCGTGCGACAGCAATGACACCAAGCACCCTCTCGTCGGCGACCAGCGGCATGACGATCGCCGAGCGTTCACCGACATCGGTGAACCCTTCGATCGGGTATTGGAAGGAATCGGTAATGAGCGGGAGACCGCGACGGGCGACGCCTCCGGTGGTGGAGCCGTCCATCGGAACCTGCCGACCAATCACCTCCGAGGCGTAGCGACCCGCCGTAGCGGCCACGACAAGGGCGTCGACTTCATCGGCGGGCAGATCTGGCTCTCGCGGAACCAGCAGGATCGCCTGCTCAGCACCCGCCAACTCCAGCGCCCGGTTCACAATCAGCTGCAACGGCCCCGTCTGCGGGTCGCCGGATAGCAGCGCGGTCGTTATCTCACGACTGGCCTTCGTCCATTTCGCCGATTCGCGTTCTCGCTCGAAGAGCCGCGCGTTGTCGATTGCAGCCGCCGCCGCTGTGGCCAAAGCCCGAACCGCGCCCTCGTGAAAGTCGGAAAAAGCTTTGTCGGGCCGGTCGTCGGCGAGGTAGAGGCTCCCGAAGTCAGCGACCCGCACGATGATCGGTATTCCCAGCAGTGCTCGCATCGGCGGGTCGTGTGCCTGCAGCGCGGTGGCCGATGGATGACCATCCAGATCATTGACGCGCAGTCCATCACCTACCGGCAGATCGCCGAGTCGCCGCGTTGTGTCTTCGTCGATTCCCGAGCGGACGAAGGAAGCCAGGGCGCCGTCGGAGGCGCGGATACCCAACGCTCCGTACCGGGCATCGGTAAGCTCCATCGCCGCACTGACGATTCGATGCAACGTCACGTCTAGGTCCAGATCCGAACCGATCTCGACGATCACTCGTACCAGTTGTTCCATCTGGTCGCGAGCTGCTGCCAGCTCGTCGAGCTGTTCATGCACTTGGCTCACCAGCTCGCGCCGGTCCAGCCGTATAAACGCTTCCCGCCGCCGTCAGCCATGGCGACAAACCTAATCGGTGAGGTGTGCTGTCGATACGGTATTTGTTCACGCTGGCGGGGCCGAGGAGTCGTTCGTGAGCGACGGAGTTACCGGGCTGCTCTGGGGAATCAACCGCTAAGACCGGATTAATCCGACGACTTGTCGGAGTCCTTGGAGTCGTCAGATTCCTCGGAGTCTTTTGGCTCGTCGGAATCGTCCGACTCGTCGGACTCGTCGGAATCCTTGGACTCGTCGGACTTGTCCGACTTGTCGGACTTGTCGGAGTCCTTGGACTCGTCGGACTTGTCGGACTTGTCGGAGTCCTTGGACTTGTCGGAGTCTTCGGATTTGTCGGAGTCCTTGGACTCGTCGAGTTTGTCTGCGTACTTCGTCAAAAGCCCGGCGAGTTCACGGGCCTCCTCAGGTGTCAACAAATCGTCGAGTAATTGCTCGTCGCTCTCAGAGATGCGCTCGAGGTAAACCGCGTTTTCCTTGGAACCGACGTCCCACCGGCCCCCCTCCTGACGAACCATCCGATGCCGCCTTCCGACTAGTGAGCTGATTGCCAACCTGACGCGCTACTGCGTTGTTTACCCATTTCTGCTGTCACGCAACGGGCATGATTTTGTCGGCCGCGAACGCGCTGCATAACCGGCCCCAGTAACCACCATGACGGAGCTGAAAAGGATCGTGGCAGTCGGCGCTAAAGCCGGCCCGGCCCGGTCTCGGCTAAGGGCGCGGGTTCCCCAGCCATCATGGCCGCGGCGAAGCCGCCGCGAACGGACAGAGTCCTAGCTTCCATAGACGCGGTTGGCCGGGCAAAGAAGGTCGCGTAGAAGGCCGTGATGAAAACCATCGTCGCCCCGACGATGAGCGGTCCGAAAAGCAGCGGATGGCGTGCCATGGCCTCCGCGAGATAACGGCAGCACAGCAACAGGACTGTCAGGAACGCCGCCCCAGAGGCCACCAGCCCCATCGACGACCAGATCCGGCCACGCAAGGGTTCGCGCAACACCGCTTCCACCGTCAGGCACAACACCGCGCCCGCCACGAGGTCGACGCCGTAGTGGTAACCGAAGCCAAGGGTCGCTGCGATGGTGCACACCAGCCAGAACGTGCCGCCCGCGCGTAACCAACGTGGTCCGCCACGGGAATGGATGAAGACCGCCAGTGCCCAGGCCGTGTGCATCGACGGCATGCAATTACGCGGAGTCAGGTCGTCGAAAGCAACGGCTCTCGGCGAGACATTGATCGGCGGCAACGCGTGTGGCCAGTAGTCGCCGACTTGGAAGCCTCGGCCCGCGCCCCCGAACGCGAATTCGGGGCCTACTAACGGGAACAACAGGTAGATCACGGGCCCGATCAGTCCGAGCACCAGGAATGTCGGCACCAGAAAGTGACGCGGCCAGCCGAGGGTGCCGACGTTGCGCAGCTGGTATATCGCAACCACTAGTGCCGCGATGGGCAACTCGATGTACACCCAGTGAAGCGCGGCGTTGAGAACCGGACCGCCTGAGTGGACGAGCCGGCCGAATAGCCACGATGGTTGCGCGAGCGCGTGATCGGCCAAAAGCGCGTATTCGTCGAAGACCATTGGCCGAATAATCGCGGTGATCCGCAACCAGCTGTCGCCGACCTTCGTCGCGATGATGAGCAAAACGCCGAAAGCGACCCCACGGTAGGCGGCGGTGGGTTCGGCTTTTGCCCAGCGTCGCAATGCCACGACAGCCAAGGCGGTGAGCACGATCAGCGGCCCGTTGCCGAATGCCAACACACCACCGCGGAACAACCTCTCCGCAGTGAATACGACATCGAGAAAGACGGCCGCCGACAGCGCGACGATCCGGTACCGGTTAGACAATCCAGCCATGGCCAGACCGAAACCAACCCACGACACGGTGGCCGACTTCGGGGTGGCGACGTAGTCGCTGATCAGACTGTGTAGCGGACCCTGAAATCCGGCGCCGCTCGCAATGACCTGCAATCCGACGAGCAACACAAGAATCGCCGCGACGGCGAACGCCGGCCAGGTGCGGGTCAGTTGGACACGCACCGGCGCTCGTCGCACATCGCCGATGAACACCCGCAGAATTTTAGGTGTCAGATCGGCGCCACAGGCGCTAATCGCTCAGGAGGGTCACCACGGTGTGTCGACGCGAAGCCGCGCTCGGCAGCTCAGACCAGGGCAGATAACGCCTGTCGGGCTGACAGTGTCTGGTTTCACGACATAGTTGGCAGCTGTCTCGCGACATAGTTGACACCTTCTGCAAGTGGGGAGGTCAGCCATGTCGAAGGCGCAGCTCATCAAAATCAGGTGTAAACAGTGTCTCGGGACACCTGTCATCGATGTCCCGAGACATGACCTGCGTCGGGCTGACAGGATTTGAACCTGCGACCACTTGACCCCCAGTCAAGTGCGCTACCAAACTGCGCCACAGCCCGGATCGCCGCCTCGATCACCGGCAGCAGGTCGACAGCCTACCGCAGCCGAACTGTCATCCTGCTACGGACCGCGAGCGCACAATTCGCAAATCTACGGGCAATGCGATCGCCGAACGTGCATCCACCGTGAAAAAGCGGCCCGATTTCGCAGCCAGTGCACGCTCGGCGCCAAAACAGAACCCGGCGGCACGACGGCGGGCCGATAGCGACTACCTAGCGGCGTTTGGCTGACCGCTTCTCGCGCACCCGCACATTGATCCGGATCGGGCTGCCTTCGAACCCGAACGCCTCGCGCAGCCGTCGTTCCAGGAAGCGTCGATAACCGGCCTCCAGAAAACCGCTGGTGAACAGCACAAACGTCGGCGGCCGAGCGGTGGCCTGGGTGGCGAATAGGATTCGCGGCTGCCTGCCGCCGCGCACTGGAGGCGGCGTGGCCGCCACCACTTCTTTGATCCACGCGTTGAGCGGACCGGTTGCGATCCGGGTGTCCCACGACGCCAGCGCACTCTCCATCGCGGGCACCAGCTTTTGCACCGCCCGCCCCGTCTTGGCGGAGACGTTGACCCGCTGCGCCCAGCGGACCTGCACCAGTTCGCGATCGATCTCCCGCTCCAGCAGCTCGCGCCGGTCCTCGTCGACCAGATCCCACTTGTTGTAGGCCAGCACCAGCGCCCGTCCGGCCTCGATCACCATGGACAGCACCCGCAGATCCTGCTCGGTGAGCGGCTGCGACGCGTCGATCAGCACGATCACGACCTCGGCCAGATCGATGGCCCCATGCGTACGCACCGACGCGTAGAACTCGTGCCCGCTGGCCTGTCCCACCTTCCGGCGCAGGCCGGCGGTATCGACGAATCGCCAGACCTTGCCGACGAGTTCGATCAGCGAGTCCACCGGATCAACGGTCGTGCCGGCGACTTCGTGCACCACCGAACGCTGGTCGCCGGCCAGCTTGTTCAGCAATGAACTCTTGCCCACATTGGGCTTGCCGACGAGCGCCACCCGCCGGGGACCGCCGCCGCGCGATGCCGATTCGGCCACCTCGGGCAGCGCGGCCAGCACCTTGTCGAGCAGGTCGGCCACGCCGCGACCGTGCATCGCGCTGATCGCATACGGTTCACCCAGCCCCAGCGACCACAATGCCGCGGCGTCGGCCTCAGCCTTGTCGCTGTCAACCTTGTTGGCGGCCAAGAAGACTGGCTTGCCCGACCGAAGCAGGATTCGGGCCGCCGCCTCGTCGGCGGTGGTGGCACCGACGGTCGCATCGACCACCAGGATCACCGCATCGGCGGTGCGCATAGCCACCGACGCCTGCTCGGCCACCAGCTGTTGTAAGCCCTTGGCGTCGGGCTCCCATCCACCGGTGTCCTGGACGACGAACCGGCGGCCGGTCCACAACGCGTCGTAGGAGACCCGGTCTCGCGTCACGCCGGGAACATCCTGCACGACGGCCTCACGACGGCCAAGAATCCGGTTCACCAGCGTCGACTTGCCGACGTTGGGCCTACCCACCACCGCCACCACCGGCGCCGGCCCAACCTCGACTTCCTCCGAATCGCTTAGCTGCCAGTCGCTTTCGTCGGCCCAGGTACCGTCCTGGGTCACCGCACCGCTCCGCTTCGCTGCCTCACCAAGTCCAGTAGATGATCGATCACTTCGGCTTCGGTCATGTCGCTGGTGTCGACGATCACCGCGTCCGAAGCCGCTCGCAGGGGCGACACCGCCCGCGTCGAATCGAGATGATCGCGGCGACGCACATCTGCCAGCACGCCGTCATAGTCGTCGGCAAGCCCCGCCGCAACGTTCTGGTCATTGCGTCGCCGGGCCCTAGTTTCGGCCGAGGCGTTCAAAAAGATCTTCACCGGCGCGTCGGGCAGCACCACGGTTCCGATGTCGCGGCCTTCCACGACCACGCTGCTTGCACCCGTTGCCAGTTGGCGCTGCAGCTCGACTAGCCGGGTGCGCACAGCCGGAACGGAGGACACCGCAGAAACCGCGCGGGTGACGTCGTCGCCTCGAATTTCCGACGAAACATCTTCTCCGGCAAGGTAACAGCGATCCCCGTCGGGATCATATCCGACGGACAACGGCACATCGCACACGCTTTGCCCGACCGCCTCGGCGTCCGTCGGGTCAATTCCGGCGCGCAGCACCGACAGCGTCACAATCCGGTACATGGCCCCGGTATCCAGGTAGCGAGCCCCTAACGCACGTGCTAATCCCCTTGATACAGAAGACTTTCCGGTCCCGGCCGGGCCGTCGATCGCCACTACTACGTCACTCACAGGCCCACCGCCCTGTAAAGCTGCCCGATCTCGTCATGACGTAAAGCCCGGATGCTGCCCGGACGCTGCTTTCCCAGCGACACCGCACCGATTTCGGTGCGCACCAAAGACTCCACCGGAAAGCCCGCCGCGGCCAGCAGCCGACGCACAATGCGGTTGCGTCCTTCGTGCAATGTCAACCGCACCAACGTCTTTCCCGGAATGCTGTCCACCACTGCGAAATCGTCGACACACGCCGAGCCGTCATCCAACTCGATCCCCTCCCGCAGCCGCTTACCCAGCCCGCGTGGCACCGATCCCGTCACCGTCGCCAGATACGTCTTGGGCACCTCGTGAGAGGGATGCATCAGTCGGTGCGCCAACTCGCCGTCATTGGTCAGCAGGATCAGCCCTTCGGTGTCGGCGTCCAACCGTCCGACGTGAAACAGCTTCTTCGTGCCCCGAACCCGGCGCTCGACCAGATCGCCGATACACGGCCGGCCGCGATCGTCCGACATCGTGGAGTGCATGCCGCGCGGCTTGTTCAGCGCCAGGTACACCAGCGAGTCGTCGACCACCACCCTGGCCCCGTCGACGCGGATCACCGACGTGTCCGGGTCGACCCGGGTACCCAGCTCGGTGACCAGCTGACCGTCTACCTCGACGCGACCTTCGACGATCAGCTTCTCGGCGGCCCGCCGCGACGCAATCCCGGCCTGGGACAACACCTTTTGCAGGCGCGTTCCGTGAATCTCTTCCGGCAAGACCATCAATCCTGGTCCACGTCGAACGCTATGGTGTGCTCTGCCGACTGACCGCCGTTTGATGAAACGTGGCTCGCTGTCCAGGGATTCGCTCAAATCCTCGATGGTGTCGACGTCGGGAAGCAGCGGTGCGATATCCGGGAGCTCGGTCAGCGACGACAACCCCAGACGCTCGAGGAACAGCTCGGTGGTGACGAACGTCGCCGCCCCGGTATCGGCGTCGGAGCCGGCTTCGGTGATCAGGCCGCGGGCCAACAGGGTCCGCATAACGGCGTCCACATTCACACCGCGAACCGCGCTCACTCGCGCACGTGTGACGGGTTGGCGGTAGGCGACCACAGCCAGCGTCTCCAGCGCGGCCCGGGTCAGCTTGGATCGCGCCCCGTCCAGCAGCAGCTTCTCCACGTAGGGGGCGAAGCGGGCGCGCGTGTACATCCGCCAGCCCTCGCCGGTTTTCCGCAAATCGATGCCGCTGTCACGTTCGGTGAGTTCGTCGGCCATCTGTTGCAGCCTGGCCGCGATCCGGTACACGGGTTGCTCGGTCGCCGCTGCCAACGCCTCAGCGGTCACCGGAGTGTCCACCACCAGCAACAACGCTTCCAGCGCCGACCCGAGCTCTTCGGGATCCAGCGCTTCAACTTCGGGGGGCTCAGAAGCGTCCGGGATGTCCAACTCGAGATCGGGCTGTACGTCGGACATCGAGCGCCGCTCCTCCTCATCGCTTCGCTCTGCATCGTCGCCGGCGCGGGTCATGATTCGTCTCGCACTTCGCTGGTCGGCCGTTCCCCGGTCCACGAAACCTGGAGCAAGCCAAGCGGCTCGGACTGCTCGAATGCTACCGCCCTGGATCGATACAACTCGAGCAGCGCCAGGAAACGCCCGACGACCTCGATCGACGTCCCGCAGTCCGCGACCAGCTCGGTAAACGACGCCCAGTGCCCGCTGCCCCGCGATTGCAACATCCCCAACAAGTGCTGGGCCTGTTCGGCAACCGAGATCTTCACCTCGTGCAGATGTTCGGTGTCGACCACCGGGACCGGCCGCGGGATAAACGCGACCGCCGCGATCTGGGCGAAGCGTTCGGCGTCGACGCCGAGCATCACCTCGGGCAGCAAGCCGGCGAACCGGTCTTCCAGCGACACCGCGCGCGGGTAGCTGCGCAGCGCGGCGGCCTCCAGCTCAGCGAACATCTGCGCGACGTGCTTGAAAGCGCGGTATTGGAGCAGCCGCGCGAAGAGCAGGTCACGCACCTCCAGCAGCGCCAGATCTTCGTCGTCGTCGACCTGCCCGGCCGGCAGCAGCCGGGCGGCTTTGAGATCGAGCAAGGTCGCGGCGACCACCAGGAACGCGGTGGTTTCCTCCAATCCCAGTTCGGAACCGATCTGGCGGGTGTACGCGATGAAATCGTCGGTGACTTGGTGCAGCGCGACCTCGGTGACGTCGAGGCGGTGGGCGAAGATCAACTGCAGCAGCAGATCGAACGGCCCCTCGAAGTTGGTCAGCCGGACCCGAAAACCGTCGGGAGAGCCGCTCTGCTGTGCCGACTCACCGTTCGCAACGTTCTCAGGGGCCGTCACGCGCCGAATCGGTGGATGAATTCGCGGGCCAGCGAACGGTAGGCGATTGCCCCGCCCGACTTCGGCGCCCAGGTGGTGATGGGTTCGCCCGCAACGCTGGTTTCCGGGAAACGCACTGTGCGGGTGATCACCGTGTCGAACACCAGGTCGCCGAACCGCTCCACGACGCGGGCCATGACCTCGCGCGAATTGACGGTCCGCGGGTCGTAGCGGGTGATCAGGATGCCGCTGATATCCAGCTTCGGGTTGAGACGGTCACGCACCTTGTCGACGGTGTCGGTCAGCAGCGCCAGACCGCGCAGCGAGAAGAACTCGCACTCGGTCGGGATGACCACGCCGTCGGCGCAGGCCAGCCCGTTGACGGTGAGCAGGCCCAATGATGGTTGACAGTCGATCAGGACATAGTCGTAGCGATCCAGCACCGGGTAGATCGCCCGGGCCACCGTCTGCTCCCGACCCACCTCGTTGACCAGCTGGATCTCGGCGGCCGAGAGATCGATGTTGCTGGGCACCAGATCCATGTTCTTGACCCGGGTGTGCAGCAGCACGTCGTCGATTGACACCCGCGGCTCCACCAGCAGGTTGTGGATAGTCTGGTCCAGTTCGTAATGCGGCACACCGAGGCCCGCCGAAAGCGCGCCCTGCGGGTCTAGATCCACCAGCAGCACCCGGCGGCCGTACTCGGCGAGCGCGGCGCCCAGGTTGATCGTCGATGTGGTCTTCCCGACGCCGCCTTTCTGGTTACACATCGCCACGACCTTGGCCGGGCCGTGCGAAGTGCGCGGCTCGGGCTCCGGAATCGCCCGCGGCGGCCGTCCGGTCAGGCCGATCTCGGGAGCGCTGTCGGGTTGGTCGGTCATGCCCCGTCGCTCGCGGTCCAACGCTTCGAACGCTGAGGTAGTCGAGGTGTTCGGGAGGTGAACATCGCAGGAAAGTCTAACGGGTCCGTCCGCCGGCGCCGGGCGACCCGCAGGCATTTCAAGCAGCGAATACCCGCGACGAGCTGCGCGGCGGAGAGAGCATCGCCGGCGCAGGGGCCGACCGAAGCAGTTTGGTGCCGATGACGGCGACCAGATACATGACCAGCAGACGAAATACCTGCATGGTCACCACGACGGGCGCGGCTCCCGAGTCCGCCGCCGTCGCCAACACCGCGTAGATCCCACCCGGAGTGGTCGCCAGGTAAGCCTGCGGAAACGACAGGCTTGTCCACGACGACAGCAGGACCGCCAAACCGAGGCATCCGCCAATCGTCACGCTGATAAAAGTGCAGGTCAGCGGCAACAGCCGGGCAAACTGCCGGATGGCGCCGCGAGTGAACGAGCCGCCGGCCTGCCAGCCGATCACGACAAAGGCGGCGGTGCTGACCACGGGCGGAAGGCCGAGCGCGAGGTGGTGGTGGCCGGCTGAGGCGATTGAAGCGATCGGCAACCCGACCAGCATGGGGCCCAGCAGGAACGGCGCCGGCCATTTCAGCTTCAGCGCGGCATACCCGCCGCCGAGGATGACCACTGTTGCTACCGCCGCGGTGATCACCGGAACACCTCCGCCTTCGACATGCGACGCGACGGGTGCTGCGCCGGCGAGCTTGAGGACGACGGGAAGGGTCAACGTCACCACCACCAGCCGCAGGTATTGCGACAACGCCACGTACCGGTGGTCCACTCGCAAATCCGGCGCCATCGTTGATATTCCGCTGGCGCCACCGGCCAGCGTGGACAGCAGCGCAGTCGCCGGCGACAGCGTCTTGGCGGCCCGAACCAAAACGAGGGTGCACAACAAGCAGACGATCAGCGTGGCGCCTGAGCACGCAGCAGAGATGCCCAGGTAACGAACCATCGTCGGGGCGGCCTGCTCGGCCAGCGGCGCGGTGGCCAGCAAACCGATGCACCCCTGCGCCGGTCGCAGCACGATGCGGGCTGGTGTCAGCTGTCGGCCCGTCAGCACCGCCACGCCTCCCGCACTTAGCAGCGCCGCGATCAGCCATCCCGACGGCACCAGCAACGTCAAGAACAGCCACCCCAGCGCTGCCGTCAGGATCAGCGTCCACATCCCGGCCCGCATTCAACCGGTCTTCCGGCTCAGGTCGGCAAATACATAGCCGTCGAACAACTTCCGTGCGGTGCTGCGCGCCGCCGCGCTAATCCCGAAATCTGCACCGCGACGGGTGATTTCGATGCTCATCGTACCCGCCGGATGCTCGATCGCAATCGAACCGGCCTGGAACGGTCGTGCAAGCAGTCCTGCGACGACCGTCTCGCGGACGGTGGCCGCAGTCGCCAGACAGATGGCCCCGGACACCGCGTGTGCGGGATGGCAGCTGTCCGGCACGAAGTAGCGTGAGCGGATATCGCCGCGAGTCGACTTGGACACCAGCATGACTTTCGGCAGCACACATCCTCGGGCGTCGCCTAGGCCCATCGCCGATGCGGCACGCAGACGCACAAATTCCAGCCGCTCCAGCATCGCTCGATCGCTATTGAGTTGCTGCGGCGATTCGTCGCCGGTCAGGCCGAAGTAGCCAGCCTCGGCGACTACCGCGCACACTCCGGCGTCGATCGCCGTAATCGCCACTCCCCCAACGTTGTCGACCGCATTTCCGGTGGGAAACAACATACCGGTCCGGCCGCCGCAGAAGTCGCTGAACACGGTGTCGATCGGAGCCGCGCGGCCGGGCACGCCGCTGATCTCCCAGCGGCCTTCATAGCCGACGCAACCGTCGGGTGTGGGTACCGAAACAACCACCGTCGCACCGGTATTCACCAGACGCACCCGCACCGCAGTGTGTCCGTCGGTGGCCACGACGAGACCGCGTTCGATCGCGAACGGCCCGACCCCGGCGAGTAGATTCCCGCACGTCGGTGTCCAGTCCACCCGCGAGGTCGCGATATCAATTTGAGCGAACAGATAGTCGACGTCGCAGTCCGGCCGACTCGAGGGGCCGACGATTGCCACCTTGCTCGTCGTCGAGCCGCCGCCACCGAGCCCGTCGATCTGACGCCGATCGGGAGACCCCATCAGGGCCGGAAGCAGCACATCCGGGTCGAAGCCGGTCGCATCCAGATCCGACTTGAGTAGGTAGACCCCTTTGGAGGTCCCGCCACGCATCATCATGGCGCGCAAGGAGATCACTCCATGTGCTTACGGGGTGAAGCGGCGCGCGTGCAGTCAGCGATCCACAGGCCTTGACAGGTAACCGCGAGCCTGTTGCGGACGCCGCCTACTGCGCGCGCGGGTGGGCACCGGCCCACACTTCGCGTAGCGCGTGCACGGTGACCAGGGTGTAGATCTGCGTCGTCGTCACCGAAGCATGGCCGAGCAGCTCCTGTACCACGCGCACATCGGCGCCGCCCTCGAGCAGGTGGGTCGCGAAGGAATGCCGCAGCATGTGCGGCGAGACGCCCGAGGTGATCCCGGCACGCTCAGCGGCGTCCTGCAGGACCTGCCATGCGCTTTGCCGGGACAACCGGCCACCGCGCGCATTGAGGAAGATCGCCGGCGTACCACGGCCGCGGCGTGCCAACTCCGGACGTCCCCGCACCAGATAGGCGTCCAGCGCTTGCACGGCGGGGCGCCCCACCGGCACCAGCCGCTGCTTGCCACCCTTGCCTCGCAGCAGCACCGACCTGGCCTCGGTGTCGACGTCGCCGACGTCGAGACCGACGGCCTCGGAGATGCGCGCTCCGGTGGAATACAGCAGTTCCAGCAGCACCCTGTTGCGCAATGTCAGCGGGCCGTCGGCGGGGCTGTCCCCGCCGGCGCCCTCCAGCAGGGCCAGCACCTCGTCGATGGTCAGGCTCTTGGGCAGCCGGCGGCCCGGCGTCGGCGGCCGGACGGAGCGGGCCACGTCCAGTTCGGCCAGCCCTTCGGCGGCGGCGAACCGATGCAACCCGCGCACCGCGATCAGCGCCCGGGCCGCCGACACCGCCGACAGCGCCGCCGTCCCGGCCTCGGGATCGCCGCGGCGCAACGCCACCAGGAATTCGCTGACATCTGCCTCGCCGACCTTGGCCAGATCGTGAATGCCGCGGTCCGACAGGTGCTTGGAGTAGCGGCGCAGATCGCGACGATACGAGGTCAGTGTGTTGGCCGCGACACCCCGCTCGATCGTCAGATGGTCGAGGTAATCCTGCATCTGCGACTCCAGGGCCGCTGTCACCCCCGTCGTCGTCATGGGGCGGCCTGCCGGGCCGCGAACGTTGTCGGCCTATCGGTCCAGGGGCTATCCAGCGGCCGCGGCTCGGCGAACCCGGTGCTCACCGCTTGGGCGGCCAGAATCCCCGCAACGGCAATGGCGTTGACGATTTCGCCGCTGAGCACTTTGCGGGCGGCATCGGCAAGGCGATACCACTGCAACGTCATGTCGGCTTCTTCGTCGTGCGCTTCGGGCCGGTCGACTTGGCTGAGGCCGGTGGCCAGGTAGACCCGCACCGACTCGTCACTGAACCCTGGCGTCGAGTTGAGATCGACGAGCACCCGCCAGGTGGTGGCCTGCAGGCCGGCCTCCTCCTTGAGCTCCCGGGCCGCGGTGAGATGCGCCGCCTCGCCGTGCACGTCCAGCAGCCCGGCGGGCAGCTCCCACAGCCGACGGCCGAACGCGTGGCGGTATTGGTAGACCATCAGGAGGTTGTCGTCGTCGTCCAGCGCCACCACGGCCACCGCCCCGAAGTGCTCGACGACTTCCCTGGTGACCACTTTGCCGCCCGGCATCCGAACCTGGTCCCGACGTAACGCGAAAATCTTTCCGGTGTGCAGAGTTTCGGACGATGTCGTCTCGAAAACGTGCTCAGCCACGGGCAGCGGGTTCAGGTACCGGCTGTGCGACGCCGTCTCGGTGCTGGTTTCCGTTGGACGCTTGCTCGGGGATCTCCACCGGCAGCAGTTCGACTTCCTTATAGGCGATCGCAGCCCCGACGAACGCGGCGAACAGCGGGTGCGGCCGGGTGGGCCGGCTCTTCAACTCCGGGTGCGCTTGGGTGCCGACGATGAATGGGTGGACGTCCGGCGAGTATTCGACGAACTCGACCAGATGGCCATCGGGTGAGGTTCCCGAAATCTTCAGGCCGCTTTCAGCGATCCGGTCGCGGTAGGCGTTGTTGACCTCGTAGCGATGCCGGTGCCGCTCCGAAACCTGGGTCGTGCCATACGCTTGGGCCACAATCGAATCCGGTTCCAGTACGGCCGGATAGGAGCCCAGCCGCATGGTGCCGCCAAGATCGGCCTCGCCTGCCACAATCTCCTGCTGGTCGGCCATCGTCGAGATCACGGGATCCGGTGTGGCCGGCTCGAATTCGGCTGAGTTAGCCTCGGTGAGACCGACCGAGCGGGCGGCCTCGATGACGATGCACTGCAGGCCCAGACACAACCCCAGCACCGGCAGGCCGTTCGCCCGTGCATACCGGATGGCGCCGATCTTGCCCTCGATTCCGCGAATCCCGAACCCGCCGGGGATCAGCACACCATGAATGTCAGCCAGCGCCGCGGCGGCAGAACTGGCCGTCGCGCAGTCGTCGGAGGCCACCCAGCGCATCTCGACCTTCGCGTGGTGCTTGAATCCGCCGGCCCGCAACGCCTCGGTGACCGACAGGTAGGCGTCGGAAAGTTCGACGTACTTGCCCACCAGGGCAATTCGCACGGTTTCGTGTGGTTCGTGCACCCGACGCAGCAGGTCGTCCCATTCGGTCCAGTCGACATCGCGGAACGGAAGGTTGAGTCGCCGCACCACATAGGCGTCCAGTTCTTCGCGATGCAGCACCTTGGGGATGTCGTAGATCGACGGCGCGTCCGGGGTGGAGATGACGCCGTCGATGTCGACGTCACACATCAGCGCGATCTTGTCCTTCAGCGCTTCGGGAACGTTGCGGTCGCTGCGCAGGATGAGCGCATCCGGGGTGATACCGATGCTGCGCAACGCCGCGACCGAGTGTTGGGTGGGCTTGGTCTTCAGTTCGCCTGACGGCGCCAGGTAGGGCACCAGCGACACGTGCAGGAAGAAGACGTTTTCCCGGCCGAGGTCGTGACGAACCTGCCGTGCCGCCTCCAGAAAGGGCTGCGATTCGATATCGCCCACGGTACCGCCGATTTCGGTGATGACGACGTCCGGGCGGTTGCCGTCGGCATCGGGCTGGGCCATCGCCAGGATGCGCCGCTTGATCTCGTCGGTGATGTGCGGAATGACCTGGACAGTGTCGCCAAGGTATTCACCTCGGCGCTCCTTGGCGATAACCGTCGAATACACCTGCCCGGTAGTAACATTCGCCGACCCGGACAGATCGCGATCGAGGAACCGCTCATAGTGACCGACATCGAGGTCGGTCTCGGCGCCATCCTCGGTGACGAAGACCTCTCCGTGCTGGAACGGGTTCATGGTGCCCGGGTCGACATTGAGGTATGGGTCAAGCTTCTGCATCGTCACATGCAACCCACGGGCGGTCAGCAACTGGCCCAGGCTGCTGGCGGTCAGGCCCTTGCCGAGCGAGGAAGCCACCCCACCGCTGACGAAGAGGTGCTTGGTGGTGGTTTGCGGGTGCTTTCGCAAATGCGACCTCCGTGAAGACGGGCAGGGCTTGATTTACCTGGGGACATACCAGCTGGGCCTGCCGACCCACGGAAACCCACCCTAACACCCGGTACGCCGCGCTGCGGCGAACACGCCCGGCAAACGGATACCGCCTGCTACTGGGGCCGTAAAGCGGCCCTAATTCGCCACCGTGACCGACGTGGCCGCGTGTCCGGTGCCGTACTGGCCGGTGTGGCCGCCGTTGATCAAGTCATGAAGGGCCAGGATCGCCGTGATCCGCCCGTGCTCGGATTGGACGTCGTCGACGGTGCTGACCGTGCTGGCCATGCCACCGTCGGCGCGGGTTACCGCGACCGCGGCGGTGCCCGTCGCCGAACCGTCCCGGCCGGCGAGCACGGTGCCGGACCCGTGTGGCGCCAGCGCAGCGGCGAACCGTGCCACGCTGGCTCCCTGATTACCTGCATCCGCCGGAAGACCGCCCCCGGTGACGACGATGGCGGCGTTCGCCGCAGCGAAGTGGTCGCTGGGCTGATAGGTGATGAAACCGGTGTCGCGCAGCGCCGCCAGCACGGTCGCGCGCTGCGCCTCGTCGACCCCGGGTACCGCGGGGTTGTTGTTGATCAGCAGGGCGATGCCGAGCAGGTCGCCGGCCTGCGAACCCTGGTCCACCAACTTCGTGCTCAACTGTGTGCCGGCCGGCAGAATCGACGAGTTCACCACGGTAAGCAGTTTTTCCGCCGAGTTGGCCTCGACGAACTCCTGGGTCAGCGACACCGTGCCGGTGACCGTCCCGCCCGCCTGGGCAACGATTTTCGACACTGCGGCGATGTCGTCGTCTTTTGTGTCCGGGGTGCGGAAGAGAACAATCGACTTGCCCGCCAGCGCGTCGTGCACTATCCGGCCGACCAGCTGCCGATCGAAGTTATTTGCCGCACTGAGCTTCTCGGCCAGCGCATTCTTCTGGTCGTTGAGCCCGTTGATCTGCGTGTGCAGGTCGCGCTTCTCGTCACGCAGGCTGGACAACAGGGTGTCCGACAGGAAGCCGGAACCCAGGACCACCCCGATGGCCAGCGCGAGGAAGACCGCGGCCATCGAGATCGCATGTTGGCGTAACGAGATCATGAGAACACCGTTCGGAAGTTAGGAGATTAAGTGCTGCACCCACTGGGAGAAATGGTTCCAGTACTCGACGAGCCAATGCAGCACCGTGGCGTCGGTGCGCGACACCCAGAGGGCGACAATGACCGCGATCAGCATTGTCAGCGCCAACAGCGCGATGGCGCCGCCGGACATGTGGTTGCGATACAGGGTGGCGACGGCCTGGGAGTCCACCAACTTCTCCCCTACCCGCAGTCTGGTGAGGAAGGTGGACGGGTTGCTCTGGGTCCGGTTCCGATCGAAGAAGGTCTCGATGTTGGCCGTGTGACCGGCGGTGACGAGCAGTGCGGCGCCGTGGTGATCGGCCAGCAGTAAGGCCAGGTCAACGGCCGAGCCGGCGGCCGGAAAGGTCATCGCTCCGACACCGAGATCCTGGATTCTTTCCAGGCCGGGCGCGTGGCCGTCGGCGTCGGCCGGCAATACCACCTGCGCACCGCACTTCAGGGCCTCGGTGCTGATCTGGTCGGGATCGCCGACGATGATCTGCGGGCGATAACCCGCCTTGCGTAACACGTCCGCGCCGGTTCCGACACCCACCAGCGCCGGTTGGTACTCCTTGATGAACGGCCTGAGGGCTTTCACGTCATCGGCCGCACTGGGCTCGTCGCCGACGATCACCACGTGCCGACGCCGCAGGTCGACGTCGATGTCGGGGATGCCGATGCCGTCGATCAACAGCGGGCTTTCGCTTTTGATGAACTCAATCGTGTTGCCGGCGAAAGCCTCCAGGTGCGCGGACAACCCACTCTTGGCTTCCCGCATCAGGTCGGCGATGTCGTGGTCGGTGCGTTCGGTGCCGCGGATCAGGCGGCGGTCGCCGGCGTAGACCCCACCCTCGTGCAGGCGGATCTTGGCGCCGTCCTTGACCTTCTTGAATACGTCCGGCCCGGTCTCGTCGATCAGCGTTACGCCGTTGTTGACCAGCACTTCCGGACCCAGGTTCGGGTAGCGGCCCGAGACGGACGGCGAGGCGTTGACGACGGCGGCGATGTCAGCCTCCACCAGCGCGTCGGCGGTAATGCGGTCCAGGTCCAGGATGTCGAGGACCACGATGTCGCCGGGGCAGACCCTGCGCAGCAATCGGTCGATATTCCTGTCCACCCGCGCGGTACCCACTAGGCCTGGCCGGGTGCTGTTACGAGTCAGAAGCGTGGACATCCTCATGGGGTGCGATTCTGTCCGCGATGCGGGGCCGGAGACGGGAGGCGCGCCGTAACATCTGCCTCAGAAGTTATCTAGCGTCACATTAGTAACAGCTTGATATCTGTCGGACATCGACGAGGGTGCGCAGATGTACGCGTTCTGCGGCGTGTCGGCGTACAGACACGCACGCTCGCGGCAGATCAAATGTCGTTCTGGGCGGTGTCCAGCAGTTCGCGGGCGTGCGCGCGACCGCTGTCGGACTCGCCGAGACCGGCCATCATCCGGGCCAGCTCAGCCACCCGGTCGTCGTCGGTCACCCGCTGCACCCCGCTGGCGCCCTTCGCCCCGGCATGCACCACCAAGTGCACATCGGCGTAGGCCGCGACCTGCGGCAAGTGCGTGACCACGATGACCTGCTGGGTGCGGGCCAGCCTGGCCAGTCGCCGCCCGATCTGTACCGCCGCCCGGCCGCCGACGCCGGCGTCTACCTCATCGAACACCATCGTGGTGCCGGCTGAACTTTTCCGGGAAGCCGCCAGCACCACCTCAAGCGCCAGCATCACCCGCGACAATTCGCCACCGGAGGCGCTCTTGGCCAGCGGCAGTACGGTCATGCCGCGGTGCGCGGCGAAGCCGAACTCGACCTGGTCCACCCCGTCGCCGCCGGCCCGGGCCACCTCGCCGGAGGGCAAGGTCAGGGCGGCCGGATCGGCTGGATCACCAACGCCGGCCGGATCGGTGCTGACGCCTATGGTGAATTCGGCATCGCCCATCGCCAGCGCGGACAGCTCGGCGGTCACCTCTTTGGCCAGCCGCTTGGCGGCTTTGCGGCGCATCTTGCTGAGATCGTCTGCGGCTTGCGCTAATTCGCGTGCCAACTCATCCACCCGACGTTCCAGGCCCGCCAACCCTTCTTCGGAGACGTCGAGTTGGATCAGCCGGTCCCGCGACTCGGCTGCCCACTGCAGCACCCCGTCAATGTCGGCGGCGTATTTGCGGGTCAATGTGCGCAGCTCGGCTTGCCGGGCCAGCTTGGATTCCAGCGCACTGGCGTCGGCCGGCAGCGCTTCCAGATAGTCGCCGAGTTCACTGCCCACGTCGACTACCACCGTCAGCGCCTCGCCGATTTGTCCGCCCAGCGCCTGCAACGTCGCATCGTCGGTCGATTCCAGTGCGGACCTGGCCCGCCCGAGGCTCTCGACCGCACCGAACCCGTCGGTGTCGTCGGACATTCCGGACAGCGCCAGACGGGCCCCGTTCGCGGCCTCGCGCAGCGTGTCGAGTTCGGAGAGCCGAACGATGTCGGCGATCAACGTGTCGTCCTCACCGGGTTGCGGGTCGACGGTGTCGATCTCGTGGAGCGCGAATTTCAGCCGATCCGCCTCTTGAGCGAGTTCCCGCGTCCGGCTGCGCCGGTCGCTGAGGTCGCGGCGCGCCGACAGCCACGCATCACGCAGCTTGCGGTAGCGCTCCACCGCCGGCCCCGTGCCCGCGAAGCGGTCCAGCGCCCCACGCTGCTCCTCGGGCCGCATCAACCGCAGCTGATCGTTCTGCCCGTGCAGGGTGAGCAGCTCAGTGGTGAAACCGCTCAGCGACTTGGCGGGCACACTGCGACCGCCGAGATAGGCACGAGAAGGCCCGTCGCGATTGACCGAGCGCAGCGCGATCACACTGCCGTCCTCGTCGCGCTCCGCCCCCGACGAGTCCAGAATCGCGTCCAGCTGCGCGGCCACGGCGTCGTCGAGATCGGTTGTGGTGAAACGGCCTTCGACGACGGCGCGGTCCGCTCCGGACCGAACCCGAGTGGCGTCCGCGCGGGCACCGCCAAGCAGGTGCAGGCCGCTTACCACCATGGTCTTGCCGGTGCCGGTCTCGCCGGTCAGCACGGTCAGGCCGCGACCGAACTCGGCGGTCGCGATGCTGATGGCGCCCAGCGACTCGATGCGGATCTCAGTCAGCATTACTTCCCGCGCCAACCGGTCACCGGCAACCGGAACTTGCGCACCAAGCGGTCGGTGAACGGCGCGCTGTCCAGCCGGGCCCATTTCACCGGGGTGCCGCAGCGGGTCACCTCGAGTCGGCCGCCGGCCGGTATCAGCATTTGGCGCCGGCCGTCGCAGAACACCAGGGCGTCGTGACCTGTCGCCTCGATCTCGATCGCGATGCAGGCATCGGGACTGGTCACCATGGGCCTGCCGAACAGCGCGTGCGCGTTATTGGGTACCACCAGGATCGCCTCGAGGTCCGGCCACAACACCGGACCGCCCGCGGAGAACGCGTAGGCGGTGGATCCGGTCGGCGTGGACACCAGCACCCCGTCGCAGCCGAATGTCGACACCGGACGGCCGTCGATTTCGACGACCACCCCAAGCACACCCAGCCGCGGCCCCTTTTCCAGGCTGGCTTCGTTGAGCGCCCATCCGTGCTCGAGGACCCGGCCCGCGTGACGCACCGCGACGTCGAGCGTCAGACGCTCCTCCACCCGGTAGTCGCGCGCGATGATGTGCTCCAGCACGCGATCGATGGCCTCGGCCTCGGCCTCGGCCAAGAAGCCGATCCGGCCCAGGTTGACGCCCAGCACCGGAATGCCCACGTTGCGGGCCAACTCGGCGGCGCGCAAAAAGGTGCCGTCGCCGCCGAGCACCATCACCAGTTCGCAGCCTTCGGCGGCGTGCGGGTCGGCGTCAACCACCTCGATGTCGACGCCCAGTGCGCGCATATCGTTTGGAGCCAGGTGCAGCGATCCCCGGTCCACCGCCTCGGCAGACAGCACGCGCAGCCCAACCCCCTTGTCGCCCAATACTTTCTCGACGCGGCGCGCGGTATCGGTGGCTTCGTCGCGCCCGGTGTGCACCACCAGCAGCACGGTACGTTCAGCGGTCATTGCGGGCCCTCCTCGACGGCCCAGCGGACCGCGTCTGCCAGCCCGTCGCCAACGAGCGCCCGATCGGTCTGGGCGCGCAGCCACAGGAAGTATTCGACATTGCCCGACGGCCCCGGTAGCGGGCTGGCCGTGACACCGACGGTGTGCCAACCCAGCTCCTCGGCGCGGTGCGCGACGGCCAGCACCGAGCCGGCGCGCAACTGCGCGTCGTGGACCACCCCGCCGGAACCGACCTGGCCCTTCCCCACCTCAAACTGCGGCTTCACCATGGGAACGATATCCGCGGTAGGCAAAGCGCATCCAGCCAGCGCGGGCAACACGGTGGCCAGCGAGATGAACGACAAGTCCGCCACCACCAGGTCGACCGGTCCGCCGATCGCCTCGGACGTCAGCTCGCGGACGTTGGTCCGCTCGATGACGACCACCCGCGAGTCGCTGCGCAGCGACCAGGCCAGCTGGCCGTACCCGACATCGACGGCGACGACCTCGGCGGCTCCGCGATCCAGCAGAACCTCGGTGAATCCACCCGTTGAGGCGCCGGCGTCCAGGCAGCGCCGGCCGTCGACGGCAACGCCGAAAGTGTCCAGCGCGCCGATGAGTTTGTGCGCGCCGCGGGACACCCAGCTGCGTTCGCCGTCGTCGGCGACGGTGAGGGCCGCGGTGACGGCGACGGCGGTGCCCGGCTTGACCGCAGGCAGGCCGTCGATGCTCACCTTGCCGGCACCGATCAATTCCGCGGCCTGCTGACGCGATCGCGCCAGGCCACGCCGAACCAGTTCGGCATCGACGCGGGCACGCCGAGGCACGTGCGCACTCAGCCCTTCTCCGCCGACTCCAGGGCCCGCAGCAGCACATCGTGCGCTTCGGAAAGACGGCGCGCGATCTCTTCGAGCTCGGCGAGAGACGGCCCGTCTCCGTTGTCGGCCGGGTGGGCGGGGTCGGGCAATTGAGCGAGCAGGGCCTCGATTTCGGCGCGGATCTGATCGGGATCGATAGTCATTGCGTTCCTACGCTAGTCACCGGCTAGTCGTCGTGCACCAGGGACCAGCGGCGCAGCGCGTCGTGCGCGCGATCGTCGCCGGCCTGGACGTCTAGCCCTCGGTCTCCGTCCCATACCGCATGGGCGACGGCACGCACGATCGACAAGCCGTCACCATCGTCGTCGCCGTCCGCGCTGACCGTCAAAGCCTGCCCGTCGACGTCGACCTGCCAGCCTGCCTGCGGCCCCACCTTGAGCAGCTCGGCGTCCTGGTGCAGGCAGCGCAGGTCATGGCCGATGTAAGTCGGCCGCTGCGCGGGATCGGCGTACACCGCATCGCGCGCACTGTTGACCCCGGTCAACACCATCAGGCTGGGCAGCCCGGCGGCGTTAGCCCCTTCGATGTCGGTGTCCAACCTGTCCCCGACCACCAAAGGCGCGCGGAAGTCGCCGCGGCCCACTGCATCTGTCATCAGCTGCGTCCCCGGCTTGCCCGCCACCTGAGGCTCCGCACCGGTGGCGGTCCGCAGCGCGGCGACCAGAGAGCCGTTTCCGGGCAGCAGGCCCCGTTCGGTGGGCAGGGTCGGGTCGACGTTGGCCGCCACCCACACGGCACCAGCCCGGATCGCCAGCGCGGCCTCGGCCAGCTCAGGCCAGCCGATGGTCTTGGAGAGGCCCTGCACCACGGCAACCGGATCGTCGTCGGCGCGGCGCACCGGACACAGGCCCGCCGCCGTAATCTCGTCGGCCAATGCGTCGGTGCCCACGATCAGCACGCGCGAACCCGGCGACAGCTGACCCGCCAGCAGGTGGGCGGCGCTCTGCGCGCTGGTGACCACGTCGTCACCGGAGGCAGTGAACCCGAGTTCGCTCAGATGCGCGGCGACCTCTTCGGCGCTGCGCGACGCGTTATTGGTGACATACAGCTTGCGGCTGCGCACATCGGCCAAAGACTGCACCGCGCCGTCGGTGGGCTGATGGCCGCGAAACACCGTGCCGTCCAGATCTATTAGCAGGCAATCGTATTCCTGCGCAATGCTTTTCACGTCAGCCGAGCTCGCTGACCCGCTCTTCGGCGTCGGTGATGCCCTCGACATCAGCGCCGGCCGCGCGCAAAAACCATTGCAGCGCTTCGTCTTGGCGCCCGAGTGCCAGCAGCGTGTCGGCGTAGGCGTAGAAAAGCCGCGCGGCTGTGGAGCCGCTGCGGGATGGGTCCAGCTGCGGCGTGGACAACAACGTCAGCGCCTGTTCCAACTGACCTAGATCGGCCCGGGCGCCGGCGGCGACGATGCGCAACTCGTCGGCGTCGTCGCCGCTGAGCTGGGCTGCTTCGGGTCCGCGGGCCAGTTCGATGGCCCGCTCCGGACGGCCCAGACCACGTTCGCAATCGGCAATCAGCGCCAGCAAGGCGGACTTGCTGCCCATTCTGCGGGCCGCGCGCAATTCGGCCAGCGCCTGCGCCCAGTCGCCGCAGTGGTAGGCGGCGATTCCGACGGCTTCGCGGACCGCAGCGATCCTGCTGGACCGGGCCCGCGCCGCGCGTGCGTGGCTCAGGGCGGCTTCCGGGTCCTCGTCGATCAGATCGCCGGCCGCGACCAGGTGGCAAGCCACCGCCTCAGCGGTCGCACGGCCCAGCGTGCTCAGCTCGCGCCGGATTTCTGGTGCCAGCTGCCGCGCGTCCACACCCGGCGGGATTCGCGGCCCTTCCTGGTCTGGGGCCGCTGCGCGGTCGTCATCGGCGGGAGTCCTCTGGGGCTGCACTGGGCGCGCCCGGCCCGGGCCGGACCAGCTGCCGGATGCCGAGCGCGGTCGTCGCTCGCCGCCGCGACCCCGCCTATCGTCGACCACTGTGCAAGGCTACGGGCACTTTGGACGGACCCACAATTTCGGCCTGACTTAGTCGACTCGTTCGATCCCGGCGATGTTGCGTTTGCCGCGGCGCAGGACCAGCCAGCGGCCATGCAGGAAGTCGGAGGCTTGCGGGGACCATTCATCGGTCTGGACGCGGACGTTGTTGACCGAGACGCCGCCTTCGCCGATGGTGCGTCGCGCCGCTTTCCGGCTTTCAGACAGGCCGCTGGCCACCAACAGGTCGACGATCCCGTCGGGACTGCCCGGCTTGAGTTCGGCGACCGTCGTCTCGCGCAGCGCCGCTCCCAACGTCTCCTCGTCGAGACGGCCCAGCTCACCCTGCCCGAACAGCGCCCGGCTGGCGTGCTCGACCGCTGCGGTGGCGGTTTCGCCGTGCACCAGCACGGTGAGCTCGGTGGCGAGCCGGCGCTGGGCCGCCCGCTGCTGGGGGCGCTCCGCTGTGGCCTGCTCCAGCTCGGCCAACTCGTCGGCCGTCAGGAAGGTGAACCACCGCAGGTAGCGGATCACGTCGGCGTCGGCGGTGTTGACGAAGTACTGGTACCAGGCGTACGGGCTGGTCAGCTGCGGGTCCAACCACAAGCTGCCGCCGCCGGTGGACTTGCCGAACTTGGTGCCGTCGGCCGCCGTCACCAGCGGGACGGTCAGTGCATGCACTGCGGCACCGAGCTTCTGGCGGACCAGGCGCACGCCGGCAATGATGTTGCCCCACTGGTCGGAGCCGCCGATCTGCAATGTGCAGCCGTGCCGCTGGTGCAATTCGACGTAGTCGTTGGCTTGCAGCAGCATGTAGCTGAACTCGGTGTAGGAGATCCCTTCGCCCTCCAGGCGTCGCCGGATCGTGTCGCGGTCCAGCATCACGTTGACCGAAAAGTGCTTACCGATGTCGCGCAGGAACTCGATGGCCGACATGGCGCCCGTCCACTCGAGGTTGTTCTCGACGATCGCCCCCGTGGCCGAGCCGTCAAAGTCGACGAAACGCTCCAACTGGCCGCGGATCCGATCGGTCCATTCGGCCACGGTGTCCAGCTGGTTGAGGGTGCGCTCGCCGATATCGCGCGGGTCGCCGATCATGCCGGTGGCGCCCCCGGCAAGCACGATGGGACGGTGACCGGCGCGCTGAAACCGCCGCAACGCCAGCAGCGGCACCAAGTGCCCGGCATGCAGGCTCGGCGCGGTGGGATCGAAGCCGGCGTAGACCGTCATGGGCCCGCGCTGGGCTTCGGTCGCCAGCGCCTCGAGGTCGGTGGACTGCGCGATCAGCCCGCGCCAGCTCAACTCGTCGAGGATCCCAGAAGACTCAGCAGACATCCCGCAGAACTCTAGTCGCTGGTTCCGAGAGCCGGCGCTCGCGGACTTCGCCGGTACGCAGACACCTCCGGCCGATCCGCGAGCCACAACCGCCACGGCCGGTCGGCGGCCTGGCTGATCCCGACGCGCGGGCCCGCGACCGCCGCAACGGGATCGTTGAGCTCAAGCGATACGGGACTGGCCGGATCGAACACGTCAATCCCGTTGTCATTCATGGTGATTCCTAAAGCTGAGCAGAGATTGCCCGGGCCTCGGGCCAATGCGGCGGTACGAACCAACTCCCCGCGCCGGGAACGCGCGACCAAAATGCCGTCCTCGATGACGCAGGCGCGCAGCAAGACAGCGGCCGCGGTGCCGTCGGGTCCGCACGCGACATTGGCGCAGACATGGATGCCATGACTGCGGTACGTGTAAAGGCGGCCCGACGGCCCGAACATGACGGCGTTGCGGCCGCTGCGTCCCCGGTACGAGTGAGCCGCGGCGTCCGGCCAGGGCCCGTCGGGCACCCCGCCGTACGCCTCGACCTCGACGACGGTGGCGCGAACGCCTCGTCCAACCAGGGTGGCGCCGAGCAATCGATGCGCGGCGGCCACCGGGTCGACATCGAGTTCTGCGGCGCTCACCGGACAGATTCTGCCCGGCCCTTGACAACGGCCTGTCAACGGGCAATTATTCATCACATGATGACTTCATCGTCTGATGAATTATTCAAAACGGGCACGGATTCCGCCGTCAGCATCAAGCACCTGAAGGTGATCCGAGGCAAACGCACCGCGCTGCACGACTTCTCGGTCGACATCGCCCGGGGCGCCATCACTGGCCTGCTCGGGCCGTCCGGTTGCGGCAAGAGCACCCTGATCCGCAGCATCGTCGGGACTCAGATCGTCGCCTCAGGCACGGTGACGGTGCTCGGTCGCCCGGCCGGTTCCGCGGATCTGCGCCATCGGGTCGGCTACCTTCCGCAAGATCCGACCATTTACCCCGACTTGCGGATCGTCGACAACGTCCGCTACTTCGCCTCGCTCTGCGGGTTCGACGGCGATGCGGCCGACGAGGCCATCGATCGGGTAGGCCTGACCGATCACCGAACTGCGGTCTGCAGCAATCTATCCGGCGGTCAGCGCACCAGGGTGTCGCTGGCCTGCGCATTGGTCTGCCGGCCCGATCTGCTAGTGCTCGACGAACCCACCGTAGGCCTGGATCCGGTACTGCGCGTGGACCTTTGGAAGCAATTCACCGACCTGGCCGAGGGCGGCACCACGCTACTGGTCTCCAGCCACGTGATGGACGAAGCCGACCACTGCGGTGACCTGCTGCTGATGCGTGAAGGCCACCTCGTCGCCCACACCACCCCGACCCAGCTACGAGAGGACACAGGATGCACGTCACTGGAGGAAGCGTTTCTGTCCATCATCCGACGCAGCACCGAGCGCCAGGCCGGGTAGGGCTCTACGGGCAACTGAAGCCGTACGCGGCCACCACGACACGAATCCTGCGTCAGCTGGCCGCCGATCATCGCAGCGTCGCGATGATTCTGGTGGTGCCCGTCGTGGTCATCACGCTGATGTATTTCATGTTCCAGAATGCCCCGCACCGCCCGGGCACCCCGACGCCGTTCAACAATGCCTGCCTGATCCTGCTGGGCCTTTTCCCGCTGTTCGTGATGTTCATCATCACGTCGATAACGATGCAGCGCGAACGGGCCTCCGGAACCTTGGAGCGCATCCTGACCACGCCGTTGCGCCGGCCCGACCTGCTGCTCGCCTACGGGACCGCCTTCTCGGTCGCCGCGGCCGCACAAGCCATTGTGGCTTGCCTGGTCTCGTTTTGGCTCCTGGACTTCAGCACCGCCGGCAGTCCCGTCTGGGTATTCGTGATAGCCATCGTCAACGCGATCCTGGGTGTCGGGCTGGGCTTGTTGTGCAGCGCCTTCGCCCGCACCGAGTTTCAGGCCGTGCAATTCATACCGTTGGTGATGGTGCCGCAGCTGCTGCTGGCCGGCATCATCGTCCCGCGTGCGCTGATGCCACACTGGATGCAATGGATCAGCAACGCGATGCCGGCCAGCTACGCACTGGAGGCCCTGCAAGAGGTGGGCAAACATCCGGAACTGACCTATGTCGCCGTGCGCGACATCGTCGTGGTGCTGGGCTTCGCGTTCGCGTCGCTGTGCCTGGCCGCTGCGACGCTGCGCCGGCGGACACCGTAAACCGTTGAGTACCAAAACAAGCCGCAGGCGACCGGGGCGCCCGGCCGGCAATTCCGATACCCGGCAGCGCATTCTGGACAGTGCACGAGAACTGTTCGCCCACAACGGCATCGACCGGACCTCGATCCGAGCCGTGGCCGCCGGGGCCGGGGTGGATGCCGCGCTGGTGCATCACTACTTCGGAACCAAGCAGCAGCTTTTTGCGGCCGCGATCCAGCTTCCGATCGATCCGATGGAAGTGATTGTGCCGATGCGCGAAACGCCGGTCGAGGAGCTCGGCTACAAACTGCCGTCGTTGTTGCTGCCGCTGTGGGATTCCGAGCTGGGCGCCGGGCTGATCGCCACGTTGCGGTCGTTGATAGCGGGCTCCGAGGTCAGTCTGGCGCGTTCATTTCTGCAGGAGGTCATCAGCGTGGAAGTGGGCTCGCGCGTTGACAATCCGCCGGGGACGGGCAAGATCCGCACGCAATTCGTCGCCTCACAACTGATGGGCGTGGTAATGGCACGCTACATCGTGAAAATAGAGCCGTTCGCATCGCTGTCGGCCGAGCAGATCGTGCAAACCATCGCGCCGAACCTGCAGCGCTACCTCACCGGGGATCTGCCGGACGGCCTTGCGCCATGAGGCGAGCATGCTCGTCGTCGTCGACGTCGCGGGCCTCGTCCACCAGCAGCACCGGAATGTCGTCCTCGATGCGGTAGGCGCGCCGCAGCCGCGGGTTGTAAAGCACTGCGCCGGCAGCGTCGTCGACGAGCACCAGCGGCCCCCGGTCAGCCGGACACACCAGAATGCTGAGAAGTGAATCGTCAAGCATCGCTGTGCTGATGCCTTCCGAGCAGCTCTGACCGCGCCGCCGGAGTGAGCCGCCGGAACTCCTTGCCGTCCGCGTCGAAGAACCACGCTTGCCGTCCGGCTTTGGGTACGCCGGCTGCCCGCAGGGCACTGACGTCCGGCCGGTAGGTGGTCGGGCTGAGCGGCAGTTCCGGCACCACGTGCACTATGTCAGGTCCGCGCCCGACGGGCATGTTGGCGATGGCTTCGGACACGCCTGCCGCCGTGATGGTGGCTCCCGGCAACAGTGCCACCGCCGAAACCGCCAGCTGACGGGTGCCCACCGACACGCCATAGGTCACCGCCAGGTCGACCCCGTTAATGCAGCCCAGCGCGTCGGTCACCAGCTCGGCATAGACCATCCCCCGCTTGCTGTGGATGACCGAACCGCGCCTGCCTGCCAGCCAGTAGTCTCCGTCCTCGTCGCGGCGGAACAGATACTCCGTCGATATCCAGGTGTCGGCGGGCGCGAAGACGCCGCGCTTGACCGACGCGGTTGGGTCGATAGGCCCGTTGGATTGCGCGAGCAGGACACCGATCTGGTTGACATCCGCGACCTGTACGAAGCCGCGGTCGTCCTCCAGGATCAGGTCGTGTTCGGCGTCGTAGGCGCCCAGCTCGACACGGCCCGCACCCGGCAACGGCCGACCCTTGCTGCCGACCTTGGCGCCGGACACGTTGGCCAGCACCGCCTGCCCGTCGGTGGTGGCGAAGAACTCGACGACGTGAGCAGGCGCGAACGCCTCGACGACCCGCTCCCACAAAGCGGTCGGCATACCCGAGCCGATGAAAAGACGCACCGGGTGATTGCCCTGCAGCACAAACGCGGGGTCGTCGACAACCTCGCGCAGCATGGCCCACGTGTAGGAGACGACCGTGACGCCGTATTGCCGTATCTCCTGGACAAACCGGTCCGGCTGCAGGCCCCGCGACAACGCGATGCGGGTACCGCCGACGACCGCGCCGCCCAGGTTGACCAGCAGCGCCGATTCGTGGTGCAGCGGCGTCAAGCAGTACACGGTGTCTTTGCGGTCGAGCGAGGCGGTTGACGCGGTGCCGAAGGCCGACACCGCCCACCGGTAGTTGGTGATCTGCTTGGCGACCAGCTCGCCGCTGGCCGTGGTGAATGCAATCGCCGCCAGGTCCCGCGCCAGCCCTGGGTTGGGCCGGTACCAGGCCGGAAGTTCGACGGCGTCGGGGTCGATCTTCTCCATGTCGATGACTAGACCCTCTTCCAAGGCGTCTTTCGGCAAGTGCAGATCGCGCGATTCACCACCGCCCAGCACCAATACCTGTCCCGGTTGCTGACGGGCCGCATCGAGGTTGGTGGGGTCGGTCAGGATTTCGGTGACTCCCCCGAGCCGGACCATTGCGGCCAGGTCGGCATCGGGCCGCATCACCACCGCGACCGCGCCGAGCCGAGACAGCGCGGCGATCGCGACCAGCGCACTGGGCCGCGTCTCCATCAGCACACCGACCCGGTCGCCTTGCCGCACCCCGACGTCGATCAAACCGCGAACTACGTTGTTAATCCGGCGGTTCACGGCCTCGTAGGTGTGTACGCGCCCGTCGAACAACAGGAATTCGCCCTGTGGGGCGTCGTGTGCCTGCTCCTCGATGATGCGGCCGAGCGAGACGCGGGTGTGGTCGTTGAGCTGTCCGAGCCGGGCCAGTCGCGGCAACGTCCGGGCCGTTTCCACGGCGAGGGTCCGCATGGATTTGTTCGCAGCGACGACCGCCTCGGCAGTGCCGCGGGCCAGGGCCAGCGCCGCCTCGGAGACCTCTCCTAAACCGTGCGCGAGCCGGGAGCTGAATGCGACCCCGCTGTCGTTGTGCTCCTCCGGTTGGTCGGCCATCAGGTCGATGTTGTCCGGCTTGTCGCCGCCGGTGGAGACCCAACGCACCCACTGCGCCACCGTCGGCCAGCTCTCCTTAGCCGCCCTGGATCCGACTACCAGTCCGAAATGGCCTGTGCGAATTGAGTATTCGAATACCTCGGCATTGGGCGCGGCCCGGCGGATACCGCGCACCGACGCCGGCTGGCCGATGTCGTCGACCTCGCCGACGAACGCCAGTATCGGACAGCTGATATCGGTGAGCGTGACCATCTGGCCGTTGATGGCGAAACCGCCGGTCATCATTCGGTTGTGTGCGATGAACTGCTTGAGCAGCTCGGAGATCGCCGGGCCGGACCAGGCGATCCAGCCTTCGCGCTCCAGGAATCTGCGCTGCTGCTCGCGCGGCAGCAGGGCCTCACGGTCGTGCAGCTGACGCACGAAGTCGACCCGGGCTTTGGCGGTCTTGAGGGGATCCATCATCTGAAACCCGGTGCGCGCCATCCAGCTTGGGATATTCAACCGGTTGAAGACGTGGTCGGCCATGAAATCTGCGATCGCGGGTGCCATGTTCGCCGGCAAGCCCATCGGCAATGCGGCCAGGGTGTCCACCGGAGAGCCGAACGCCACAATGCTGGCGAGCTTCTTGGAGCGACGGTAGGCCGCGACCTGATAGCACCACATGCCGCCCTGCGAGTAACCGACGAGGTGCACGTCCTGGCCGGTGGCGTCGCCGACCGTATCGATGGCCTGACTGAGCGCCACGATGTGGTCGGCCAGGTTACGACGCATTCCTCCCTCGACCTTGTCGGGTGAGCCGAAGTCGATGACCCACGGATCCAGTCGGTGGGCGTGCAGAATCCCCACCGCGCCGTCCTCGCGGGTGACGTCCCACATGTCGGCCGACATCATCATCGGGTGCACCATCAGCACGGGTGGGCCGACCTTTTGTTGTCCGGGCCGGCTGTCTGGTGGGAAGTACCGCTTGAGCTTGTACATCGGTACGCTCTCGACGGTTTGAGACGGCGACGGGACGCTGCCAGTCTCCAAGCCCCCTAATCGCAGGACTTCCAGGCCGTTCTGTGCCGTAGCTACCAGCCGCTCGACGGGCCGTGTGACCACCGATAAATTGAGATCCACTACTTGCTCCTGGTGCTCCCTGCAGTCCTTGACAGCGTGGTCATCATGGCACATCTGCGAGCCTCGCGGTTTGAGTCGCTTTGTCCGCTTCGCGATGCTGCCGGGCTTGCCCTTCCGCCATGTTCTCGGAGACGCGCGATGCGCTGAGCGAGGACTTGCGAGTCGCCGAATCGCGGATCGCATGCGGCTGTGATCGGCTCAGGTCTCGGGTTCGAGGAGCGCGGCCGTTACGAGCTCAAGGGCCCGCCCGGCGAGTGGCGGCTGTTCGCCGTCACTTCTGTGTAGCGGCGTTTCCCGGCAATCAGAATGGCGGGGGTGCGTCTGGGTCGGGGTTATAGCCCGGCGGCGGGTTGGCCCGCAGGCGTTGGGTATCGGCTTGGGCTTGAGCTTGGCGGGCTTGGTGGTTTTGGTGGCGTTCGGTGGCGATGCGGTAGGCGCGTTCTTTGGCGCGGGTGCGTCGACGTTTGGGCATCATCGCGGTGCGCGCTGGGCACGGCTCAGGTGGTGTGGTGTCGGTTTCGGGGGCGGGCATGCCGCCCACGGCGTGGCACAGGCTGGGGAACAGCAGCGCGCTGCCCGGGGTGGTGACGTGGGTCTGGCCTGAGGGTGAGGTCAGGATCAGGGTGCCGTCGGGCAGTTGCTTTTCCGTCCAGCCCCAGAACGTTTTCACCAGGTGATGGGTGCGGCACTTGCAGTTCAGGTTGCCCGCATGCGTGGGCCCACCCTGGGCGTGCGGGATCGAGTGGTCGATGTCGCACTGCGTGGCGGGGACATCGCAGCCCGGCCAGCGACAGGTCAGATCGCGGCAGCGCACGAAATCGGCCAACGCCTTCGACGGGACATAGCCGGGCTCAGGTGGGGCATCACCGGGATGAAGCAACGGCACCAGCGTGGCCGACTTGGCCAGTTCGGCCACCAGCTCGGGGCTAATCAGCCCATCGGCACCGACCTGCCAGCCCGGCGCCTCGCTGCGGCCCTCGATCGTGGCCTGCTCGGCGATCAGATGAATCGCCACCGGGGAAGCCGCCGGCCGCTTCCCGGCGGCACAGTCGCGACGCCCGCAGCGACACCCCAGCCGATCAGCCCCGGCCGCCAACGCCCCCAACGCATCGGCGCGACGCTGCACCGCGGTGCGCGGATCGTGCTCACACACGGTGGCCGCCAACGCCGTCAGCCGCTTATCCAGCGCGTGCGCATCGGAGGTGAACAGGCTGCCGCGGATCTCCGAGGTGCCATCTTGATCCGCCCCGATCGAGATCTCGCGATCGCCCTGATCCTTGGTGCGCCGGCGCACCGCATCGGCATCTACGCGGGCCACGACGGCATCGACCTTGCCCGACAGCCGGGCGTTGGTCATGGAGGGCCACCGGGTCACGTTGGCCGCCACCAACCCATCCACCCGGGCCAACACCGCAGTGTCCTCGATCAAATCGGTGCGATACACGATGGTCTGAAATGCCCGATAATCGATATCCCCGGCGGCAAACACCGCAGCCGTCTGGGGCAACCTCTCGCGCATCGCTCGCGCGTAGCGGATCCGGCTGGCGGCCATGCCCTGGCTGATCCGCAACCCCGCGCCCACCTCGGCGGCCACCGCCTCCATGGTGTCGATGGCCCAGTCCTCGGTGTCCGAGCTCTGGGACAGCCGGTAGGCGAACAACTCCCCGATCGCCACCAACTGCGCAGCCGCGGCCCGGTTCTCCGCGCGGGATGCCGCCGCCACGCGTTGCACCCATGACCGAGATTCCGGGGTCGGGGTGCGCAGCCCGATCCCGTCCACGGCCTCTTCGACCTCGGCGACGCTAGAGGCTTGCGACCGGACAAACACTCCTTCGAACATGTGTTCGATTATACCCGACTCCACCGACCGGTCCGGCGGAATCAATGCCGTCCACTTTTCAGCGCATCCAAGTTCTGCCAAAATCGACTACGGCGGGGCGACCTCCATGTGTCGACTCCGGGTCTGGCTTAAACAGCAACGCTTGAGAAGCGTTTGAGGCGGCCCGCCCCCAATACCGCCCAACTTGCCAAGCCGCACCGGCCGGTAACTTTGGCGCGGTGGCACACCTCCTCGGAGCCGAGGCCATACACCTGGCATATCCCACTCAGGTGGTATTCCAGTCGGTCACGCTCGGCGTGAACGACGGTGCGCGCATCGGCATCGTGGGCCGAAACGGCGACGGCAAGTCAAGCCTGCTGCGACTGCTCACCGGTCAGCTGCGGCCGGACTCCGGACGGGTCACCCGGCGCAGCGGCCTGAGGGTCAGCGCCCTGAGCCAGGCGGACACGCTCGATCCCAGCCATACGGTGGGCTGGACGCTGGTCGGCGACCGGCCAGAACACCAGTGGGCCAGTGACCCCCGCGTACGCGACGTGGTCGATGGGCTGGTATCCGATATCGCCTGGGGCGCAGAGATTTCCACGCTCAGCGGCGGTCAGCGGCGGCGGGTCCAACTGGCCCGGCTGCTCATCGGCGAATGGGATGTGATTGCGCTCGACGAGCCCACCAACCACCTCGATATCGAAGGCATCACCTGGCTGGCGCGCCATCTGAATCAACGCTGGGCCCGCAACACCGGAGGGCTGCTGCTGGTCACCCACGACCGCTGGTTCCTCGACGAAGTCGCCACTACGACATGGGAAGTGCACGACGGGACTGTCGAGCCGTTCGAGGGCGGATACGCGGCGTATGTGCTGCAGCGTGTCGAGCGGGACCGGCTCGCCGCCGCGGCCGAAGCCAAGCGCCAAAACCTGATGCGCAAGGAGCTGGCCTGGCTACGCCGTGGCCCACCGGCGCGGAGCTCAAAACCGAAGTTCAGGATCGAGGCCGCCAACCAGCTGATCGCCGACGTGCCTCCGCCGCGCAACACCCTCGAGCTGGCCAAGCTGGCAACCGCCCGGCTAGGCAAGGACGTCATCGATCTGCTCGACGTCTCGGTCACCTTCGAGAGCCGGCCGGTGCTGCGCGATGTCGAATGGCGGATCGCCCCGGGCGAACGCACCGGCATCGTCGGTGCCAACGGCGCCGGGAAGTCCACCCTGCTGGGGTTGATCGCCGGCACCATCGCGCCGGACACCGGCCGGGTCAAGCGGGGCAAGACCGTCCGGCTGGCGGTGCTCGACCAGCAAGGCGATGACCTGGCCGCGCTCGCCGGCGACCGGATCGCCGACGTGCTGGGCCGGTTACGGAGCGGCTACCAGGTCGACGGCCGCGAGGTCACCCCGGCTCAACTGCTGGAACGTCTCGGCTTCGCCCGCGGCCAGCTGTCTGCGCGGGTCGGCGAACTGTCCGGCGGTCAAAAGCGCCGGTTGCAGCTCATGCTCACCCTGCTGTCGGAACCCAACGTGCTGCTGCTCGACGAGCCCACCAACGACGTCGACACCGAAATGCTGACCGCCACCGAGGACTTGCTCGACTCTTGGGCGGGCACACTGATCGTCGTATCCCACGACCGGTATCTGCTCGAACGCGTCACCGACCAGCAGTACGCGATTCTCGACGGCCGGTTGCGGCATCTGCCCGGCGGTATCGACGAATACCTTCGGCTCGCTGCTGACACCGCCCGTACTTCAGAACCACCGCGTCCGGCAACCCAGCCGCAGACCATGACCGGCGCACAGCGACGTGCCGCCGAGAAGGAGCTGGCATCGGCCGACCGCCAGCTGGCGCGGCTGGCCGAACGAATCGCGGCCAAGCACACCGAACTCGCCGAGCATGACCAGTCCGACCACGTCGGCATTACCCGGCTGACCCAAGAGTTGCGGGCCCTGGAAGACGAGGTCTCCGGGGTGGAGGGCCGCTGGCTAGAGCTTTCGGAGGCGCTCGAATGAGTCGCTGCGTGCCCTGCTCTGCTTGGGACACTGTCCCTTGAGCAACGCGTTCAGCAACTGCCGGTACGGTCCGACGAGATATGCCGTGTCCCCGGCCCTCAGGCGAGCGTCGCGGCGTGGGTGCAGCCTGACCGCTGCGTCGTGACGGGTGATCGCGATGACGCGGGTGTGGGTGGACATCTCGAACAACGTCATCCCATCGAGTTCGCTGCCCGCCTCCACATACATCGAGCCGATCATGAACGAGCTCTGCCCGACCGAAAACGTCCCCAGCACCTGCAGGCCCATCGCGGCGCCGATGAACCACGGCGCAGCCAGTTCGACGGTGGACCGAACATTTTCGAATCCGAACCGCTGCGCCACCGCAAAGCCGAGCTCACGGTCGTAGACCCGCAGCACGATCGGCACGTCGGGCCGCTGCAGTTCGGGCATCACCTCGGGGCCGTATATCTCACTGAGTACGATCCCGGCCTCGATATTGACCATGTCGTCCTGGGTCAGCACCGCCACCGCGCGAGCGCGGTCGATACACGCTGATTCCAGCGTCTGCCGCAGCGTTGCGTCGCCGAAAATCACCGGTACGTCGAGTTCAGCCGCCAACGGCAGAAAGGGGTTGTCATCGTCGTTCTCGATCACGGCTGCGTCGTATCCCGCTGCGGTCAGGTCGCTGACGACGCGGATGCCCAGCGAGCCCAGTCCCACGACGATGACGTGGTTGCGCAGATGACGCACGCGCCGACGTCCTGCCGAGTGGGTGAACCGGCGGGACAGCAGTAAGTCTGCGATGAACGCGACAAGGATCGCGGTGGTGGTCATGCCGACGAACATCAACATGACGCTGAACAGTCGAAGCCACGTTGGTTGCTGGGCAAAGCTGAAGTCGCCGTAGCCCACCGTGGTGATCGTCTCGGCGCTGAAGTACAGCGCGTCGAGCCACGTGATCCCGGGATGGCGCAGGTAACTGAAGCGCAGCAAAATCGTTGAGCCGATCAGCAGGATCAGCCCGACCGCAGACGCGGGATAAAACGCGGGGTTGACGTCTTGGCGCACGGTGCGTGCGGCGTCGAGCACTCGCCGCAGCATGGTTCGGCCTGCCCGTGTGGCAACAGCCCGCGGGACCTTGACGCCGCATGCGGCCAACTGGTCGGCGGTGCCGATCATTGCGGTCCAGTCACCGACATGCACTCGCAGATCGCGGCCCGGACACGCCACCACATCGCCTGGGGCAGAGGAGTTCTCGCCCTGGATCACTGCCACCGGCGCCAAGTCGCCGTAGAGTTCGCGCAGCGTCGCGTCGTGCGTTGCCTCGGTTCCCCAGACGACGAATTCGATGCCGGCCGCTTCGAATGGGTGTGTTGTGCTCGCCAGGCATGCTTCGACGACCGATGGAGCCGCGAGGTCGGCGACGTCGAGGATCGCGCCCGGCCCGTTGTCGGCGGCCATCGCGCCGCGCAGCACGTCGTTGGCCAGCCGAGCCACCACGCGTAACTGGGGGTTGGCTTTCCTTGCCAGCAAAGCGAGTTCGAGATTTTTCGCGTCGTCAGCGCCGGCGCAGACGACGGCGAGCGCATGGGCGACCCCGGCGTCGGCCAGCTCGTCGTCGGCGAGCCTGACAATGCTCGCGCCGGCGTTGTTCAGCTCTTCGACAATCGTCGTGGCCAGCGCGTCGTCACCGCTGACAATGATGTGGCGGTCGAGCCGGTCGTGCACCATAAACACCTATTTCTGTTGGCACTGACGTATCTTTCGGGCGACCGGCCCGCACACAGCGACGATGTCTGCAGCAGCTACTGGTAAACAGGTGAAGCGGCTACGCGGGGGCCGGATGTAAGCGATATGGATTTCGGAGACGGACTATCGCTCGGACTCATCAGGTCCTCACCTCCTCGCCGCCAGGACACACGCGGGTGTCGCAGTTGTTCGCGTGCACTGGTGTCTTCGCCGTTGGGGGTCAGCGACCTACGCCCCATGCAGAGGCATCACCTAGCGAGGTGCTCGCGAAGCCCATGATGACTCCCCCAGCAGCCAAAATCAATTAACTTCGCGCCGCAGCAGCCGATATGGCGGTCAGGTACTGTCGAGCCGCGGTCGTCAAGATTTCGAGATGCAACCCGCGCGGGGAGGAACCCATGGCGGAAAAACCGTACAGGACAGTACATTACCGGCCCGGCGAGGCGCTGCTGGCACTGTATCGGCGCCGGGGTGCGGTGATCAATTCCGGAGTCGGCCGACACGGTTATACCTATCTGCTGGGAGACGAGGCGAATAAGTTCGTATTCGCCAACGCCGATGCGTTCAGCTGGCGGGAGACGTTCGAGAGCCTGGCTGTCGTGGACGGGCCGACGGCCCTGATCGTCAGCGATGGGGAAGATCATCGGCGCCGCCGCAGCGTGGTGGCGCCGGCGCTACGGCATCGCGAGATCCAGCACTACGTGCAGACCATGGTGTCCAACATCGACGCCATGATCGACAGCTGGCAGCCCGGGCAACGGTTGGACATCTACCAGCAGTTCCGTTCCGCGGTGCGGCGCAGCACCGCCGAGTCGCTGTTCGGCCAGCGCCTGGCCGACCATTCCGATTTCCTGGGCGAACACCTCCAGCCCTTGCTTGACATGACCCATCAACTGCCGCAGGTCATGCGGCTGCAGCGGCGGCTCAACGCACCGGCGTGGCGACGGGCGATGGCGGCCCGTTCGCGCATCAACGATCTCATCGACGCTCAGATCGCCGATGCTCGATCCGACCCCAGACCCGACGACCGCATGCTGGCCATGCTGATCAACGGACGCGGCGAAGAAGGCTATGCACTGGACGACAACGAGATTCGCGATCAGGTCATTTCGATGATCACGGCCGGATACGAGACCACCAGCGCCGCGCTGGCTTGGGCGACGTACACGCTGTTGACCCTGCCAGGTGCCTGGGACGCCGCGACCGACGAAGTGAAGCGGGTAATCGGCGACAGACCGCCGACCGCCGAGGACCTCGATGCGCTCACCTACCTCAATGGCGTTGTGCACGAGACGCTTCGGTTGTACTCGCCGGGTGTTATCTCGGCTCGCAGGGTGATGCGCGACCTTTCGTTCGACGGGCATCGCATCCGGGCGGGGCGGTTGCTGGTATTCAGCGCATACGTCACTCATCGACTCCCCGAATTATGGCCTGAGCCAACAGACTTCCGTCCGCAGCGCTGGGATCCGGATTCATCTGAGTACCGCAAGCCCGCGCCGCACGAGTTCATCCCGTTCAGCGGAGGATTGCATCGGTGCATCGGGTCGATGATGGCCACCACCGAGATGACCGTGATGCTCGCAAGGCTCATCGCCCGGACCAGGTTGCGGCTCCCGGCTCAGCGCATCCGGGCGGCCAACTTCGCCGCGTTGAGCCCGCATCCGGGGCTGACCGTCGAGATCAGCGACCCAGTGCGAGCGCAATAGCGCAATTTCGTCATTGGCCGGGATCCTCGTCGTCCGAGTTGAGCGCCATTGCGATCAAGGCATCGGGAGTTAGTGAGTCGATGTCGTCGTCACTGACAGTTAAATCGGGGAGAGACTTTTCGTGCCGCTGAGCCAGTTGTATCAGCTTGTCGAGTAACCCCGTCCTGCGAAGCTCGTTGAGCGGAATCTTTCTCAGCGACAGCCAAATCTTTTCGTCGTCGGACTCTTCGCGGCCGTGCAGCAGGAGTTGCGCCAAATAATCGGCCAACTCCGTTGGAGTGGGATAGTCAAAGATCAAGGTGCGCGGCAACGCGAACCCGGTATCGGCGCTGAGGCGGTTGCGTAGTTCGACACCGGTCATTGAGTCAAACCCGAGGTCTTGGAAAGCACGCTCGGCGTCGATGTCATGACGGCTCGCGTGGGCCAAGACAATCGCCGCGTGCGAGCACACCAACTCCACGAGGTGACGCTGCTGCTCCTTGGGGTCCAATCCGTGTAGACGCTTGGTCAGGCCGACCGACTGGCTCGCCTCAGGCAGCTCTCCGCCGGCACCGGATCCATCAGCACCCAACCAAAACCGCTGCCGTGCGAAGCCATACGTCGGCAACTCGACCATCCGGCCCCCCAGGCCGTCCATCATCGCCAGCCAACCCACACGCAGGCCCGTGGTGAACAACCGCCCCACTGCGGTCATTAACGACTCGATCTCGGGGCGGTCCTTCGCCAACGTCGCCACCAACACCGGCTGTTCGCCGGTCAACGCCTGCTCCATCGCGGCCGTTAGCCCGGCCCCGGGACCGACCTCCACGAACACCCCTGCCCCCAGCGATTCGACGGTCTGCACACCGTCGGCAAAGCGCACCGGCCGGCGCACATGCTCAACCCAGTACTCGGGCGACCCATACTCCGGGCCGGCCAATTGTCCAGACACGTTGGCCACCAGCTTGATCCGCGGCTCGGCCGCCGACACTCCGGCCACCGCCCGGCCGAACTTGTCGATCATGGGCTCCATCAACGGCGAATGAAACGCATGCGATACCGCTAAGCGATGCACGCGGCGACCCATCCCGGCCAGCCGCTCCGCGACCGCACCCACGGCTGCCGCCTCACCGGAAAGCACCACCGCAGTGGGGCCATTGACAGCCGCAATATCCACACCCGCGGTGAGCAACGGCATCACCTCGTCCTCGCCGGCGGCCACCGCGACCATCACCCCGCCCGCCGGCAATTCAGCCATCAACCTGCCCCGCGCGGCCACCACCATCGCGGCATCGGCCAGCGACAGCACTTCTGCCACACACGCCGCGCTGATCTCACCCACGGAATGGCCCGTCACGAAGTCTGGCTCAATACCCCAGTGCCGCAGCAATGCAGTCAATGCCAGCTCCACGGCGAACAACGCCGGCTGGGCGAACTCGGTACTCGCCAGCAGCGCCGCGTCGCCGCCCCACACCACTTGCCGCAGCGGCAACCGGAGATGGTCGTCCAGCGCATCGGCTGCCTCGTCAAAAGCCTTCGCGAACACCGGAAACCGGCCATACAAAGCCGATCCCATCCCCAACCACTGCGAGCCCTGTCCGGGAAACACGAACACGGTTTTGCCGGGCGACTGCGCACGGCCCACCACCACACCCTCGGCCGGCTCACCGATTGCCAACCCGGCCAGTCCGCCCCTCATCGCGGCGCGATCTGCCCCCACCACCACGGCCCGATGCTCGAACACCGACCGGGTCGCGACCAGCGACCACGCCAGGTCGGCCGCATCCAGTCCCTCGTCAGCGTCCACCCACGCCAGTAACCGTTGCGTCTGATTCGCCAACGCCTGCGGCGACCGTGCCGACAACACCCACGGAATCACCAGGTCGCCGTTATCGCGCGGCGCCGCAGCGCTTTCCGGCAGTGGGGCTTGCTCCACCGGAGCTTCTTCCAGAACTACGTGCGCATTGGTCCCGCCCATTCCGAACGACGACACCCCCGCACGTCTCGGCCCGTCGTCGACGAGCCACGGCGTCAACGCCGTGTTGATACGCAGCCCGAGGGTTTCCAGATCGACCTCGGGGCTGGCGCCGGCAAAGTTGAGACTTGGTGGGATAACCGCGTTTTCGATTGCCATTGTCGTCTTGATGAGTCCCGCGATTCCCGAGGCGCTGCCGGCGTGGCCGATGTTGGTCTTGACCGACCCGATACCCAACGGGTGGTGGCGACGCTGGCCGAACGCCTCCCCCAGTGCCGTCGCCTCGATCGGGTCGCCGATTTCGGTGCCAGTTCCGTGCGCCTCGACGTAGTGGACCTGACGGCTGTCCAAGCCAGCGCAGGCCAGTGCACGCGTTATGACGTCGACTTGCGCCGACGCCGACGGCACGGTCAACCCGACTGTGCTGCGCCCGGCGTTGCCGACCGCGCTGCCGCGAATGACCGCGCGGATACAATTTCCGTCGGCGAGGGCGGCGCGCAATGGTTTCAGCAGCACCAGGCCGCCACCTTCGCTCCGCACGTAACCGTCCGCGCGTTCGTCGAATGCATAAGTGTGGCCGAATGTCGACACTGCGCCGAATTCTGTTTCCAGCATCGCAGTTTCGTTGGCGAGGTTGAGGTGTACCCCGCCCGCTATCGCCAGCGGCGACTCGCCGGCGCGCAGGTTTTCACACGCGAGGTGAACGGCGACCAGCGAGGATGACTGACCGGAGTCAACGGTCATGCTGGTGCCGTGCATGCCGAAGGTGTACGAGATCCTGTTGGCGATCATCCCGCGGCTGATGCCGGCATATGAATGGTGATCGAGGTTGTCCGGAGCGTCTCGCACAGTGAGGTATGCATAGTCGTCGTTCATCGCACCGACGTAGACGGCAACCTGTTCTCCGGACAGGGTTTCCGGCAACACGCGCGCGTCTTCGAGCAGTTCCCACGTCAGTTCCAGCGCTAGTCGCTGCCGGGGGTCCAGCGCACAGGCCTCGCGCGGCGACAGGTTGAAGAAGTCGGCGTCGAATTCTGCGACGTTGTCGACGGCCGATTCGGTGACCTCGAGCCCATCGCGCAGCAGTCGCCAGAAGTCACGGGGGTTATCGGCGCCGGGAAACCTGCACGCGAGTCCGATGATCGCTATCTCAGTCGGTGGCACGACACCTCATTGCGGGTCATACGGGGAAATCCTCGTCGAGGATGGCCAAGAGTTCGCTTTCGGTGGCCCTGGCGATGTCGTCGTCTCCGTTGCGGAACGGGTCGGGTGGGGTCTGCGCAGCAGTCAAGTCGGACAAGATGGTTCGTATCCTTGCGCTCAGGTGTGTCTTGTCGTCTTCGGTCCAGTCGGGCTGACTGACCACCGCCTGCAGTTCGTGGGCGATCTCGTTGAAACGAGCTAGTTTGTCCGGTTCGTCGGCGGGTGTGCCGGTGTCGATCGTTGCGGCGGCAAGCTGTTCGGCCACGTACTCGGCCAGGGCGGTGGGCGTCGGGTAGTCGAAGATCGCGGTTGGTGAAACGGTGAGTCCGGTGGCGCTTTTGAGCCGGTTGCGCAGTTCGACGGCGGTCAGCGAGTCGAAGCCGAGGTCTTGAAATGCGCTGTCGGCGCTGACGTCTGCCAGAGTGCGACCCAAAACCGTTGCCGCATTGGTGCATACCAGCTCTACCAGCTGGTGGTGACGCTGCTCAGGACTCAGCCCGCGCAGCCGTTCGGCCAACCCGGAAAGAGATGCAGCGCTGTCGGTATCAGCCACCCGTCGGCGCCCCGGGCGGGTGACTAAGCCACGAAGGATGGGCGGCACCGCACCGCCTGCGCTCAGTACCGCGGTGTCGAGGTGGGTGGCGACCATGAGGGGGTGGTCGCTCAGCATTGCGTCGTCGAACAGTTGTAGGGCCTTGGGGGTGGGTAGTGGTGTCAGTCCGGCGCGGCCGATGCGGGCTTTGTCCTGGCCACCGAGGTGTTGGGTCATCGCGCTGGCTTGTTCCCACAGACCCCAGGCAATCGACAACCCGGACAGACCCTGAGCGCGCCGATGGGCGGCCAACGCATCGAGGAAACTGTTGGCCGCCGCATAGTTGCCCTGTCCCGGGCTGCCCAGGATGCCGGCCATCGAGGAAAACAGCACAAACGCAGACAAATCCAGACCCGCGGTCAGCTCATGCAGATTCCAGGCCCCATCGACCTTGGCCCGCAACACCGCATCCACCCGTTGCGGCGTCAACGACGCGATCAACCCGTCATCGAGCACTCCGGCGGCATGAAACACCCCCTTGAGCGGGTATTGCGGGTCCAGGTCGGCCAAAAGCGTTGCCACCGCGTCACGATCGGCCACATCACAGGCGACCACCGAGACCTGTGCCCCGGCGCCCTGCAGGCGTTCGGACAGCTCCGCCACACCCTCGGCTTCTGCGCCGCTGCGGCTGACCAACACCACATGAGCCACCCTATAGCGGGCCACCAGATGCCCAGCCACCGCCGAACCAGCCATCCCGGTCCCGCCGGTGATCACCACGCTGCCCCCGGCAAGCCCACCGCCAGACCCCGCCAGCACCGCATCACCCGGACCGTTGGGCACCGTCAGCACCACCTTGCCGATCTGACGGGCCTGCGAGACATAGCGATAGGCCGCCGCGGCGCTGCGCACATCAAACGTCTTGACCGGCAACGGCATCAACACATCAGCACCGAACAACCCCATCAATTCGCCCAGCATCGACCCCGTCTTGTCCGGTCCGGCCTCCATCAGATCAAACGCCCGGTACTGCACGCCGGGGTGCTCGGCTGCCACGGTTTGGGGATCGCGCAGGTCGGTCTTGCCCATTTCGATGAAATGCCCGCCGCGGGGCAGCAACCGCAACGACGCGTCCAGAAACTCACCGGCCAGCGAGTTGAGCACCACATCCACCCCAGCCCCATCGGTGGCCGCCAAGAACTTCTGCTCAAACTCCAACGACCGCGAATCACCGATATGGGTGTCGTCAAAGCCCATCGCGCGCAACGTCTCCCACTTACCGCGACTGGCCGTGACGAAAACCTCCGCACCCCAATGCCTGGCCAACTGCACCGCGGCCATTCCCACCCCGCCGGTGCCGGCATGGATCAACACCCGCTGCCCCGCCCGCAGCCCAGCCAGCACCGACAACCCATACCACGCCGTCAAAAACACCACGGGAACACCAGCGGCCTGCGCCCAGGACCACTCCGTCGGCATGCTGGTCACCAGCCGGGCATCGACCACCGCCTCAGAACCCACCACGCCCAACAATCCCATCACCGCATCACCAACAGCCAGCCCGCTCACCCCCGGACCAACCTCGACGACCACCCCGGCGCCTTCCGCCCCCACGTCGCCGCCCCCGGGATACATGCCCAAGGCCACCAACACATCCCGGAAGTTGACGCCCACCGCGGCCACCGACACCCGCACCTGGCCCGCACCGAGCTCAACTCGTGCCTGCGACCGCACCACCAGGTCCTCTAACGTGCCACCGCCACCGGGGGCCAGCCGCCATGCGCTCGCCGGTAATTCCAACACCGCGCCGGCGCCCGCGGGGGTCAAACGGGCCGCATGCACCACGCCGGAACGGACCACCAATTGCGGCTCGCCACAACCGACTACGGCGCCGACGTCGACCGATCCGTCCGAATCCACCAATACCACCCGGCCCGGATACTCCGCCTGCGCCGAACGCACCAACCCCCACACCGCAGCACCGGCCACGTCGGTAACATCCTCGCCGGCCAAACCCACCGCGCCACGAGTCAGCACCACCAATGGGCCGTGGCCCTCATCGGCAAGCGATGACTGCAACTTGCCCAAAAGCTCATGCGTGGCCGCGCGCACCCGGCCCACCACATCGTCACAATGGGCGGACGGCTCCCACACCACCGCGCCATCGTCGTTGCCGCCCAGAGCCACCGGTTGCCACGCCACCTCGAACAACCCGCCGCCACCACCAGCGGCAGCGGCCACCGCTGCCGACAACGCGCCCGCCGAGATGGGACGAACCACCAACTCCCGCACCGACAACACCGGCAAACCCGACCCATCGGCCAACTCCACCGAGACCGCCCCACTGCCGACAGGCACTACCCGCACCCGCACACGCGAGGCCCCCGCCGCATGCAAACACACCCCCTGCCACAAAAACGGCAACACGACCTGGCCCTGCTCCCCGGCCACCCCCATCGCATGCAACGCCGCATCCAACACCACCGGATGAATACCGAAACCGCCGACCGTCACACCCTCAGCGACGGCCACCTCCGCAAAAATCTCCGGCCCTCGGCGCCAGATGGCCTGCAGCCCCTGAAAGGCCGGCCCATACTCATAACCCCGGTCAGCCAAACCTCTATAAGCCCCGGCCACATCCACCACCGAGGCACCCACCGGCGGCCACACCGACAAATCGGCACCCGGCTCCGGCAGCTCTGCCGTCACAGCTCCTTGGGCGTGCAACACCCACGACGAATTAGCGCCCGCACCACGCGAATACACGCGCACTTCCCGAGAGCCCGATTCATCCGACGGATCTACCACGACCTGGAGCTGAACCCAGCCAGCCGGCGGCAACACCAGCGGAGCCAGCAACGTCAACTCCTCCACCAGCGAACAGCCGACCTCATCACCGGCCCGCAACGCCAACTCGACAAAACCCGCCCCCGGAAACAGCGCCACTCCGTCAACTACGTGGTCGGCCAACCACGCCGAATCGCCCAGGGACAACGTGCCAGTCAGTACCACGCCACCTGAATCCGGCCGCTCCACCACCGCACCCAGCAGCGGATGGTCGCCAGGTGTCAAGCCGGCCCCGCGGACATCCGCCGATCCCACCGACCCGTAAGGAAGCCAAAACCGCTGCCGCTGAAACGCATACGTCGGCAAGTCAACGCGGCGTCCACCCTCGAGCGCCGCACGCCAATCCACCTCCACGCCACTGGTGAACAAGCGGCCCAGCGCCGCCAGTATCGACTCAGCTTCCGGGCGGCGTTTGGCCAACGTCACAACCGTCACCGTCTGCTCAGCGGTCAATGACTGCTCCACCGCGGCGGTCAGGCCACCGCTGGGGCCTACCTCCACGAAAAGCTCGGATCCCGAAGCCTCGGCCGCCCGTACCCCGTCTGCGAAGCGCACCGGCCGGCGCACATGTTCGACCCAGTACTGGGGCGACCCGTACCCGGGACCGGCCAGCTCACCAGTGAGGTTGGATACCAATTCAATTCGCGGTGGTGCGGCCGAAACGCCCTCCAGTAGACGGGTAAACTCGTCGAGCATGGGCTCCATCAATGCCGAATGAAACGCGTGCGACACCGCCAAGCGATGCACCCGCCGGCCTTGCTGGGCCAGTCGCTCCACCACCGCATTCACCGGCGCATCGGCACCCGAAATCACCACCGCGCTCGGGCCGTTGACCGCCGCTATGCCGACCCCCTCGGTCAGCAATGGCGCAACTTCCGCCTCACTGGCGGCTACCGCAGCCATCACCCCGCCGGGCGGCAGCGCCGCCATCAACCGACCCCGCCCCGCCACGACTTTGGCCGCATCGGACAGTGACAACACGCCTGCAACATAGGCCGCGGTGATCTCGCCCACCGAATGACCCGTCACCACGTCCGGCACCACACCCCAGTGCTGCAACAACGCCGTGAGCGCCACCTCGACGGCGAACAACGCCGGTTGGGCGAACTCCGTACTTTCCAATAGTGCCGCGTCGGTGCCCCACATCACCTCTCGCAGCGGTAGCCGTAGATGCGGATCCAACGTCGTGACCGCCTCGTCAAAGGCCTTGGCGAACACTGGAAACCGGCTATGAAGCTCCTTACCCATGCCCAACTGCTGAGAGCCCTGCCCCGGGAACACAAAGCTCGTCTTGACTGCCGGACGGGCCCGGCCCGTCACCACGCTCGCATCCAGCTCACCGGCGGCCAGCCAGGCCAACTCGGTCATCAGTTGCTCGCGATCGGCGCCCACCACCACGGCCCGATGCTCGAACACCGACCGGGTCGTCACCAACGACCAACCCACGTCGACCGGACTCAGATCCGCATCGCCTGCCACGTGCGCGAGCAACCGCTTGGCCTGATTGCTGAGCGCCTTCGGTGAGCGGGCTGACAACACCCACGCCGTTACAGCCTCGTTGCTGTCACTCTCGGCGCCACCGCTTTCCAGGGTTTCCGGCGTCGGAGGCTGCTCTAAAATCACATGCGCGTTCGTCCCACTGATGCCGAATGACGACACCCCGGCCCGACGCGGCCCATCCCCATTCAGCCAAGGCCGCGACTCCGTCAACAGCGACACCGCCCCCGCCGACCAATCCACATGCGGCGTGGGCACATCCACGTGCAACGACTGCGGCAGGACCCCATGCCGCATCGCCTGCACCATTTTGATCACCCCGGCCACTCCAGCCGCAGCCGACGTATGACCGATGTTGGACTTGATGGACCCCAACCACAACGGCCTATCCGCAGGCCGATCCTGCCCGTAGGTCGCCAACAGTGCTTGCGCTTCAATCGGGTCCCCCAACGTGGTACCCGTCCCGTGTCCTTCGACCACGTCGACGTCCGCCGCCGTCAGGCCGGCGCTGGCCAGTGCCCCCCGGATAACCCGTTGCTGGGACGGGCCATTCGGGGCGGTCAGTCCGTTAGAGGCGCCGTCCTGATTCACCGCGGACCCTCGCACGAGTGCCAACACCGGATGGCCCAGCCGTCGCGCATCGGCCAACCGCTCCACCGCCAGGACTCCCCCGCCTTCCGACCATGCGGTTCCGTCGGCCGCACCGGCGTACACCTTGCACCGGCCGTCGGCGGCCAGCGCACGCTGGCGGCTGAACTCGACAAATGCGGCGGGAGTGGCCATCACCGTCACGCCACCGACCAGCGCCAGGTCACACTCCCCCGACCGCAACGACTGTGCCGCCAAATGCAATGCCACCAACGACGACGAACACGCCGTATCCACCGACACGGCCGGGCCTTCCAAGCCGAGTACATACGACACCCGGCCGGAGGCGACACTCAACGTCGAGCCGGTGAGCCCATAGCCCTCCAGCTCTCCTTCCACCTCGCCCCCGTAGCCGGCATGGATCACGCCGGCGAATACGCCGGTCGCCGAACCCCGCAGACCCAATGGATCAATTCCGGCCCGCTCCAAGGCTTCCCACGACAGCTCCAGCATCAACCGCTGCTGTGGATCCATCGCCAGCGCCTCGCTTGGTCCGACGCTGAAGAACCCCGCGTCGAAATCGCCCGCGTCGGCGAGAAACGAACCTTGGCGCACGTACATCTTCCCTGGAACGTCGGGATTCGGGTCGAACAGCCCCGCCACGTCCCAGCCCCGGTCGGCGGGAAAGTCCGACACCGCATCGCGGCCCTCGACCACCATGTCCCATAAGCCCTCCGGGGAGTCGACCCCGCCGGGGTACCGGCACGCCATCCCCACCAGCGCGATCGGCTCGGACTGTTTGGCTTCTAATTCCGACAGACGCCGGCGGGTGCGCCGCAGATCCGCGGTGAGCCGCTTCAGGTAATCAACGTGTTTGGTCGTGCCCGACACTGTAACTCCTTGCCGTGTCAGTCTTTAGGAGCCGAGTTCTTCGTCGAGAATGGCGAAGAGCTGGCTTTCGGTGGCGTTGCGGATGTCGTCGTCTGGGTCCTGTGCTCCGCAAGGGTCGAGACGGGCGCTGAGGGTCGTCAGCAGGGTTTGAATGCGGGTGGTGAGGTGGGTCTTGTCTTCGGGTTTCCAGTCGGGCTGGTTGAGCAGTGTTTCGAGTTCGCGGGTGATGTCGTTGAAGCGGGTTATCAAGTTTGGCTGGCTGTCGTCGGTGGTGGTGACCGCCAGCCGAGGGTCGAGGTGTTCGGCCAGCGCTGACGGGGTGGGGTAGTCGAAAATCAGCGTGGGTGAAAGGGTAAGTCCGGTGGCGTTTTTGAGCCGGTTGCGTAGTTCGACGGCGGTCAGCGAGTCGAAGCCGAGGTCTTGAAACACGCTGCCGGAGCTGATGTCTGCGGCGTCACGACGGCCCAGCACCGTCGCGGCGTTGCTTCGGACGAGGTCGACGAGTTCACGGTGCCGCTGTTCGGCCGACAGACTGTGTAACCGTGCTGCGAGGCTGGTCATGGAGGCCGCCGTGGCGTGGGTTTCGTCGATAACGCGACGGGTGGGGCGGGCGGCCAGATGGCTGAGCAGCGGGGGCAGCGCGGCGCTGTGGTCCGCTAAGGCCGCTTTGTCGACGTGGGTGGCGACCATGAGGGGGTGGCCGGTCAGCATTGCGTCGTCGAAGAGTTGCAGGGCCATTGGGGTGGACAGCGGTGCCACCCCGGCGCGGCTGATACGGGCCTTGTCTTGCTCGCCCAGGTGGCGGGTCATGCCGCTGGCTTGTTCCCACAACCCCCAGGCCACCGACAACCCGGGCAGACCCTGGGCGCGCCGATGGCTGGCCAACGCGTCGAGGAAGCTGTTTGCCGCCGCATAGTTCCCCTGCCCCGGGGTACCCACGATGCCGGCCATCGAGGAAAACAACACAAACGCCGACAAATCGCGATCCCGAGTCAACTCATGCAGATTCCAGGCCCCATCGACCTTGGCCCGCAACACCGCATCCACTCGTTGCGGCGTCAATGATTCAACCAACCCATCATCGAGCAGCCCGGCGGCATGAAACACCCCTAACAGCGGATACTGCGCCGGTAGCTGGGCGATCAGTCCTGCCACCGCGTCGCGGTCGGCCACATCACAGGCTGACACCGACACCTGAGCCCCGGCGGCCTGCAGTCGCTCGGTCAGCTCCGCAACGCCCTCGGCTTCCGTGCCCCTGCGGCTGACCAACACCACATGAGCCACCCCATAGCGGGCCACCAGATGCTCAGCCAGCGCTGCGCCAGCCATCCCGGTGCCCCCGGTGATCACCACCGTGCCTCCGGTTAGACCGCCGCCGTCGTGCACTGTCAAGACCACTTTGCCGATCTGGCGGGCCTGGCTAACGTAGCGGTAGGCCGCCGCGGCGCTGCGCACGTCAAACGTCTTGACCGGCAACGGCTCCAACACACCCGCGGCGAACAAATCCATCAACTGCGCCAACATCCGCGCCGTGCCGTCCGGGCCGGCCTCTATCAGATCAAACGCCCGATATCGCACGCCGGGGTGCTCGGCTGCCACGGTTTGGGGATCGCGCAGGTCGGTCTTGCCCATTTCGATGAAATGCCCGCCGCGGGGCAGCAACCGCAACGACGCGTCCAGGAACTCACCGGCCAGCGAGTTGAGCACCACATCCACCCCAGCCCCATCGGTGGCCGCCAAGAACTTCTGCTCAAACTCCACCGACCGCGAATCACCGATATGGGCGTCGTCAAAGCCCATCGCGCGCAACGTCTCCCACTTACCGCGACTGGCCGTGACGAAAACCTCCGCACCCCAATGCCTGGCCAACTGCACCGCGGCCATTCCCACCCCGCCGGTGCCGGCATGGATCAACACCCGCTGCCCCGCCCGCAGCCCAGCCAGCACCGACAACCCATACCACGCCGTCAAAAACACCACCGGAACACCGGCGGCCTGCGCCCAGGACCACTCCGTCGGCATGCTGGTCACCAGCCGGGCATCGACCACCGCCTCAGAACCCACCACGCCCAACAAACCCATCACCGCATCACCAACAGCCAGCCCGCTCACCCCCGGACCAACCTCCACAACTAACCCCGCACCCTCGACGCCTAACTCCCCGCCACCGGGATACATGCCCAACGCCACCAACACATCCCGGAAGTTCGCCCCCACCGCGGCCACCGACACCCGGACCTGCCCAGTGGCCAACTCCACCCGCGACGGTGATTGCACCACCAAGTCCTCGAAGGTGCCCCCCTCGCCGACGGCGACCCGCCACGGGCCAGCCGGCAAGCTCAACAGGGCGCCGGCCCCCGGCCGAGTTAACCGGGCCGCATGGACCACACCGGAACGCACCAACACCTGCGGCTCACCACACGCCACTGCCGTTTCGATGTCTACCGATCCGTCCGAGTCCACCAACACCGCCCGGCCCGGGTGCTCAGCCTGCGCTGAACGCACCAATCCCCACACCGCAGCACCGGCCAAGTCGGTTACGTTCTCCCCGGCCAAACCCACTGCCCCACGGGTCAATACCGCCAGCACGCCTGACTCGTCACCGGCCAACCACGACTGCAATACCCCCAACACCTCATGCGTAGCGTTGTACACCGCCGCTACCGTGTCCTCAGTTCGCGACGACGGCTTCCACACCACCACATCGCCAACATCCTTGCCGCCCAACGACACCGGCGACCACGTCATCTCCAGCAAGTCGCCGCCGGGACGAGAAACCGCGGCTGACAGCGCACCGGCCGAAACGGGACGGACCACCAATTCCCGCACCGACAACACCGGCAAACCCGCATCATCGGCCAATTCCACCGACACGGCCCCTGCAGCCACCGGCATCACCCGCACCCGCGCCCGCGACGCCCCCGCGGCATGCAAACACACCCCCTGCCACGAGAACGGCAACATCGTCTGCTCCTGCTCACCGGCCAATCCCATGGCATGCAACGCCGCATCGACGAGTACCGGATGAATGCCGAAACTGCCGACTTCCGCGCCGACGACTTCCGGGACGGCGACTTCGGCGAACACCGCAGTTCCGAGCCGCCACATAGCCTGCAAACCCTGAAATGCCGGACCGTACTCATAGCCTCGGCCCGCCAAGACCTGGTACGCATCACCCGCATCCACTGCGGTAGCTCCCACCGGCGGCCACACCGACAAATCGGCGGCCGGCTGCACCACTCCCGCACTCAACATGCCGTCGGCATGCAACACCCATTCCGAACCATGCTGCGCCCCAGCCGAATACACTGCCACACTGCGATGGCCCGAACTTTCCGCAGCGCCCACCACCACCTGCATCTGAACCGCATCGGCCGGCGGCAACAGCAGCGGCGTTGACAGCGTCAACTCCTCCACCACCGAACAGCCGACCTCATCACCGGCCCGCAACACCAACTCCACAAACCCCGCACCGGGAAACAGCACCACCCCGGCCACCGCGTGATCGGCCAACCAGGGTTGAGCAGCCACCGACAACCGGCCGGTCAGCACCACCCCACCGGAATCCGGGCGCTCCACCACCGCACCCAGCAACCCGTGTTGGGCCCCTGTCACCCCTAAACCGGCCAGATCGCCGCCACCGACGTTCAAGGACGGCAGCCAAAACCGCTGCCGCTGAAAGGCGTACGTCGGCAAGGCCACGCGTTGGGTACCGAAATCGGCGAACGCTGCCCGCCAATCCACCGGCACACCCGCGACATGCGCCTGACCCACCGACAGCCAGAACCGTTCCAGCCCACCGTCATCGCGGCCCAGCGACGGAATGACCACCGACTCGTCCGCGGGATGTTGGAAGGTCACCGTTTCTTCGATGCCGGCACCCAAGACAGGGTGGGGGCTGGATTCGATGAACACCCGATACCCGGCCTGGTGCGCGCTGCTTACCGCCCGCTCGAATTGCACGGTGCGGCGGATGCTCTGGTACCAGTAGTCGGCGTTCAAGCCGGAGGTGTCCATGAGCTCACCGGTGACCGTGGAAAAGAATGCAACTGGGGAGGTCTGGGGTTGGATGCCGCTCAGCGCTTCGGCGAGCGGCTCACGTATCGCGTCCACCTGCAGCGAATGTGATGCGTAGTCGACGTCGATTCGGCGGGCACGAACGTTGTCAGCCTCGCAACGTCGGATCAGCTCCTCCAACGCCTCCACGGCCCCGGCGACCACGACCGCTGAAACACCATTGACGGCGGCGATACTCAGTCGATCGCCCCCTTGAGCAAGCAAGTCCTGGGCTTTGGCCAGCCCGCAGGCGAGCGAGACCATGCCGCCCGCACCGGACAACTGCACCAACAGCCGGCTTCGCAGGGCCACCACTCGAGCGGCGTCCTCCAGCGACAACCCGCCCGCCACATAGGCTGCCGCGATCTCACCCTGTGAGTGACCGATCACCGCATCCGGGATCACGCCCGCCGCACGCCACAATTCAGCCAGCGATACCATCATGGCCCACAAGACGGGCTGCACCACATCCACCCGATCCAGCCCCGGAGCGTCCGCCGCCCCTCGTATGACGTCGATCAAGGACCACTCCACATGCTCACCGAGCGCCTTGTCGCAACGCTGCATATGGTCAGCGAATACCTTTGAGGTTTCGAGTAATTCCGCTCCCATTCCGACCCATTGCGAGCCTTGGCCGGGAAATACGAACACCGTCCTGCCCAGCGGGCGGGCACGTCCCACCACCACACCCGCGCCCGGGTCATCAGCCGCCAATCCGGCCAGTCCCGACATCAGCTGCTCCCGGTCAGCGCCGACTACCACGGCCCGATGGTCAAATGTCGAGCGCGTCGCGATCAACGACCAGCCCACATCGGCCGCAGCAAGGTCTGGATGCGCACCCACGTGTGCTCGCAACCGTTCGGCTTGACTAGCCAGCGCCTCCGCGGAGCGGGCAGATAACACCCACGGAATCACGGTGTCCGTCGGATCAGGTGCCGCCGCAACTGGTTCCAGCGGCGGATCCGGTGCGGGAGGTTCTTCCAAAATCACGTGCGCATTCGTCCCGCTGATTCCGAACGACGAGACACCCGCCCGGCGCGGCCGATTCGGCTGGGGCCAGGGTCGTGCCTCAGTCAACAACGACACCGCTCCGGCCGACCAATCCACATGCGGCGTGGGCACATCCACATGCAACGTCTTCGGCATCATCTGATGGCGCATCGCCTGCACCATTTTGATCACCCCGGCCGCGCCGGCCGCGGCCGACGTGTGCCCCATGTTCGATTTGATCGATCCAAGCCACAACGGCCGATCCGACGGCCGATCCTGCCCATAGGTCGCCAAAAGCGCCTGCGCCTCAATCGGATCCCCCAGCGTGGTACCCGTCCCATGCCCCTCGACCAAGTCCACATCTCCGGAGCCCAGTCGCCCATTGGTCAGGGCTGCGCGGATCACCCGCTGCTGCGACGGCCCATTAGGGGTTGCCAGGCCGTTCGAGGCGCCATCCTGATTGACCGCCGATCCCCGGACGATCGCCCATACCTGATGTCCCAACCGTTGCGCGTCGGCCAGCCGCTCCAGCACTAATACACCGACGCCCTCGGAGAATCCGGTGCCGTCGGCGGCACCGGCATATGCCTTGCAGCGGCCGTCGGCGGCCAGCGCCCGTTGCCGACTGAACTCGATGAACATCGCCGGTGTGGCCATCACGGTCACCCCACCGGCCAGCGCCAGGTCGCATTCCCCCGACCGCAACGACTGCGCCGCCAAATGCAATGCCACCAACGACGACGAACACGCCGTATCCACCGACACCGCCGGGCCTTCCAGCCCCAGCGTGTAAGCCACCCGTCCAGACGCCACGCTCAATGTCGAACCGCGCAGTCCGTACCTCTCCAGATCCTCCGGAACCCGGCCCTGGCCGCCATACGAGCCGTGGAAGACCCCGGCGAACACCCCGGTTGCCGAACCCCGCAGCTCCAGCGGATCAATGCCGGTGCGCTCCAACGCTTCCCACGAGACCTCCAACAGCAATCGCTGTTGCGGATCCATCGCCAGCGCCTCGCTGGGGGCAATGCCGAAGAATGCGGCATCGAAGTCAGCCACGTCTGCCAGGAACCCGCCGCTGCGGCTGTACGACTTGCCTATCGCATCCGGGTCCGGATCGAACAACCCGCCCAGCTCCCAGCCACGATCCGCCGGAAAGGCCGATACCACATCGCGGCCCGCGGCCACCATGTCCCACAACGCTTCCGGCGAATCCACCCCGCCCGGATACCGGCACGCCATCCCTACCACCGCCACCGGCTCGGTTGGTCCCCCGGCCAGTGATGCCAGATACTCGCGGTTCTCCCGCTTCAGCCGCTCATTTTCCTTGAGAGACTTGCGGAGCGCCCGAATGAGGTCATCCTGAGTGCTGTTCATACGACTCGGCCTCTCGTGTCACTCCACCAAACAAGTAAAAAACGAACGAGGATGGAGCGGCCGAACGCGATAGATAGCTTGACCGACTCAGCAAACCGAGTGTCACCCACACCGCCGACCACGGACCGCGCCTTCCCCAAACCCCCCACCAAAGTCGAGCCGTCCCATCGCCGTCACCTGTTCCGGGCCAGGTTTACGGGGCGAGGGAAAGCTCACAGGCGCCCATCAGTGCCAGTGCAGCAAAACAAGTTCGGAACAGAATCCGGGACCCATCGCAATCATCAGTCCCGGGCTCTCGCTGGGTGGCGGCTTGGCGATGGTGTCACGCAGCACATGCAGCACCGAAGCCGACGACAGGTTGCCGATTTCGCCCAGCGAGCGCCACGTCAGCTCTAAGGCCTCCGCCGGCAGGTCGAGGCTCTCATTGATCGCCTCGATGATCTTGGGTCCTCCCGGATGGCTCACCCAAGCGCCGATGTCGGTGGTGCTCAGGCCGTGCGCAGCGAGAAACGTGCCGACGTCGTCGCCGATATATTTCCGGACCAAAGCCGCGAGGTCTTTCGACAGCACGAGCTCGAATCCGGTGGTGCCGACGTCGTAACCCATGGTGCGCAGCGAGTCCGGGTACAGGGTGCTGCGGGAATCGACGATGTCGGGCCCGCCGGCGTCCACCTGTTCGGCGCGACGATCGCCGACGGCTATCACCGCGGCCGCCCCGTCAGCAAACAGGGCGCTGCCGACCAGACCCGCCAGCGACGGCTTGTAGCCCGGGTAGGTGAGTGAGCAGAGTTCGACCGAGATCAGGGCGGCGACGCCGTCCGGTGCGCCGCGCAGGTAGTCGTGCAGCCGCGCCACGCCCGCCGCGCCGGCCACGCAGCCAAGCCCGAACAGCGGAACCCGCCGCACATCGGAGCGCAGCCCGAGCCGTGCGGCGACCCGGGCATCCAGCGACGGGACCGCGACACCGGTGACCGTCGTGGTGATGAGCACGTCGAGGTCCTGCGGTTGCAGGCCGGCCTCGTCAAGCGCACCCAACAGCGCCTCGCAGCCAAGATCCACCGCTTTATCGATGTAAATGCGGTTGGCTTCGCCGAAGTCGGTCAGTCGCGGATACTGTTCCAGCGGCAGTACCAGGTGGCGACTGTTGACTTTGGCGCTGGCGTGCAGCTGCCGGACGATGTCTTCGTAACCCTCGAAATCCGGGATGCTGACGAAGAAGTCGGTGAGCTCTTTTTGGGAATAGCGATAGGGCGGCACCGCTCCGAACACACCTGCGATCACGCTCATTGGTCCCACCCCTTGGTTACGAACATTTGGGCCTGAAGGTTCACCCGATCGCTTGAAGCTGCTTGGAGTTTAGTCGGCTTCCCACCGCCCGGCAAAAAGCGGCAAACAATACGACACGCGTCTAACAGCGCAGACGCTCTCTGAGCACATCGCAGTTCGTCAGGACCCCCCTCAGTTGGTCAGCAACTCGACTCGGGGCGGTGCCGCCGCGGGCATCACGCGACGACACCGAGCCCTCGATCGTCAGCACATCCCGGACTCGCGAGGTCAGCTCGGGGCTGATTGCGGCCAGCTCGTCGTCGGTCAGCTCCTCGAGCCCGACACCGCGCTGCTCGGCGGTACGCACGGCGGCACCAGCGGCCTCATGCGCGGCACGAAACGGGACACCTTGGCGCACAAGCCATTCAGCGATATCGGTGGCCAGCGCATAGCCGGCCGGGGCCAGTTCCGCCATCCGCTCGACGTTGAACGTCAAGTTGGCTACCAGCCCAGCCATCGCCGGCAACAGCAACTGCAGCTGGGCCACCGAATCGAATACCGGCTCTTTGTCCTCCTGCAGGTCGCGGTTGTAGGCCAAAGGTTGGGCCTTCAGCGTCGCCAGCAACCCGGCCAGGTTCCCGATCAGCCGCCCGGACTTGCCGCGTGCCAGCTCAGCAATGTCGGGGTTCTTCTTCTGCGGCATGATCGAGCTACCGGTGGACCATGAATCGTGCAACGTGACGTAACCGAATTCCGTCGAGCTCCACAGGATGATGTCCTCGGCAAGCCGCGACAAGTCGACGGCGATCATGGCGAACACGAACGCCGCCTCGGCGGCGAAGTCCCGGGCGGCGGTCGCGTCGACAGAATTGTCCGCGGCGGCCGTGAAACCCAGATCCGCGGCGATCGCGTCGGGATCCAGGCCCAGCGACGAGCCGGCCAGCGCGCCCGAGCCGTACGGCGACACCGCGGCGCGCTTGTCGAAATCGACGATCCGGTCGACGTCGCGCAGCAACGGGTGGGCGTGGGCGAGCAGGTGGTGGGCCAGCAGGATGGGCTGGGCGGACTGCAGATGGGTCTTGCCGGGCATGATGGCTGTCGGGTGCGCGCCGGCCTGCGCGGCCAGCGCGGCGACGACGTCGAGTGCACCGGCTGCTATCCGGCGCACCGCGTCCCGCAGCCACATCCGGAACAGCGTGGCCACCTGGTCGTTGCGCGACCGCCCGGCCCGCAATCGGCCACCCAGGTCGGGCCCCACCCGGTCGATCAGCCCGCGCTCCAGCGCGGCGTGCACGTCCTCGTCGCTGACCAGCGGGCCGAAGCTGCCATCGGCGACGTCCGCGGCCAGGCTGTCCAGGCCGGCCAACAGCCCGTCGCGCTGCTCTTCTGTCAGCAGGCCGGCGCGGTACAGCACCACGGTGTGCGCCCGGGATGCGGTGATGTCGTAGGGAGCCAGCACCCAATCGAAGTGGGTGGATTTGCTCAGCGCGGCCAGCGCGTCAGCCGGGCCGTCGGCGAACCGCCCGCCCCACAGCGACCCCTCGTTGGTGCTCATTTTTCTTGCGCGAGCAGACGCAGAATCGCACTGACACGCCGATAAACGTGCGATTCTGTGTCTGCTCGCCAGAAGACCGTCACCGCAGGTCCCGGCGGGCGGCGAGCTTCGAGGACAGGCCGTGCACGTAGACGAAGCCCTTCGACATCGACTGGTCGAAGGAGTCGCCCTCGTCGTAGGTGGCCAGGTTGAAGTCGTACAGCGACTCGGCACTGCGCCTGCCGTTGACCGCGATGTGGCCGCCATGCAGCACCAGCCGGACTTCGCCGGAGACGTGCTCCTGGGTCTTGGCGACGAAGCTCTCCAGCGCGATCTTCAGCGGCGAATACCACAAGCCGTCGTACACCAGCTCGGCCCAGCGCTGGTCGGTCTGACGCTTGAACCGGCCCAGCTCGCGCTCCAGCGTGACGTGTTCGAGTTCGGCGTGGGCGGTGATGAGCACCATCGCCCCGGGCGCCTCGTAGATCTCGCGGCTCTTGATGCCCACCAGCCGGTCCTCGACGACGTCGAGGCGCCCTACGCCCTGGGCACCGGCGCGGCGGTTGAGCTCCTCGATGGCCTGCAGCACTGACACCGGTTTGCCGTCGACGGACACCGGCACTCCCCGCTCGAATCCGACGATCACCTCGTCGGGCGTGCTCCAATTCAGCGTGGGATCTTCGGTGTAGTCGTAGACGTCCTTGGTGGGCGCATTCCACAGGTGCTCGAGGAAGCCGGTTTCCACCGCGCGGCCCCAGACGTTCTGGTCGATCGAGAACGGTGAGCGTTTGGTGACGTTGATCGGGATGGCGTTCTCCTCGGCGAACGCGATCGCCTTTTCGCGGGTCCACGCATAGTCGCGGACCGGCGCGAGCACCTCGAGATCCGGTGCCAGCGAGGCGAATCCGACCTCGAACCGGACCTGGTCGTTGCCTTTGCCGGTGCAGCCGTGCGCGACGATCCCGCCACCGTGCTCACGGGCGGCCGCGACCAGGTGTTTGACGATCAGCGGTCGGCTGATCGCCGACACCAGCGGATAGCGGTCCATGTAGAGCGCGTTGCTGAGGATTGTGGGCAGGCAGTAACCCTCGGCGAACTCGTCGCGGGCATCGACGACGACGGCCTCGACGGCACCGCAGTCCAGCGCCCGCTGGCGGACCACCTCCATGTCCTCGCCGCCCTGGCCGAGGTCGATTGCCACCGCCACGACCTCACGGCCGGTCTCCTTGCCTATCCAGCTGATCGCCACCGAGGTGTCCAGACCGCCGGAATACGCCAGGATGACTCGCTCTGACATGAACCGATCTCCTTACCGAATGTTCTCGAACATGCCAGCGAGTTCCGCGCCAGTCATCGGCTCTCGGGCAACCACAAGGATGGTGTCATCACCGGCGACGGTGCCGACGACCTGGGGCAGGGCCGCGCGGTCGATGGCGCTGGCCAAGTAGTGCGCCGCGCCCGGCGGCGTGCGCAACACGGCAAGGTTGGCGCTTGCGTCGGTCGACACCAGCAATTCGCTGAGCAGCCGCGACATCCGGTCGGTGCCGCCGGAAACGCCGCGGACCGGGCTGCCGTCCTCGGGCACGATGTACACGCCGCTGCCGCCGTCGGCGCCGCGCAGTTTCACCGCGCCGAGTTCCTCGAGGTCTCGCGACAGCGTTGCCTGGGTTACGTCGATGCCCTCGCCGGCCAGCAGGGCCGCCAACTCGTTCTGGCTGCGCACCGACGCCGACGACAGGATCGCCACGATGCGGGCCTGCCGCCCGGCGCGGGTCGTTTCGGGTGCAGTCTTCGAGCGAGTCGAGCCAGTCACAGGCGCCGCTCCAAAAGCCACACCAGCAGCGCCTTCTGGGCGTGCAGCCGGTTTTCCGCCTCGTCCCACACCGCGCTGGACGGGCCGTCTATCACCTCGTCGGTGATCTCTTCCCCGCGGTGGGCGGGCAGGCAGTGCAGCACAATCGCTTCCGGCCCCGCCAGCCCGAGCAGTCGGCCATTCAGCTGAAACGGCCGGAACGGCCCGACCCGGTCCAGCCCGTCGTTCTCCTGTCCCATCGACGTCCAGGTGTCCGTCACCAGCACATCGGCACCCACTGCGGCCGCGTCGGCGTCGGCGGTCACCGTTACCGAGCCGCCGGTCGCCTTTCCGCGTTGCTCGGCCGCGGCCACCACCCCCGGGTCGGGCAGGAAGCCGTCGGGAGCGGCGACGGTGACGTGGACGCCGGCGGTCGCCCCGCCGAGCATCAGCGAGTGGGCCATGTTGTTGGCGCCGTCGCCGAAGTAGGACAACCGCAGTCCGCGCAATTCACCCCGACGTTCGGCAATGGTCTGCAGATCGGCCAGCACCTGGCAGGGATGGAACTCGTCGGACAGCGCATTGACCACGGGCACGGTTGCAGTGGACGCCATCGCGGTCAACCGGTCCTGGCCGAAGGTGCGCCAGACGATGGCATCGACATAGCGGGACAGCACTTTCGCGGTGTCCTGCAGGGTTTCTTCGCGACCCAGTTGGGTGCTGCGGCCGTCGACGACGACGGCGTGTCCGCCGAGTTGCACTATCCCCATCTCGAACGAGAAGCGGGTGCGGGTGGAGTTCTTGTCGAAGATGACCGCGACACCGCGGGGACCCTCAAGCGGACGACGGCTGAGTGGGTCCTTCTTGAGCTCGGCGGCAAGCTCGAGGACTTCGGTCTGTTCTTCCGGCGTCAGGTTGTCGTCGCGAAGAAAATGTCTGGTCATGTCTCGGCCCCCGCGGCTCCGGCGGCGTCGAGAATGCTCGGCAGGGCGTCGATAAAGGCGTCGATCTGGGCTTCGGTGATGACCAGCGGCGGCGCCAACCGGATCACGTCGGGGGCAGGCGCATTGACCAGGTACCCCGCATCGCGGGCCGCCGCCTCGGCGTCCTTGGCATGCGGCGCGGTCAGCACCACCCCGATCAGCAATCCGCGGCCGCGGACCTGCCCGATCAGCGGGTGCCCGAGGGATTCGATGCCGTGCCGTAGCGATTTGCCCAGCACGTCGGCGCGCCGGACCAGGTCCTCGGCCGCCAGCACCCGCAGCACGGCCAGCGCCGCGGCGGTACACACCGGGTTGCCGCCGAAGGTGCTGCCGTGCAGTCCCGGGGTCAGCAGTTCGGCGGCCGGCCCGACGGCCAGGCACGCCCCGATGGGCAGCCCGCCGCCGAGTCCTTTGGCCAGTGTCACCACGTCCGGGGTGATGCCGTCGTGCTGGTGAGCGAAAAACGCTCCGGTGCGGCCCATTCCGGTTTGCACCTCGTCGAGTATCAGCAAGGTGCCGTGGCGCGACGTGATCTCGCGGGCGGCGACGAGGTAGCCCTCGGGTGGGACGACGACACCGCTCTCGCCCATGATCGGCTCGAGGAATACCGCCGCGGTGTCGTCGCCGACCGCGGCGGCCAGCGCGTCGACGTCGCCGTAGCGGACGTGGGTGACGTAGCCGGGCAGCGGCTCGAACGGCGCCTGCTTGCTCGGCTGACCGGTCAGTGCCAGCGAGCCCATCGTGCGGCCATGGAAGGCCTCTTGTGCCGCAACCAATTTCGTCCGGCCGGTAAGCCGCGACAGCTTGAACGCCACCTCATTGGCCTCGGTGCCGGAATTGCAGAAGAACACCCGGGCTGCGGTGTCGGCTCCCAGCAGCGCGACCAGCTCCTCAGCCAGCGCGATACCGGGTTCGGTGGCGTACAGGTTGGAGGTGTGGCCCAGCGTGGACAGCTGCTGCGTCACCGCCTCGATCACCGCGGGGTGGCGATGGCCCAGCACGTTGACCGCGATGCCGCCGAGCAAGTCGACGTAGGCCTTGCCGTCGACGTCGGTGACCACGGCGCCGTCTCCGCTGGCCAAGACCACCGGCGGAGTGCCGTAGTTGTTCATCATCACGGCCTGCCACCGCTGCTGGACCGTTTCGGTGCGGCTCATACGCTTACCACCTGCGCCGCTCCTCCTCAGCTTTTCGCTCTGCATCGTCGCGGGCTCGCACCACCTTGGTGCCGGTGCCTGTGTCGGTGAACAGTTCCACCAACACACAGTGCTTGACCCGCCCGTCGATGACATGCGCGCTGGGAACGCCGCCGGTGACGGCCCGCAGGCACGCCTCGATCTTGGGGATCATGCCCGTCTCCAGAGTCGGCAGCAGTTGCGTCAGTGTGGCCGTGTCGATTTCGCTGACCAGCGAATCCCGGTCCGGCCAGCTGGTGTAGAGACCTTCGATATCGGTGAGCATCAACAGCTTTTCGGCTCCCAACGCTTCGGCCAGCGCCGCCGCCGCGGTGTCGGCATTGATGTTGTGTACCACTCCGTCAGCGTCCGGCGCGAGGGTAGACACCACCGGAATACGCCGCGCCGCAATCAGATCCAGCAACGCGGCGGTGTTCACCTGATCGACGTCACCGACCAGCCCGATGTCGGTGGCAACGCCGTCGACGGTGACGCTGCGGCGCACCGCGGTGAAAAGTTGCGCGTCTTCGCCGGTAATGCCCACCGCGTATGGTCCGTGGGCGTTGATCAGGTTGACCAATTCGCGGCCCACCTGACCGAACAGCACCATCCGGGCCACGTCGAGCACTTCAGGTGTGGTGACCCGGAATCCGCCCTTGAAATCGCCCTCGATGCCCAGCCGACGCAGCATGGCGGTGATCTGCGGTCCGCCGCCGTGCACGACGACGGGATGGATGCCGCAGTTACGCAGAAACGCCATGTCGGCGGCGAACGCGGACCGCAGCGTGTCATCGGTCATGGCGTTGCCGCCGTATTTGACCACGACGATCCTGCCGTGCAATTGCTTGAGCCACGGCAGCGCTTCGGCCAGCACCTGCGCTTTGACCGGGGTCGGCAACGCTTGAACGTTCACAAGGCGCTCACGAGCTGTAGGCCGAATTCTCTTCGACGTAGCCATGCGACAGGTCCGTGGTCCGGATGGCGGCGTTGCCGTCACCGACACGCAGGTCGACCACGATATCGATATCCGGCCCGGACAGGTCCACCTCGCGCGCGCCCGGAGCGCCTACACCATCTATGCATACCGCGGAACCGTTGAATGACACGGTGATTCGGTCAGGGTCGAGAGTGACCGGCGCCATGCCGACGGCCGCGAGCACCCGGCCCCAGTTCGGGTCGGACCCGAATACTGCTGTCTTGACCAGGCTGTCGCGGGCGACGAGGCGGGCGGCGATCAGCGCCTCGTCCTCGCTTCCCGCCCCGGTCACCATCACGGTGAGACGTTTGGTGACGCCTTCGGCGTCGGCTTGCAGCTGTGCGCACAGATCGTCACAGACTTGCAGCACCGCGTCGTCGAGATCGGCCTGGTCCGGGGTGATTGCGCTAGCCCCCGAGGCGAGCAGCAGCACGGTGTCGTTGGTGGAGCAGCAGCCGTCGATGTCGAGCCGGTCGAACGTGCGCGCGGCGGCGCGGCGCAACGCCTGGTCGAGCGCCGCCGGTTCGGCGAGCGCGTCGGTGGTGAGCACGCACAGCATGGTGGCCAGCGACGGTGCCAGCATGCCCGCCCCCTTGGCCATCCCCCCCACCGTCCAGTTGTCCCGATGATGCAGCGCAACCTGTTTGGCCACGGTGTCGGTGGTCATGATGGCGTGGGCAGCGTCGTCGCCGCCGTTCAGCCCGCCGGCCATCTCGTGCACGATCTCGCTGACGCCGGCGAGAACTCTGTCCATCGGCAACCGGTCGCCGATCAGTCCGGTGGAACACACACCGACCTCGATGGCACCGGTTTCGGTTCCCCAGTCCGACAGCGCCGCGGCGACCGCCTCGGCGGTGGCGTGCGTGTCCTGGAAGCCGCCTGGGCCGGTACACGCGTTGGCACCGCCGGAGTTGAGGATCACCGCGCGCAGCCGGCCCGTGGTCAGCGCCTGTTGCGTCCACAGCACCGGCGCGGCCTTGACCTTGTTGCGAGTGAACACACCCGCGGCGGCATAGTCGGGACCCTCGTTGAACACCAGCGCCAGGTCGCGGGCCCCCGACACCTTGATTCCGGCGGCGATACCGGCGGCCCGAAAACCGGCCGGGGCGGTGACACCCTGCGCACGCACCAGCCTTGCCGCACTGACTGTTTCGGTCACGGCGCCACCCCGACCACCGACAGGCCCTCGGTCTCCGGCCAGCCCAACGCCAGGTTCATCGACTGGATCGCGGCGCCGGCCGTGCCCTTGACCAGGTTGTCGATCGCGGCGATCGCCACGAACGTCTCGGCGGCTTCGTCCACCGCGACGGCGACGTGCGCGGCATTGCTGCCGATCACCGAACCCGTGCGGGGCAGCTGCCCCTCGGGCATCAGATAGATGAACGGTTCGGCATCGTAAGCCTTTTCGTAGGCCGCCCGTAGCTGCGAGAGCGGTGACCGGGTGCGCGCCGTGCAGGTGGCCAGGATGCCCCGGGAAGCGGGGATGAGCACCGGGATAAACGACACCGTGACGTCACGGCCGGTCACACCCCGCAGTCCCTGAGCGATCTCGGGGGTATGGCGATGGGCGCCGGCGATGTTGTAGGCGCGCGCCGATCCGATGACCTCCGAACCGAGCAGGTCCGTCTTGGCCGCGCGGCCCGCGCCGGAGGTGCCGCTGACCGCAACCACCGTGACCGCGGGTTCGATGAGGTCCTCGGCCACCGCGGGCAGCAGCGCCAGCAGTGCCGCAGTCGGATAGCAGCCCGGAACCGCGATGCGCCGCGCGTCGCGCAACCGATCGCGCGCACCCGGTAGCTCGGGTAGCCCGTAGGGCCAGCTGCCGGCATGCGGGGATCCGTAGAACCGCTCCCACGCGGCTGGATCGGTCAGCCGAAAGTCCGCGCCGCAGTCGATGATCAGCGTTTCGGGGCTCAATTGTTCGGCGAGCGCGGCCGAATGCCCGTGCGGCAGGCCCAGGAAAACGACGTCGTGGCCGTCGAGCACCGCCAGCTCAGTGGGTTCGACCACCCGCTGCGCCAGTGGGGTTAGGTGTGGATGGTGCTCTCCGAGTGTGGTTCCGGCACTGGTCGCGGCGGTCACCGCGCCGATCGTCAGCCGACCGCCGCCGTACGCGGGATGCCCGAGCAGCAGGCGCAGAATCTCCCCACCGGCGTAGCCGCTGGCACCGGCTACTGCCACGCTTATCGGGTCGGCCATTCGGTCGATTTTGCATGGTTATGCATTGGTTTGCAAATTCATTCTCGATGTGGTCTCGGAGTCGCATCCATCACATCAGTCACGCGTGTCTCTGCGGGCCTCGGCAAGTGAGCCGCTAAAGCGATATCGCCGACGATATCGCCATGCAAACCACAACATGGCCCGCTTTCCCGGTACCCGAGTGACAGGTGTGACGAGGCAGCCAGCCGCCGACCGGTTCTTTGGCAGCTTGCGCGCGGAAGCGCTAGGCGCGCAGTACCGCACCAGTCCGCTCCGCGGCGCGACGCACGGCGGCATCGCGCGCCGCGCTGGCGTCGTCTTCGGTCAGCGTGCGGTCCGGCGCGCGGAACCGCAGCGCGAAGGTTAGCGACTTTCGATCGTCGCCGAGCTGCGGTCCGGTGAAGACGTCGAACAATTGAATGTCTTCCAGCAGTTCGCCGGCACCCTCACGAACGGCGTCTTGGACCGTCTGGGCCGGCATGTCCGACGACACCACCAGGCTGACGTCCTGAAACACCGCGGGAAACGGCGAAACCCTGGGTGCCAATCGAACCTCGACGATGGGAATCGCGGCCAGGTTGAGCTCAATCGCGCAGGTTCCCTTCGGCAGGCCCGATCGCTCGAGCACGGCGGGATGCAATTGCCCCGCGTGACCGATCAGCGTTTCCCCGATCAGCACTTCGGCGCACCGGCCCGGGTGCCAGGGCAGGTACTGACCCGCCCGAAGCGTCACCTCAACCCCGCTAGCCCGCGCGATGATTCGCACCGCTTCGAAAGCGTCGGCGGCTTCGACCCGCCGGCCCGGGCCCCACGGACCCCGTGCCTCACGCAACCCGGTCAATACCGCGGCGACATGCTGGGGTTGCCGGGGCAACGAGGCATCCAACATGGCGATCTCGGCATCGGTGGGCCGGCGATCGCCTGGGATGAGCTCGACGCCGCGAGTCTGCTCAGTCGGCTGAACCACCTGCGCGATGCTGAACAGCGCGGCATCGACTATGCCACGGGATACGTTGCGCCCCAAGGCTTCCAGTAGGGCGGGCAGCAGCGTGGTAGCCAGCTGCGGGCGGTCGGCCTCCAGCGGGTTGACCACGTCGGCGGTGTTACGCCGCGGGTCGTCGGCCGGCAGTCCCCACAGGTCGAACACGGCGGCCGGCAAAAACGGGGTCGGCAGGATCTCCACGTAGCCGGACTGGGCCAGCGACTTCCCGATCGCCCGGCGACGCTTCTGCACCGCGGTCAGTCCCCGGCCCGCGGGTGCCTGCGGCAATATCGACGGGACGATCTCCAAGCCCTCCAGCCGCATCACCTCTTCGACGAGGTCGGCGGACTGCAGTAAATCGGGTCGCCAGCTCGGCGGTGTCACGGTCAGAACCGCGCCATCAGCGGCCACCTCCGCGCCGATCTGGGTCAGCCGCCGCGCCGCCGTGCCCTCTGGATACGCCACACCGGCGATGCGGTCCGGTAGGTCGACGGCCATCCGGATCGGCGGCCCGGGCCATTCGGCGACCGAGTGGCCGACTGCCGGGTCGCCGCGCCAATCGGTCAACGTCGGCGAGACTGTGCCCCCGGCGATGTCGGCGAGCAAGGTGGCGCACCGGTCCAAGACGGCTACCGAGATGGCGGGGTCCACGGCGCGCTCGTAGCGCCAGGCGGCCTCGCTGGGCAGATGCAGCCGCCGCTGAGTGCGCGACACCGCGGCCGGGTCCCACACCGCCGCCTCCAGCAGGACGTCGGTCGAGTCGGCGCGCACCTCGGTGCTGGCCGCGCCCATCACGCCGCCGATCGCCGCGGTCGCGACGTCGTCGACGATCAGGACGTCGGACGGCTCCAGCTTGCGTTCGATGTCGTCGAGGGTGACGACGGTCTCGCCGGGCCGGGCGAACCGCACGCCGAGACCGCCGGTGATGCGCTTGCGGTCGTGCGCGTGCATGGGATGGCCCAGTTCCAGCATCACGTAGTTGGTGACGTCGACCGCCGGCGAGGCCGCGCGGATGCCGCACAGCAGCAGCCGGCGCTGCAACCACCACGGCGAGGCAGCGGTGGGGTCGATTCCGGTGACCGCGCGCAGCGCGAAGCGGCGTACGCCCGTTTCGGGCTGCACCGTCAGCGGCCACGCCTCCCCTTCGACCGGCAACGACGCGATCACCGCATCGGAGGCGGGGTCGACAAAGTCCAGGTCGTACGCGCAGGCGATTTCGCGGGCCAGGCCGCGCACCGACATGCAGTAGCCACGGTCGGGGGTGATGGCCAGGTGGAAAACGACATCGTCGAGTCCGAGGACCCCAGCCCCGTCGGCTCCCGGCTCTGCGGTTCCCGGCGGCAGCACCAAGATTCCGGAATGATCTGCGCCCAAACCGAGTTCGGCCGCCGAGCAGATCATTCCGTCGGAATTGCGGCCATAGGTCTTGCGCGCCGCGATGGCAAACCCGCCCGGCAGCGTGGCGCCGGGCAATGCCACCACCACCAGATCGTCGACCGCGAAATTGGTCGCACCGCAAACTATCTCGCGATCAACCCGATCGCCGACGTCGACCAGGCACGCGCGGATCGGCTTTTTGAAGCCGGTCAGTTCTTCCACAGCGGTGACCCGGCCCACGGTCAACGGGCCGTCGACCGGACCGAGGGTGATGACCTCCTCGACTTCGTGGCCGATGCGCACCAGGGTCTGCTCGAGATCGGCGGGGGCGACATCCCAGTCCGGTGCGCCGGCGGAGACCACCTCACGTAGCCAGCTGTAAGGGACGCGCATCAGGCACCAACCCCGAACGGCAGTGAGAACCGAACGTCGCCCTCGACCATGTCGCGCATGTCGGGTATGCCGTTGCGGAACTGCAGGGTGCGTTCCAGGCCCATCCCGAACGCGAAGCCCGAATACACCTCCGGGTCAATTCCGGCGGCCCGCAACACGTTTGGATGCACCATTCCGCAGCCGCCCCACTCCACCCAGTCAGCGCCGCCCTTCTTGTCGGCAAACCACACGTCGACCTCGGCGGACGGTTCGGTGAACGGGAAAAAGTGCGGACGGATCCGGGTGCGCGCCAACGGCCCGAACTCGGCTCGTGCGAAAGCGTCGAGGGTCCCGCGCAGATGCGCCATGGACAGGCCGCGGTCCACGGCCAAGCCTTCGACCTGGTGGAAGACCGGCGTGTGGGTGGCATCGAGTTCGTCGGTGCGGAAGGTGCGCCCGATCGAGATGATGTACACCGGCGGCTCGCGTTCCAGCAGGGTGCGCACCTGCACCGGCGAGGTATGCGTGCGCAGCAGTTGCCGGGAATCCTCCGGTGCGACGTAGAAGGTGTCCTGTTCGCTGCGGGCGGGGTGGTCGGGAGGGAAGTTCAGGGCGTCGAAGTTGAACTGCTCGGTCTCGACCTCCGGCCCCTCTGCCAGCTCCCATCCCATCGCGACGAAGGTATCGGCGATGTGGTCGGCCAAGATGGTGATCGGATGCCGGGCGCCGGTCGGCTGACGCGTCGACGGCAGCGTGACGTCGATACCTTCGGCGACCAGCACCGCCGCGTCGCGCTCCGCCCGCAGCACCGCCAGCCGCTCGTCGTAGCTGCGCTGGGCGTCGGTGCGTGCGGTGTTGACCCGCTTGCCGGCGTCGGCGCGCTCTTCCTTGGGCAGAGTCGCCAATGCCTGCCGCGCCAGCGCCAACGGCGAGCGGTCACCGAGGTGCTCGGTCTTGATCCGCGCCAGCGCGTCGAGGTCCGCGGCGACCGCGATCGCGTGCTGCGCGGCGCTGACCGCCTTGGCCAATGCCTCGGGCGACAAATCGACGGGTTGATCCCCCACGCGGCGAACTTCTCCTTGGCTGACGCGGCTATTTCGGGTTGCCCGCATCGACATTGAGCGGGCGGGATTCGCCCGATCATAAGTGATTGTCGGTATGTGACCCGGCTCTCGCCACAGGGAAGAGTCAGGCAGTCAGCGCGGCCACCGCCGACGCGGCCAGCAGCCGGCGGCGGCTCTTGCGAAGCTGGGCGATCCCGTAGCCGGCAAGTGCGCCCAGCACGCCGACCCCGAGCGCGGCCGCCATCGACCCCCAGTGGTGAGCCAGCAGGAGGAAGCCGAACCCCGAGGCGTTGGCCAGCATCAGCAACCGCACCCACGTCCAGTGCACCGGCCGGCGGAACCGAGACGCCACCAGCACGCCCAGCATCACCGCGACCGCGTGGCCCGCGTTGGTGAACTCGCCGCCGACGACCCCGGCGGTCAATCCCGCCGAAATCCACCAGCCGATCCAAGCCGGCCGCCAGCGCCGCGGGATTGTTGCGGTCAGTGCCCCGAGCACCGCCAGCGCGCCGTAGCTCATCCCGACGTCGCTGGCGCGGGTGATGGACCACGGCATCCAGCCCAGCTCGACGGAAGCCGCGAGAGCCCCGACCACCACCAGCGTCGCGCCGATGTGGCCGACGACAAAGGCCACCATCAGCCGGATGGTGTGCAAATGAAGTTCAGCCAGCGCCAGCAGACACGCCAGGAAGGGCATCCAGAAGTACAGCGGTCCAGCCTCGACGACGAACGCGCTGTCCAGCAAGGTGCCCAGGCGTCCATGCGACAGATTGTGCAGGTTTGTGCTGGCCCGCTGAATGATCCGGTCGTGTGTCTGGGGACCGACCATCAGAATTACGGTGCTGACCGCGAAGAGCGCTGCCATATAGCCGACGGTGAACCGCACTCGCGCCAACCGGGACAAGATGCCGTAAATCATCGCGTATCACTATGCCTGTGCATTTGTTTCCGCAGCTTCAACAGAGGTTAAGAACTCCCTACGAGTTTTGAGGCGGTAGATCGCCAGCTCCGCCGGAACACCGGCGGGTTTGTGGGCAAACGGAGGTTTCCGTGCGCGCTTGGCGACGACACCCAATTCGTCCAAATCGCTTTGCGGAATCAGGTCCAGAGTCGCACTGGACACCATGACGCCGCCTTTGGTCGCGCGTTCCATCACCCGGGCGGCGATGTTGACGTCGATCCCCAGCCAGTCCGAAGCCAGCCGTTGCGGACGGCCGGTATGGATTCCCACCCGCATTCGCGGCGTGTATCCCTCTACCTCGACCGATTTCATCGCCTCGTCGGCGACCAGCACGGCCCGTACCGCGGTCAGCGGATTGCGGAACACCGCCATGACCCCGTCTCCCAACCGCTTCACGATGTGCCCACCGGCGTCCAGCAGCGGCGTCTCGACGGCCCGGGCAACCTGACGCAACAGCGTGAGCGTCGCCTCGTCGCCCGCCTGCAACGACCACGACGAGAACTCGACCAAGTCGGTGAAGACCAGCGTCACCTCCGGATTCGCCGGCCGCCGCGACACCGCCTCGGTCAGCGCCTGCCACACCTGCAGCACACTCAGACTGACCTCCCGCGACGCCGCATCGCGATCCCCCAACAGCCGGTCGGCGGCGCGCGCCGCGGCGCGCGGTCCACCCTCGCCCGCCGTGGACAGCGGGTCGCCGAAGTCGGGGTCGCCGGGCAACAACCGTCGCGCCCGCCGGACGAACGCCACGACTCCCGGACTGTGGTTGGTGGAGCGCAACCATCGCACCGGCGTGCGTCGTTGGGACGTCGGGGACGCCAGCGCAGTACCCGTCTCTGCGGACCCGCCGGAATCCGTGTCCTCAGGTCCGGCTTCCACCCTGGCAAGGGTAGGCGGTCGCTCCTGACCCCGGCAACGACGGCCACCGCGACTGTGTCGCAACTCGCACCGAAGGGCCTGATCACGCCCTTGCCATACGGTTGCCGAACACCTGCAACACGCTCGCCCGCGAAAGCCCGAAATCATAGACAACGTGCGTTGTCAAAGTTATCGTGAGCGCATTCGGGAGTAGGAGGCCAGCGATGACTACCACGTCGATATCGCCCCAGACATCCGTCGAACCGCTCGGACCTGACTCGCTTACCTGGAAGTATTTCGGTGACCTGCGCACCGGAATGATGGGCGTGTGGATCGGCGCGATTCAGAACATGTATCCGGAGCTGGGCGCGGGAGTCGAGGAGCATTCGATCCTGCTGCGTGAGCCGCTGCAGCGGGTGGCCCGTTCGGTGTATCCGATCATGGGAGTGGTCTACGACGGCGACCGCGCGGCCCAGACCGGCGAGCAGATCAAGGGCTACCACCGCACTATCAAGGGGGTCGACGCCGACGGGCGCCGTTACCACGCGCTGAACCCGGAGACGTTCTACTGGGCGCATGCGACGTTCTTCATGCTCGTCATCAAAGTGGCCGAGTACTTCTGCGGCGGCTTGACCGAGGCCGAGAAGCGCCAACTCTTCGACGAGCACGTGCAGTGGTACCGGATGTATGGGATGAGCATGCGGCCGGTGCCCAAATCGTGGGAAGAGTTCCAGGAGTACTGGGAGCGGGTCGGCCGCGACGAGCTGGAGATCAACCAGGCGACCCTGGACATCTTCAATATGCGGATTCCCAAGCCGAAGTTCGTGCTGCTGCCCACACCGCTCTGGGACCAGTTCTTCAAGCCGCTGTTGGCCGGCCAGCGCTGGCTCGCGGCCGGCCTGTTCGAACCGGCCGTCCGGGAGAAGGCCGGAATGCGCTGGACGCCGGGCGACGAAATACTGCTGCGGCTGTTCGGCAAGTTGGTCGAAGTGGCCTTCCTGGCGGTCCCCGACGAGATCCGGTTACACCCGCGTGCGCTGGCCGCCTACCGCCGGGCCGAGGGACGACGCCGAAGTGATGCGCCGTTAATCGAGGCGCCGGCGTTCATGGCGCCGCCGCGGGACCGACGCGGGCTGCCGATGCACTACTTCCCCTCGGGTTCCGACCCGTTCGCCAATCCGGCCAAGTTCCTGTTCGAGCGCGCCGGATCGCTGGTGCACGGCACGCTCTCGATTGCCGGACTGCGACCGGCCCGAGGCCGCAGAAGGGCCGCCTGAACCCAAGGCGCGGAATTTCGCGGCCAGCTCACGCTCGCGAACCGGGTCCCCGGCCCAGCGCCCGCGCACTCTGGTACAGACAGATCGCCGCGGCCGCCGCCACGTTCAGGCTCTCTGCGCCGCCGAACATCGGGATGCGCACCCGGTGATCTGCCTCATGCGCGATCTCGGCGGACAACCCGTGTGCTTCTGGCCCGAACAGCCAGGCCGTCGGCTTGGCGAGCAGCGGCTCGGCTTCGTCGAGGCCGGTCTCGCCGTCGACCGTGCTGGCCAACACCTGCAGACCTGCCGCTCGCAATGCGGTGACCGTGCCGTGCGGATCCGGCGCGACGACGACGGGGATCGCGAAGATGCTGCCCGCCGAGGCGCGCAGGCATTTGCCGTTGTAGGGGTCGACGCTGTGCCCGCCCAACACCACGGCCGCGGCACCCATCGCGTCGGCGATGCGGATGACGGTGCCCGCGTTTCCGGGCTCCCCGATCTCGACGGCGACCACAACCAGTCGAGGCGAGCCCGCCAGCACATCGGCCAGCCCGGTCGCTGGTGTTTCGCAAACCGCGACCAAGCCGGCCGGCGTCACCGTGTCGGAGAGGGCTTTCGCAGCGCGCTCGGTCACCAGATGCACTGGCGAATCTTGGGTGGCCAGCAAGGATGCGTGTCGCTGTGCGGCGGACTCGGTGGCAAACACATCACGGACCAAGCCGCGCGCCGACGCGGCCCGGACCAGGTTGGGACCCTCGGCAAGAAATCGCCCGGCGCGTCGTCGGCCGACGTGACGATGCAACTTGACCGCCGCGGCCACCCGGGCCGAGCGTTCGGTGAGCACTACCCGACCTGGGCTAAGCGGCCTCTCCGGACGGGGCATTGACGTCGTCGGGAAGTGCCGCCCGGGCAACGTCCACCAGCGCGGTGAACGCCGCGGGATCGCTGATCGCGATGTCGGCGAGGTTCTTGCGGTCCACCTCGACGCCCGCCGCCTTCAGGCCCTGGATCAGCCGGTTGTAGGTGATGTCGTTGGCGCGGGCGGCGGCGTTGATCCGCGAGATCCACAATTTGCGGAACTCACCCTTGCGCGCGCGACGGTCGCGGTAGGCGTAGTTCAGCGAATGCAGCTGTTGCTCTTTGGCTTTGCGGTAGAGCCGGGACCGCTGGCCGCGATAGCCTTTCGAGGCCTTGAGGATGGTGCGCCTCTTCTTGTGGGCGTTGACTGCCCGCTTCACGCGTGCCATGGATTTTCCTACTCTCGTTCAAACGTTCAACCGTGACTGGTCGTTATCGTCGTGATGGTCAAGGGGGGTGGCGCTGGTGCGCAGTGCCGGTCAGCGTGTCAGCCGTTCAGCAGGGACTTGACCCGCTTGGCGTCGTTGGCCGACACCGCGGTGCGGCCGTCAAGCCGCCGGGTACGTTTGGTCGGCTTGTGCTCGAGCAGGTGCCGGCGATTGGCTTTCTGGCGGACGATCTTCCCGGTTCCGGTGCGCCGGAACCGCTTCGACGCCCCGCTGTGGGTCTTGGCCTTGGGCATGTTTCCTCTAGCTTCTAGTCAGTTGGCGTGTTCTGCTGGCAGTCAGTTCGGCGACGGTGTCGTCTCCCCGGATGCGGGCCCCCCAAGTCCCCCGGCCGGTCCCTCAGGATGCCGCGCCCTGGCGCGAGTCTTGGCGCCGCGGTGCGGTGCCAGCACCATCGTCATGTTGCGTCCGTCCTGCTTGGCCGAGGTCTCGACAAAGCCGTAGTCGGCGACGTCGGCGCCCAGCCGCTGCAGCAATCGGTAGCCCAGCTCGGGCCTGGACTGCTCGCGTCCGCGAAACATGATGGTGACCTTGACCTTCGATCCGGCCTCCAGGAAGCGGACCACGTGGCCCTTTTTGGTCTCGTAGTCGTGATCGTCGATCTTTGGTCGCAGCTTCTGTTCCTTGACGACGGTCTGCTGCTGGTTCCTGCGGGATTCGCGCGCCTTCTGCGCCGCCTCGTACTTGTACTTGCCGTAGTCCATGATCTTGCAGACCGGCGGTCTGGCGTTGGGGGCAACTTCGACGAGGTCGAGGTCGGCGTCCGCGGCGACGCGGAGTGCGTCTTCGATGCGCACGATGCCTACCTGCTCCCCTCCCGGTCCAATCAGTCGGACTTCAGGTACGCGGATGCGCTCGTTGACGCGGGTCTCAGTGCTGATGGGGCCTCCCCTGCTCGGCTGCTCTGGTCTTTTCGCGTGACCAGAGCCAGGAGATGGCCAGGAATGCATCAAGATGCATCGGGACGGCAGTAGCGGAAACACCACGCCATCAGCAAAAAAGCCCTGCACAAGCAGGGCCCAATGCCGACCGATCGCGGCTTGACACTCAAGCCGCCTGCGCAACGCGCAGGACAGGCACTACAACATGCCCGTGACCGGACCGCATAACCTTGAGGGCGCCTGTTAAAACCTCAGCGCATTCTCGTGGCTAGCGGTGGGAGTGGGACTCCACTTAACTGTCCCTGGCCTTCGCCGGGATGGTCGCGCAGGCCAGTCTAGCAGTCTGGGCCCGGACGGCGTTGCTGACGACTCCGGACGACTCTGGGCGACTCGGGAAGACCCGGAATACTCTTCGCCACTGTTGGCCGTTCGCCAGCCATTTCACGGTTTGAAGGAATATCCTCGCGGTCTGTGACACTCGCATCGACTCGCCCGGGGGCTAGCCAGTCGAACTCCCGGCTGCACTGGGTTCCGGCGGCGGCTGGCTGGACCGTCGGCGTCATCGCGACCGTGTCCCTGATCGCGAGTGTGTCGCCCCTGCTCCGCTGGCTCATCAAGCCGCCACGGGAATTCATCAACGCCTACCTGTTCAACTTCCCGGATACCAGCATTGCGTGGTCATTTGTGCTGGCGCTGCTGGCGGCCGCCCTGACCGCCCGCAAACGGATCGCCTGGTTGCTGCTGCTCGGCAATATGGTGCTGTCCGCCGTCTTGAACGTCGCCGATATCGCCCAGGGCGGCAACAGTCCGGCCGAGATCTTCGGCGAAAATCTCGGCTTCGCTTTTCACGTGGTCGCGTCCGTCCTGTTGGTCCTGAGCTATCGGGAGTTTTGGGCCAAGGTCCGCAAGGGTGCCCTGTTCAAGGCGGCCGCGGTGCTGATCACCGGGTGGGTGATCGGAATCCTGTTGTCCTGGGGCCTCGTCGAAATGTCCCCCGGAACGCTCAGCGCGGACGATCGGTTGCTGTACGTGGCCAACCGGGTGGTCGGGTTCGCCATCGTGCCCTCCCACTTGTTCACCGGCAAGCCGCACGTGTTCCTCAACGCGATCTTCGGGTTGTTCGGCGCACTCGCGCTGATCGTGGCGGCCATCGTCCTGTTTCAGTCCCAGCGCGCGGAGAACGCGCTCACCGGTGAGGACGAATCCGCCATCCGCGGCCTGCTCGAATTGTGGGGCCAGAACGACTCACTGGGCTACTTCGCCACCCGTCGCGACAAGTCGGTGGTGTTCGCGCAGAGCGGTCGGGCTGCCATCACGTATCGAGTCGAAGTCGGGGTCTGCCTGGCCAGCGGCGACCCGATCGGCGACCCGAAAGCCTGGTTGCATGCCGTCGGCGCATGGCTGGCCTTGTGTAAGGCGTACGGCTGGGCGCCGGGCGTCATGGGGGCCAGTTCGGAAGGGGCCAAGGTATATCGCGAGGCCGGTCTCAATGCCTTGGAGCTGGGCGACGAGGCGATCTTGCGATCCTCTGACTACAAGCTGTCCGGTCCGGAGATGCGCGGGGTGCGCCAGGCGGTGACGCGGGCACGCCGGGCCGGCCTGACGGTACGTTTCCGACGGCACCGCGACATTTCCCCCGAGGAGATGTCGGACACCATCGCCCGCGCCGATGCCTGGCGCGACACTCAAACCGAGCGCGGCTTTTCGATGGCGTTGGGCCGGCTCGGCGATCCGGCGGATTCCGACTGCCTGCTGGTCGAAGCGGTAGATCGGGACGGCCAAGTCGTCGCGATGCTGTCGCTGGTCCCCTGGGGACAAACCGGTGCCTCGCTGGATCTGATGCGCCGTTCGCCACAGTCCCCGAACGGCACCATCGAACTGATGGTCAGCGAGCTCGCCCTGAACGCCGAAAAGCTCGGTCTCATCCGAATTTCCCTGAACTTCGCGGTGTTTCGGTCCGCGTTCGAGCAGGGCGCACAGCTCGGCGCCGGCCCGGTTGCGCGACTGTGGCGGGGGCTGCTGCTGTTCTTCTCGAGGTTCTGGCAGCTGGAGGCGCTGTACCGCTCGAACATGAAATACCAGCCTGAATGGGTACCGCGGTACGCCTGCTACGACGATGCCCGGCTGATGCCCCGGGTGGGTGTCGCCTCGGTGATCGCCGAGGGATACCTGGTGTTGCCGTTCAGCCGGCGCAACAAGGAGCACACCGGTCATCACCCGGCCGTGCCGGCGCGACTCGCGGAATCCGGCTTGCTGCATCACGACGGATCGGCTCCGGACGTCAGTGGGTTGCAGCACGAACGAACCGTCGCCGCCGAGGAAGGACCGAAGTCCCGGCTGCCCGAACAAGTCCGGGTGCGCCTGGCCAAGCTGAAGACGCTGCAGCGCACCGGCATTGACGCCTACCCGGTGGGAAGTCCACCCAGTCACACGATCGCCCAGGCGGTAGACGCAGCAGATCAGGACAACGTCTCGGTATCCGGACGCATACTGCGGATCCGTGACTACGGTGGCGTGCTGTTTGCCGACTTGCGTGACTGGTCGGGTGAAATGCAAGTGCTGCTGGACAATTCACGCTTGGAGCGGGGCCGCACCCGGGACTTCACCGCGGCCATCGATCTCGGCGACCTGGTCGAGATGACCGGGCAGATGGGCTTCAGTAAGAACGGGACCCGCTCGTTGATCGTGCGCGATTGGCGACTGATCGGTAAATGCCTGCGGCCCTTGCCGAACAAGTGGAAGGGGCTGACCGACCCGGAGGCCCGGGTACGGACCCGATACGTCGACTTGGCCGTCAATCCCGAGTCCCGGGATCTGGTCACGGCCCGCAGCAGCGTGTTGCGCTCGATCCGGGAGACGTTGTTCGCCAAGGGATTCATCGAAGTTGAGACCCCAATCCTGCAACAGATCCATGGCGGCGCCGCTGCCCGGCCCTTTGTCACGCATATCAACAGCTATGACATGAACCTGTTCTTGCGCATCGCGCCGGAGCTTTACCTCAAGCGGCTCTGTGTCGGCGGTGTGGAGCGGGTGTTCGAGCTGGGCCGGGCATTCCGCAACGAGGGGGTGGACTTCAGTCACAATCCGGAGTTCACGTTGCTCGAGGCCTACCAGGCGCACGCCGACTACACGGTGTGGATCGACGGCTGCCGTGAGCTCATTCAGAATGCCGCTGAAGCCGCTAACGGCTCGCAGACCGTGATGCGGTTTCGGACCGACGGGTCGGACCGCACGGACGACCGCGTCGAGCCGGTCGACATTTCCGGCGTCTGGCCGGTCAAAAGCGTGCACGAAGCGGTATCCGAAGCGCTCGGCGAACACATCGACGCCGACACCAGCCTCGCCACCCTGCGCAAGCTGTCCGACGCCGCGCACATTCCCTACCGCAAACAATGGGACGCCGGCGCGGTGGTACTGGAGCTCTACGAGCATCTGGTCGAGGACCGGACCGAGCATCCGACGTTCTACATCGACTTTCCCGCCTCGGTGTCGCCGCTGACCCGGCAGCATCGCAGCAAGCACGGCCTCGCCGAGCGGTGGGACCTGGTGGCCTGGGGCGTCGAACTGGGCACCGCCTACAGCGAACTCACCGATCCGGTCGAGCAGCGGCGACGCCTGCACGAACAGTCCCTGCTCGCCGCCGGCGGCGACCCAGAGGCAATGGAGCTCGACGAAGACTTCCTGCAGGCGATGGAATACGCGATGCCGCCGACAGGCGGACTGGGCATGGGCGTCGACCGTCTTGTGATGCTCATCACCGGCCGCAGCATCCGCGAGACCCTGCCCTTCCCCTTGGCGAAACCGCACTAGCCGAACGGGACCGGTAATTGCCCGCGCTATCGATCGCAGCCTTTCGCCGCGCGATGTTTGCGCGGCACGCCAATCCGTGGAGCGCCTGGACGCGCTGGGCGAGCACACCGCTGGTGCTGGTGCCGGTCTGGACGCGGCGATGGAGCCATGCCGCGCTGGTCGCGTTCTGGCTGGCAGTCAATCCGGTCGTCTTCGGCGAACCCCGAGATGAGCACGCCTGGTCGACCCGGGCGATGCTGGGTGAGGAGCTGTGGATCGCCCGTCGACCCCGGGATGCCGCCACGGCACTCAGCGCGCTCACATCCGCGGTGGCGCTCGGCGCTGCTGTCGCCGCCCGTCGTCGTCGATTGATCCCGGCGATGGTCGCGGTAGTGGTGCAGATGGCGCTGACGCTGGTGTACTGGGAGCAGATGGCTCGTTATTTCGATCGGGAGCCAAAGTAGCCTGGTCTGCATGCCTGACGAATCAACAGCGTCGGACGGATACGACAGTTCGGGCGTGCCGACCTTCGAATCCGTCCGCGAGAAGATCGAAACTCGATACGGGACCTCGCTGGGCGCTACGGAACTCGACGCCGAGAGCGACGCAGGCCGGAAGGTCGAGGACGAGTACGACAAGCGTCAGCGGGCGGCGGCCGAACGGCTGGCGCAGATCCGGGACTCGATGCGAAGCGATGACTGACACCGATCCGACGACGCGGGTAGGAACCCAGTTCGGCCCCTACCGGCTGCAGCGGCTGCTGGGCCGGGGCGGAATGGGCGAAGTCTACGAAGCCTACGACACGGTCAAAGACCGTACCGTCGCGCTGAAATTGATGTCGCAGCACTTCAGTTCCGACGACGTGTTCCGCCGACGCATGCAACGCGAGGCGCACACCGCCGGCCGCCTGCAAGAACCGCACATCGTGCCCATTCACGACTACGGCGAAATCGACGGCCAACTGTTCATCGACATGCGCTACGTCGAGGGCAACGACGTCTCGGCGCTAATCCGCCGCGAAGGACCGCTGGCTCCGCCGCGCGCGGTGGCCATCATCGAACAGGTCGCCGCCGCGCTGGACGCCGCCCACCGCGCCGGGGTGATCCACCGCGACGTCAAACCCGAGAACATCCTGCTCACCGGCGAAGACTTCGCCTACCTCGCGGACTTCGGCATCGCGGCGGCATTCACCGACAAGAACGTGACCAAGACCGGTACCGCCGTGGGCAGTTGGTGCTACATGGCGCCTGAACGTTTCGGCGACGACGACATCACCTACCGCACCGACATCTACGCGCTGACGTGCGTGCTCTACGAATGCCTCACCGGAGTTCCGCCGTACTCCTCCGAGAGCCTGCCCGCGCTCATGGCAGCACACCTCACCCGGCCCATCCCCCGGCCCAGCCAGCAAAACCCCGCCGTGCCAAGCGGTTTCGACCACATTATCGCCCGCGGGATGGCCAAGGAACCCGCCGAACGCTACGAATCGGCCGGCGCCCTGGCGAAGGCCGCTCATGATGCGTTGAGTGCGCCCGACCAACACCGGGCGGACACGCTGCTCGAGCACACCCAGCAATACGTCCCGCCGCCCAACGGGCCGATCCAGATGATGCCGCCACCACACGCGCTGCCGCCGCCGGGTTGGGCACCGCCCCGGCCGCCTACGCGCAAACCGTGGTTGATCATCGGCGCCGTGCTGTTGGTAGTGGCCCTGCTCGCCGGCACCGCCATCTGGCTGGCGGTCCGCGATACGCGCGGTGGAGGGGTGAATAGCCAAAGCACCACCCCGACCGCGACGACCGGCGCCGCAGTCACCACCACCGCCGCAACTCCCACCACCACTAGGACGGTTGCGACAGTTGCTCCCGCGCAACTGAATTCGCTCTTGCTGAGTCCGACGCAAATCGACGCCTACTTCTCGACGTCCGGCATCGCCGTCAGTAAGACCAGAACGGATATGGCAGACGTCGACCCCGGGGACAAGCTGTCGGATGCACAATGCCTTGGGGCGTTGATTGGTTTCCAGAGTCCGACCTATAAGAGCAGTGGCTATACCGCGACGGTGGCCCAGCTGTTGCAGAAGGGCGGAAATCCCGGCATCGTCGTAGTCCAAGGTGCCGTGCTCTTCGCGTCCGCCCAGCAGGCGTCCCAATTTGTCTATTCTCAGAGCCTGCAGTGGCAAACGTGCGCCGGAAAGACCATCACTCAGACGACCCATGACGGCAAGACGTACTCGTGGAGATTCCATGACGTCGACGGCACTCCCCCGAAAATCGCGCTGGTGCACGACTCGACCGACAATACGGGCGCGACCTGCCAGCACGTGCTCAGCGCGGTGTCCAACACTGTCATCGACGTCAACGCCTGCGCATCTCAGCTCACCAACCAGGCCAGCCAAATCGCCACCGATATGGCCGCCAAGGTGCCAAAGTAATCTCGCGGCGGCACTGAAAGCGGCCGCCGAGCTCGCTGTGGATAATCGGTGCCGATATCTGCAAATCGAAGATCCGTCGAACGGAGGTATATGAACGCGCAGGCTGAGCAGCTGGAGTTCCAGGCGGAGGCACGCCAGCTGCTGGATTTGATGGTCCATTCGGTCTACTCCAACAAGGATTCGTTTCTGCGGGAGTTGATCTCGAACGCCTCCGACGCACTGGACAAGCTGCGACTGGAAGCGTTCCGCAACAAGGATCTGGATGTCGACACCTCCGATCTGCACATCGAAATTGACGTGGACAAGAACGCGCGAACTCTTACGGTTCGCGACAACGGCGTCGGGATGAGCCGCGACGAGGTCGTGGACCTGATCGGCACGCTGGCCAAATCCGGGACCGCCGAGCTGCGTCAGAAATTGCGTGAAGCCAAGAACGAGGCGGCTTCGGAAGAACTCATCGGCCAGTTCGGTATCGGTTTCTATTCGACGTTCATGGTGGCCGACAAGGTCCAGTTGCTCACGCGCAAAGCGGGCGAGAGCGCAGCGACCCGGTGGGAGTCCGGCGGGGAAGGCACGTACACCATCGAGTCGGTCGATGACGCTCCGCAGGGAACCTCGGTGACGCTGCACCTCAAGCCCGAGGACGCCGAGGACGAGCTGCACGACTACACCTCGGAATGGAAGATCAGGGAGCTGGTCAAGAAGTACTCCGACTTCATCGCCTGGCCCATCCGGATGGACGTGGAACGTCGCACCCCGGCGGAAGAAGAGGGCGGCGAAGAGCAGGTCACCATCGAAACGCAGACCATCAACTCGATGAAGGCGCTGTGGGCCAAGTCCAAAGACGAAGTCTCCGAGGAGGAGTACAAGGAGTTCTACAAGCACATCGCACATGCTTGGGACGACCCGCTCGAGGTCATCCCGATGAAGGCGGAGGGGACCTTCGAGTACCAGGCCCTGCTGTTCATCCCGTCGCACGCCCCGTTCGACCTGTTCAACCAGGACAACAAGATCGGGGTTCAGCTGTACGTCAAGCGGGTCTTCATCATGAGCGACTGCGAGGAGCTCATGCCCATGTACCTGCGCTTCGTCAAGGGTGTCGTCGACGCACAGGACATGTCGCTCAACGTTTCCCGCGAAATCCTGCAGCAGGACCGGCAGATCAAGGCGATCCGCCGGCGCTTGACCAAAAAGGTGCTCGCCACGATCAAGGATCTGGAGTCCGATCGCCCTGAGGACTACCGCACGTTCTGGACCGCCTTTGGCCGGGTCCTCAAAGAGGGGCTGATGTCGGATCAGGACAACACCGACACGCTGCTGCGCGTTTCGTCGTTCGCCTCCACGCACGACGACGAGCAACTCACCACGCTGGCCGAGTACGTCGAGCGGATGAAGGAAGGCCAGGAGCAGATCTTCTATGCCACCGGCGAGTCGCGTCAGCAGCTGCTCAAATCGCCGCACCTGGAAGCGTTCAAGGCCAAGGGCTACGAGGTGCTGCTGCTCACCGACCCGGTCGACGAGGTCTGGACCGGAATGGTGCCGGAGTTCGACGGCAAGGCGCTGCAGTCGGTGGCAAAGGGCGAGGTGGATCTCGACTCCGAAGAGGACAAGTCCGAGACCGAACGTGAGGAGCAGGCAAAGGATTTCGCCGACCTGCTTTCCTGGCTGCAGGAGACGTTGGACGAGCATGTCAAGGAAGTCCGGCTGTCCACCCGCTTGACCGACTCGCCGGCTTGCCTGATCACCGACGCCTTCGGGATCACGCCCGCGCTGGCGCGCATCTACCGGGCTTCCGGACAGCAGCTGCCGGTCGGCAAGCGGATTCTCGAACTGAACCCGAAACATCCGCTGGTCACCGGCCTGCAGGAGGCGCACAAGAAGGGCGGCGAAGAAGCCGAACAGCAGCGCCTCGCCGAGACTGCCGAATTGCTCTACGGCACAGCACTTCTCGCCGAGGGCGGTGCACTCGAGGATCCGGCGAAGTTCGCCGGGCTGCTCGCGGACCGGCTGGTCCGCACGCTATAGGGTGCGCAAATTCGGTGTCGAAGAGCGGCGAAACCGGCTGGCGCGCAGGCACTTTCTGACGGCGACTAGCGCCTCTCCGGCGATAAGCACGGTTATCACCGGATTGGTTGGGCTGCATGCCACTGACCCGGCCACTCCTTACCTGTCGCTGTGGGCGCGTTCGACGGGTTTCGGCACCGTGGACCTGGACGGTGAGCTGTACCAGCGGCGCTCCGCGGTCAAGCAACTGGCGATGCGGCGGACGCTGTGGTTGGTGAACGCCGCCGACCTCGCGGTTGTGCAAGCGGCGGCCAGCGATCGGGTGGCCACCAATGAAAGCCGCCGCCTGGCCGGCGACGTGCGCAAGGCCGGTGTGGCCGAAGACGGCGAACGGTGGCTGGACCTGGCGTGCGCCGCGGTGTTGCGCCACCTCGGCGAGCAAGGGCCGGCCAGCAGCACCGAACTGCGGGCCGCGCTGCCGGAACTGGCCGGAACTTACGACCCTGCGCCTGGAAAGCGTTGGGGCGGTGAGGTTCCGATCGCGCCACGGGTTTTGACGGTGCTCTCTGCACGCGGGGATATCGTGCGCGGACCCAATGACGGCAACTGGACCACGTCGCGCCCGCGGTGGGCCACCACCGCCGACTGGCTGGGCGAATCTTTTCGCTCGGCATCGACGGCGGAAGCCCAAGCCGAACTGACCCGCCGGTGGCTGCGGACGTTCGGCCCCGCCACTGTCGAGGATGTGAAGTGGTGGTTCGGCACCACCCTGACGGCCGTCCGAAAAACGTTGGCCGACATCGGCGCCGTGCAGGTCGACTTGGACGGCAGGCTCGGCTACGCACTACCGGACGATCTCGACACCGAGCCGGACGTGGAGCCGTGGTGTGCACTGCTGCCGGCGCTGGATGCGACGACAATGGGCTGGTTTGAGCGTGATTGGTATCTCGGTGCGCATCGGGACCAGGTCTTCGACCGCAACGGCAACGCCGGCCCGACCGCGTGGTGGAACGGGCGCGTGGTGGGCGGCTGGTATCAGGACGGCGACGCCGGCGTCCAGCTGCAATTGCTCGACGACCCCGGCCGTGCTGCGCGACGTGCCCTGCAGCGACGGGCCGACGAGCTCACCTCGTGGCTGGACGGCGTGCGGGTCAGCCCGCGCTTCCCGTCGCCGCTGTCGAAAACAGTGCCGAGCAGACGCAGAGTCGTGTAATTCGAGCCCGAATTACGCGACTCTGCGTCTGCTGGCGCGAGAAAATCAGGCGCTGACTTTACGGCGCCGATTAGACCGCCGCGTCGAGCCGGAGGATCCGCCGCCGCGTCCAACTACCTCAGCGAGAAACTTCCCGGTGTAGCTTTCCGGCACCGCGGCGATGTCTTCGGGCGTGCCTTCGGCGACGACGGTCCCGCCTTCGGCGCCGCCCTCAGGACCCATGTCGACGATCCAGTCCGAGGTCTTGATCACGTCCAGGTTGTGTTCGATGACGATCACCGTATTGCCTTTGTCGACAAGGCCGTTGATGACGCTCAGCAGTTTGCGGATGTCGTCGAAATGCAGACCGGTGGTGGGCTCGTCGAGGATGTAGATGGTGCGGCCGGTGGAGCGCTTCTGCAACTCCGACGCCAGCTTGACCCGCTGCGCCTCGCCGCCGGACAGCGTGGGTGCGGGCTGGCCCAGACGGACGTACCCCAGGCCGACGTCGACCAGCGTGCGCAGATAGCGGTGTATGCCGGTGATCGGCTCGAAGAACTCCGAGGCCTCCTCGATCGACATGTCCAGCACGTCTGAGATCGTCTTGCCCTTGTAGTGCACTTCCAGGGTTTCCCGGTTGTAGCGGGCGCCGTGACACACCTCGCACGGCACGTACACGTCGGGCAGGAAGTTCATCTCGATCTTGATGGTGCCGTCACCGGTGCACGCCTCGCAGCGACCGCCCTTGACGTTGAACGAGAACCGGCCGGGTTGATAGCCACGGACTTTGGCCTCGGTGGTGGCGGCGAACAGCGTTCGGATCTTGTCGAACACCCCCGTGTAGGTCGCCGGGTTGGACCGCGGGGTGCGGCCGATCGGCGACTGATCCACCCGCACCAGCTTGTCCAGGTGATCCAGCCCGGTGACCCTGGTGTGCCGGCCCGGAACCTGCCGGGCACCGTTGAGTCTGTTGGCCAGCACGGCAGCCAGGATGTCATTGACCAGGGTCGACTTTCCGGAACCGGACACACCGGTCACCGCGGTGAGCACGCCGAGCGGAAACGACACGTCGATGCCGCGCAGGTTGTGCTCACGGGCGTCGACGACGGTCAGTTGACGCCGCCGGTCGACGGGACGCCGGATGGCGGGCATCTCGATGCGCTCTTTGCCCGACAGATAGGCGCCGGTGATCGAGTCCGTGTTGGCCAGCAGCTCGTTGTAGGTTCCGCTGTGCACGATGCAGCCACCGTGCTCGCCGGCCCCCGGGCCGATGTCGACGACCCAGTCGGCGTGCGCGATGGTGTCCTCGTCGTGCTCGACGACGATCAGGGTGTTCCCCAAATCCCTTAACCGGGTGAGGGTTTCAATGAGGCGACGATTGTCGCGCTGATGCAGTCCGATGGACGGCTCGTCGAGCACGTACAGCACACCCACCAGCCCGGACCCGATCTGCGTCGCCAGCCGGATGCGTTGGGCCTCACCGCCGGACAGCGTGGCCGCCGCGCGGGACAGCGATAGATACTCCAGCCCGACATCGAGCAGAAAGCCCAACCGCGACTGGATTTCCTTGAGTACCTGCCCGGCGATCGCCTGCTCACGATGACCAAGGGTGAGCGCATTGAGAAAGTCTGCGCAGTCTGAGATGGACAGCTCGCAAACCTCGGCGATGGACTTCGTCCCGCGTTTCCCCCCAGATCCCCCGGCCAGCGTCACCGCCAGAATCTCCGGCTTCAGCCGGGTGCCCTCGCACACGGGGCAGGGCACGTCACGCATGAAGCCTTCGTAGCGTTCCTTCATCTGCTCGGACTCGGTTTGCGACATCTTGCGTTGCAGGAACGCCAGCACGCCCTCGAAATCGGCGTAGTACGACCGAGTCCGGCCGTACCGGTTGCGGTAGCGCACGTGCACCTGATGGTCGGAGCCTTCCAGAATCGCCCTGCGTGCCTTGGCCGGCAGCTTGCGCCACGGTGTGTCGACGTCGAAGCCCAGCTCGTCTCCCAGCCCGGCCATCATCCGGGTGAAGTACTCGGCGGTGTGGCCGTTAGACCATGGGGCGACCGCGCCGTCGGCCAGCGTGAGATCCGGGTCCGGAACCACCAGATCGGGGTCGACCTCCTTGCGGATCCCCAGTCCGGTGCACTCCGGACAGGCGCCATAGGGCGAGTTGAACGAGAACGACCGCGGCTCCAAGTCGTCCACGGCCAGGGAATGGCCGTTGGGGCAGGCCAGTTTCTCGGAGAACCGCTGCTCGCGGGGACGGTCATGCTCGTCACGATCGTCGGGGAACTCCAGCACCACGATGCCGTCGGCGAGGTTGAGCGCGGTTTCCACCGAGTCGGTCAGCCGCTGCTTGGCGGTGGCCTTGACGGTGAGGCGATCCACCACCACCTCGATGTCGTGCTTTTCCTGCTTCTTCAGCTTGGGCGGATCGGTGAGCGAATGCACCACGCCGTCGACACGGACCCGGCTGTAACCCTGGGCGTTGAGCTTGTCGAACAGGTCGGCAAACTCGCCCTTGCGGGTGCGCACCACCGGAGCCAGCACCAGGAAGCGGGTGCCCTCCTCCATCGCCAGCACCTGGTCGACGATTTGCTGTGGGGTCTGACGTGCGATGCGCTGACCACAGACCGGGCAGTGCGGCGTGCCCGCGCGGGCATACAGCAGACGGAGGTAGTCGTACACCTCGGTGATGGTTCCGACCGTCGACCGCGGGTTGCGGTTGGTCGACTTCTGGTCGATCGACACCGCCGGGGAAAGGCCTTCGATGAAGTCGACGTCCGGCTTGTCCATCTGCCCCAGGAACTGGCGGGCATAGGCCGACAACGACTCGACGTAACGCCGCTGGCCCTCGGCGAAGATCGTGTCGAACGCCAGCGACGACTTACCTGATCCGGATAGCCCGGTGAAGACGATTAGCGCGTCACGAGGCAGGTCGAGGTCGACGCTGCGCAGGTTGTGCTCGCGCGCACCCTTGATAATTAGGCGATCAGCCACGCAAACCCTTCCGGGGAAATCCTTGTTAGAGACAATCCGTACCCATGCTATGTGCACCCACCGACAGGTCTAACGTGACCGCTATGACTCGCGCCGACGACGATGATGCCGGCGCAGCCGGGATGGAGGAGTGGCGCACATGACTGCCGTCAGCGAGAACTACACGGGACACGTCGACCCCGGTACCGCGGCGCGCCGGACGCTGCCCGGCGCCACAATCCTGAAGACATCGGTGGGCCCAATGGACAACAACGCCTACCTGGTGACATGTTCCGAAACCGGAGAAACGCTCCTGATCGACGCCGCCAACGACGCCGAAGTTCTCATCGACCTGGTCCGACAGTACGCCCCGAAACTCTCGCTGATCGTGACGAGCCATCAGCACTTCGACCACTGGCAGGCGCTGGAGGCGGTGGCCGAGGCCACCGGCGCGCCGACCGCCGCACATGAGATCGACGCCGAGCCGTTGCCGGTCAAACCCGACCGTTTGCTGGGCAACGGCGACACGGTGCAAATCGGCAAGCTGAATTTCGACGTCATCCACCTGCGCGGGCACACCCCCGGATCCATTGCGCTGGCCCTCAACGGACCCGCGACCGACGGGGTGACTCAGCTGTTCACGGGAGACTGCCTGTTCCCGGGCGGCGTCGGCAAGACGTGGCAGCCGGGCGATTTCACCCAATTGATCGACGACGTCACCACTCGAGTGTTCGACGTATACGAGGATTCGACCGTCATCTATCCCGGCCACGGAGACGACACGGAGCTGGGTGTCGAACGCCCCAACCTCGGCGAATGGCGAGAGCGAGGCTGGTAGTCCCGCTTAGCTCGTGGTGTGCACGATCAACACGTCGACCTTGGCCCGGCGTGAAACATTCGCCGGCACCGATCCCAGCAGCCGACCGGCGATGGTGCTCAGCCCGACGTTGCCGACAACCAGCAGATCGGCATTCTCCTCCTCGGCGAGGTGCACCAGCGCGTCCACCGGAGCACCGACAATCGGCTTCTCCTCGACGTTTTTCGCACCGGCGCTGTGAGCCCGCTCCCGCGCGTCGTGGAGGATGTCGTAAATCGGGGCGGTGCCCGACACCTTGTAGCTCTCTTGCTTCAGGACGTCGGCGGCTCGGCCGTCGTCGTGCTGGGGTAGATACGCCGACGCGATGATCAACTTCGCGTCCGCCCCGGCGATAGTGGCCGCCCGGTCCACCGCACGCATCGATGAATCCGAGCCGTCGGTTCCTACCACCACGGTCCGATAGGCGCTCATTTACCCTCCCAGTGTCGGTTGCTACGCCAAGCCAAGACATTATCGCCTCGCCGGATGCAGATGCATGAGATTAGGCACACAGCTGCAGCGTGGCGCGGCCTCAATTTGCCCGGCCTAGATGAGTCAGCAGATCATATTTTCGATGAAACGACTACCGGGCATTCTGCTGACCAGCTTTTTCGGGTACGCCCTACAGTGACAAGCATCATGTCTGTACCAACTCTCGAGCAGGGAGCGACGGATGCCGCCGACGGGCCGGGGCACAAACGCGGCCGCGGCAGGCGGCTCGACCCCTGGGCAATCGCCGTGCTGGCCGTGGTCATCAGCGCAGGTTGGGCGGGCAAGCCGTCCCTCTGGTACGACGAGGGCGCCACGATTTCGGCCTCGGCGAGCCGGACATTGCCCGAGCTGTGGAAACTGCTCGGCCATATCGATGCGGTGCACGGTTTCTATTACTTGCTGATGCACGGGTGGTTCGCCATATTCCCGCCAACGGAATTCTGGTCGCGATTTCCCAGCTGTCTGGCGATCGGCGGCGCAGCCGCGGGCGTTGTGGTTTTCGCCAAGCAGTTTCCATCGCAGCGTTCGACACGCCTTACCGCGGTATGCGCGGGCGTGGTGTTCGCCATCTTGCCGCGGGTGACGTGGGCCGGTATCGAGGCCCGTTCGTCTGCGCTGTCGGTGGCGGCCGCGGTCTGGTTGACCGTCTTGTTCGTCGCGGCGGTGCGCCGCAACAGGCCACGGCTGTGGGTGTTTTACGCGCTGACACTGATGCTCGCGATACTCATCAGCATCAACCTGGTGCTGTTGGTGCCGGTTTATGCAGCGATGCTGCCGTTGCTCGCGCTCGAGAAGCCCCGCAAGTCCGTCGTCATCTGGTGGGCGGTCAGCTCGGCCGTCGCACTCGGCGCCATGACACCGTTCCTGCTGTTCGCGCATGGCCAGGTTTTTCAGGTCGGGTGGATCGCGGGACTGAATCGCAACCTATTTCTCGACGTAATTCACCGGCAGTATTTCGACCACAGCGTTCCATTCGCCATTTTGGCGGGCGTGATCGTCGCCGCCGCCATCGTGGTGCGACTGGTCGGCGCGCCGGGCCCCGGCGGCGACACCCGCCGTCTGGTGCTGGCATGCACAGCCTGGACCGTCATTCCCAACGCCGTGGTGCTGATCTACTCGGCGGTCGTCGAACCCATCTACTACCCGCGCTACCTGATCCTCACCGCTCCTGCGGCGGCCGTCGTGCTGGCGGTGTGCATCGTCACGGTCGCCCGCAAACCATGGCTGATCGCCGGCCTGGTCGCGCTGTTCGCGGTCGCGGCGACGCCCAATTACCTGTTCACGCAACGCTGGCCCTACGCCAAGGAAGGCTGGGACTACAGCCAGGTTGCCGATCTGATCAGTAGCCATGCCGCACCTGGGGACTGTCTCGTGGTGGACAACACCGTCCCCTGGAGACCCGGGCCGGTTCGGGCGCTGCTGGCCGCCCGTCCCGCGGCCTTCCGATCGCTGATCGACGTGGAGCGCGGTTACTACGGACCCAAGGTCGGCGCGTTGTGGGACGGCCACGTCGCGGTGTGGCTGACCACGGCCAAGATCAACAAATGCACCACGGTGTGGACCATCACCGACCGGGACAAGTCACTGCCCGACCATCAAACCGGACATTCCCTGCCGCCAGGAAAGGCGTTCGGCCGGGCGCCGGCGTATCAATTCCCCAGCTACCTCGGATTCCGCATTGTCGAGCGGTGGCAGTTCCACCACTCGCAGGTGGTCAAGTCAACGCGGTGAGCGCCGGTCGTCTCGGGTTGCCAGGTAAGAGGCGACGAAGCCGACCGCTGCCAGCAGCGTGAATATCGCAAACAACCAGCGCGCCGCCGGCACGCCGGCAGTTTCGGGGGCGCCCGCTGTCGAATTGACCACCACACCGGCCAGACCGGCGCCGAAGGCCGCCGATATCACCTGCACGGTGTTGATTGCGGCGGCCGCCGCGCCGCTTTCGGCCGGGTCGTCGACGCATTCCATGGCACGCACGGACAGATGCGGCCAGGCCATCCCGATGCCGATTCCGGCCACCAGCAACGCCACCGCCCAGAGCGCGACGACTCCGATCGGCGCGTCGGCACGCTGAGTCGCGGCGGCCACAGCCAGACCGGCCGCCATCACCAGCGGCGCGGTCAACACGACATACCCGACGAGTCGCGAGCTGTTCAGCGATGCGCTGACGATTTCGCTGACGGTCCACCCGCTTGCCAGCGCTGCACCCAGAAATCCGGCCGACACCGGAGTCAGATGTCCGAGCCGCTGGCCGAAGAGCGGCACATAGGTGTCGACCAGCACCGCCATCATCTGCACGGCCATCGTCAGGTAGATCCATTTCAATGGGCCCGCGCCAAAGACACTCGGCGGCAACACCGCCGCACGGCTACGCCGGTCGACGACCACAAACCCCCCGACCAGCAGCACACCTGCGGCCAGCAGTCCGGCCGTCGCCAAGGGGTTGCGCGGGAGTTGTGCGACGCTGACCGCCAGCGCGGCAGCGCCCATCAGCAGCAGCGACCACACCGGCACCTTGAGCGCGGGCGACGCCTGCAAAGCGGGCTCGCGGCCCGGATCGGTCGCGTTTGCGGCCAGCACGGTCGGCACCAGGATCGACATCAGCGCGGTCAGGATCGTCATCGAGCCAAACGCCCACCGCCACAGCCCAAATTGCGCGAAGACACCGCCTGTCGCGGGCCCGACCACGGTCGCGACCCCCCACATCGCCGACACCAGCGCCGACCCGCGGGTCCACAGCGATCGGGGCAGGGTGGCGTTGATCAACGCGTAGCCCAGGCCGGCCAGCAGGCCGCCGGCCACTCCCTGCAGGGTGCGTCCGGCTATCAGGATCTCCATGCTCGGGGCGGCCGCACACACCAGGCTGGCGACGCCGAAGACGGCCAGCCCCAACAGAAACGACACGCGCGGCCCGAACCGCAGCAGTATCGAATTGACCATGGTCGCCGCCACCACCGAGCCGACCAGGTACAGGGTGACAACCCACGCGTACAGCCGGCTGCCGCCGATCTCGGCGATGGCGCTGGGCAGCAGACTGATGGTCAGGAATTCGTTGGTGGCGTACAGGCCGACGCCACCGGCCAGCACGACGGACGTCCCCAGGTACCGGCCCAGCAATTCGCGCCAACTGCCGGTCTCGCTCGTCGTCTCCGTCACTTCAGGCCGGCAGCGTCCATCCCGCGCAGTTCCTTCTTGAGGTCTGCGATCTCGTCGCGGAACCGCGCGGCCAGCTCGAACTGCAGGTCACGGGCGGCGGCCATCATCTGCGCGGTGAGGTCTTTGATCAGGTCGGCCAGTTCGGCCCGCGGCATGGCCGAGGTGTCGCGGCCCTCGAACACCCCGGCGCTGACCGCGCGCCCCGGCTCCCCCTGCGCGCGGCGGCCGCGGGAGATGCTGCGTCCGGAGCCCATCTCGACCGTGTCCGTGTCATCTGCCTCGCGATAGACCTGGTCGAGGATGTCGGCGATCTTCTTTCGCAGCGGCTGCGGATCGATGCCGTTGGCCTCGTTGTATGCGATCTGCTTGGCTCGCCGCCGCTCGGTTTCGTCGATGGCCTCCTTCATCGAATCGGTCATGCTGTCGGCGTACATGTGGACTTCGCCGGAGACGTTGCGCGCGGCGCGGCCGATGGTCTGGATCAGGCTGCGCGTCGACCGCAGGAAGCCCTCCTTGTCGGCGTCGAGGATTGACACCAACGACACCTCGGGCAGGTCCAGGCCCTCGCGTAGCAGATTGATGCCGACCAGCACGTCGTAGTCGCCGAGCCGCAGCTGGCGCAGCAACTCCACCCGGCGCAGGGTGTCGACCTCGGAGTGCAGATAGCGCACCCGTATGCCCATTTCGAGCAGGTAATCGGTGAGGTCTTCGGCCATCTTCTTGGTCAGCGTCGTCACCAGCACCCGCTGGTCGGCGTCGGCTCGTTTCCGGATTTCGCCGATCAGGTCGTCGATCTGCCCCTTGGTGGGCTTGACCACCACTTTCGGGTCCACCAGGCCGGTCGGCCGGATCACCTGCTCGACGAACTCACCACCGGTCTGGCTGAGCTCATACGGGCCCGGAGTGGCCGACAAGTACACCGTCTGCCCGATCCGGTCGGCGAACTCTTCCCAGGTCAGCGGGCGGTTGTCGCACGCCGACGGCAGGCGGAACCCGTACTCGACGAGGTTGCGTTTGCGGGACATGTCGCCCTCGTACATGCCGCCGATCTGCGGCACGGTGACGTGCGACTCGTCGATGACCATCAGGAAGTCTTCCGGGAAGTAGTCCAGCAACGTCGCCGGCGGCGAGCCCGGCCCGCGGGCATCGATGTGGCGTGAGTAGTTCTCGATGCCCGAGCAGAACCCGACCTGTCGCATCATCTCGATGTCGTAGTTGGTGCGCATCCGAAGCCGCTGGGCCTCCAGCAGCTTGCCCTGGCCCTCGAGTTCGGCGAGCCGTGCGGCGAGTTCTTCTTCGATGGTGGAGATCGCGTGCGCCATCCGCTCCGGACCGGCGACGTAGTGGGTGGCGGGGAATATGCGCAGCGAGTCGACCTGCCGGATCACCTCACCGGTCAGCGGGTGCAGGTAGTACAGCGCCTCGATCTCGTCGCCGAAGAACTCGATACGAACCGCCAGCTCTTCGTAGGAGGGGATGATCTCCAGGGTGTCGCCGCGCACCCGGAACGAACCGCGGGTGAAGGACAGGTCGTTGCGGGTGTACTGGACGTCGACCAGCAGCCGCAGCAGGCCGTCGCGCGGGACCTCGCTGCCCACCCGCAGCTCCACCGAGCGGTCGAGGTAGGACTGCGGGGTGCCCAGGCCGTAGATGCACGACACCGAAGCCACCACGACCACGTCGCGCCGCGACAGCAAGGCCGACGTCGCGGAGTGCCGCAACCGCTCCACATCGTCGTTGATGGAGCTGTCCTTTTCGATGTAGGTGTCGGTCTGCGCGATGTACGCCTCGGGCTGGTAGTAGTCGTAGTACGACACGAAGTACTCGACTGCATTGTGCGGCAACATCTCTCGCAGTTCGTTGGCCAGCTGCGCGGCCAGCGTCTTGTTGGGCGCCATCACCAGCGTGGGCCGCTGCAGGCGTTCGATCAGCCACGCGGTGGTCGCCGACTTTCCGGTGCCGGTGGCGCCCAGCAGCACCACGTCGCGCTCCCCTGCTTTGATGCGTCGCTCCAGCTCCTCGATGGCGCCCGGCTGGTCGCCGGCCGGAGCGTGCTGGCTGACCACCTCGAAGCGCGCGCCGGTGCGCACCAGCCCTTCCACGTCCTCTGCGGCCGGGCGGTACTCCGAATGTGCGACTACTGGATGTTCAGTGGCAAAAGCCATGTCACCAGAGTAGAGGCGGGCACCGACAAGCTTTGGCCGCGAGCGTGCGCAGCGTGCCCGACTCAACGGCGTGCCGCCGTACAAACATGCACGCTCGCGGCGAAAGAACCTAGCTGTGCCGGGTCCACATCCGGGTTACCGGATCGCATTGCAGCAGGTAGCCGTCGTTGGAGGTGGACATGGCGAACACCGGGATATCGGGCAGATCGCACGAGGTGCCGACGGCGTGGACTCCGGTGGCGATGGGAGCCTTGTCCCAGGTGTTGCCTTCGCAGACGACCTGCTGATCGCTGGTCTGGTCGTAAGCGAGCTTGTCGACGTCGCTGCACAGGCCGCCCAGGACCGGGGGCGCCGGCTTGGCCGACGGCGTGACCGGCGCGCTGACCACCGCCGCGGGATCGGCCAGGGTCACGCCGGGCGGCACATCGCCGACCCTGGTGGCCACCACCGGAATGCGCACCACCGCACCCTGTGCCCCGCACTCGTTGGACAGCACGGTTTCCGTTTCGGTGCCGCGCAGCGTGCCGTCAGCCTGCGGCGCCACCGACCACGCGACCGTTTCTTGCTGTGTGGCCCCGACTTGCCCGGCCGGCTGGCGGCAGCCCACCCGCGCCTGCTGGGGCGCACCCTGCCAATACCCGGCGACGAAGCGCAGGACGTCGGTCTGGCCGCCGGCGCCCGTGCTGGCCACCTGGTGGGTGGCGTCGTCCAGCTGGGATCCGGTGGCCGCGCAGCCGTTGGTGGTGCACACCGAACGGAAGGCCCACCAGTTGCTGGCGGCTAGGTCGTGACGGACCGGAACACCGTTGGTGGTCCGCTTCGACCGGTCGTAGTCCAACCGGTAGGTGCCGTTGAGAACCCGGGCGGAACTGGCCGGGATAGCGCTGACGACGGAGACAGCGGGTTTCGACGCGAGCGTGGGGCCGGGTTGCGGGCTGTCTTCCTGGAAGGAGTACAGGATCGACCAGGTCGCCGCCACGGCGATCAGCACCGCGCAGACCAATGCCGCCGACCATCGGGTTCGTGACGAGAACCGGTGGGCCGCCGACGCGAGAACGCGGCGCGGGTTGCGACGGCCGATCGCGGCGGCCGAAACGCGGCTGCGCCCGCGGACGGCGGCGGAGAAAGAGCGGCAGCAATCGAATCTGTCCTCGGGTTTCTTCGCCAGAGCTTTGCGGAACACGTCGTCGAGGTGCGCCAAATCGGGGCGGGAATCGCTGAGCCGCGGTGGATCGTCGTGCAGGTGCTGACCGATCACCGCGATCGGGTTGGAGTGCTGGAACGGCGGCGCGCCGGCGAGCAGGTGGAAAGCCGTTGCGGCCAAAGCGTATTGATCGGCCCGGCCGTCGATGTTGGAGCCGGTGAGCTGCTCGGGCGCGGCGTATGCGACTGTTCCGACCGCGACGTTGGTCTCGGTGATGCCGCTGACGTCACCGAGGTGGCGAGCTACACCGAAGTCCGCCAACAGGATTCGGCGCTCCTCGTGGTCTGGGTGAGCGAGCAGAATGTTGGCGGGCTTGACGTCGCGGTGCAGCAGGCCGCGCGTGTGGGCATAGTCGAGCGCGCCCGCGACGGCGTCGACGATGTCGCAGACGTCCTCGACCGGCAATCCTTGTTCGCCGTCTTCGCAGTGCTCTTTCACCAGTCGGGCGGCGTCGGTCCCCTCGACATAGTCCATGGAAATCCAGAGCTGGCCGTCGAATTCGCCGCGATCGTGGACTCCGACAATGTGCGGGTGCCACAGTGTTGCGGCGAGATCGGCCTCGCGGTTGAACCTCTCGCGGAACTCGCTGTCCGCGGTGACCGCCTCGGCGAGGACTTTGATCACGTCGCGTCGCGGCAGCCTGGGGTGCAACGCCAGGAACACCTCGGCCATGGCGCCGGCGCCCAACGGCCGCAGGATTGTGTAGCCGGCAAATGGTGCGCCGCTGGCGATGCGGGAACCGCTGACCTCGTCGCGCCCTGCCGCGGCCGGGGCCCCGGATGGCTGAGCGTGCGGGACCGAGCTGACCGGTGGAATTCGGCGAAACAGATGCACCACCGTTGCCGACGGCAGCGACTGAAAGCCCGCACGCAGCGCTGCGCCGGCCAGGCGCGGGTTGGACAGCAGCCGTCGTCCGACGCTCAGCCGCCGCGTATTTCCCAATGACCCGTGCGGTTCTTCCATCTGCAGTCACCCCCTCGTTTCCCGGCACGCCAAACCTTCCGGACTGGCGATCCGGACACTCTCGTCCGTTCGAATGATGCCCACCCTGGGTTGGCGTACTACCGATGCCGGCTGTGAAACAGCTATGAGTGGCGATGAGTAAGACAAAGCTGCTTCACAGCCGAGACCAATGCAGCCCTCACAGACGTCCCAGCAATATGAAATGGTGAATCGACCCGCCCCGCCCTCGCTGACCGTACGGCACAACGGATTTCGACAGTCGTTTGCTGCAGACCATGAGGTGGTCATCGGCCGTGACCAGCAGGCCGACCTGCGTCTCGCGGACCCACGGATCTCCCGCGCGCACCTGATTCTGCGCTTTGATCAGGGCCGATGGCTGGCGATCGACAACGGCTCGCTGAACGGGACCTATGTCAACGGCTACCGGATGCCGGTCTTCGACGTCCACGACGGCCAAAGCGTCAACGTCGGGAATCCGCAAGGGCCGCGGCTGACCTTCGAGATCGGACCGCAGCAAGGAAAAACCGGTCGGCCACCGCAGACGAGATCGATACACAATTCCGGGCCGCCGACCCTTGCGTGGTCTGTGTTGCCGGAACCGCCGGCCGCGCAACGAAAGTCACCCGCGCGCAGGCATCCGGCGTCGGGAGTGCGCAAGACGCGACCGCCGCGACGTGAGCCACCCGGGACGCCCCAGACTCCGCCCGTAGAACACACCGTGGTCAACGCCGGGCAGACCGCCCCCCCGCCGGCCGAGTTCACCCTGATCGACGTCAGGGCCGGCGACGCGTCGAACCTCGCGACGAGGATGGTGAAATTCCTCTCGCCGCGATCCGCCGGAAGTTCCGGGCACCCGAGAACGGCCGGCACCGTCACCATTGGTCGTGCCAGCGACAGCGACATCGTGGTCTCGGACGTCTTGGCTTCGCGTGAGCACGCGACGTTGTCTCTGACGCCGGTTGGCACCGAGATCCGCGACAGCAGCGTCAACGGGACGTTCGTCAACGGAACCCGCGTCGGATCGGCGATCTTGTCCGAGGGTGACCTGGTGACCATCGGCAATGTCGACCTGGTTTTCACGAACAGCACTTTGGTCCCGCGCGCCGAGGCCGAGACCCGCACCGGCGGCCTGGAAGTGCATGGGGTCGGGTTCAGCGTCGACAACGGCAAACAACTGCTCGACGACATCTCACTGACCGCCAGGCCCGGAACGTTGACCGCGGTCATCGGCGGATCCGGCTCGGGCAAGACGACCCTCGCCCGGCTCATCGCCGGATACGCCCGCCCCACTGCCGGCTCGGTAACCTTCGAGGGCCACGACATCCACGCCGAGTACGCGTCGCTGCGCAGCAGGATCGGGATGGTCCCGCAAGACGACGTGGTGCACCGCCAGCTGACGATCAACCAGGCACTGGGCTACGCGGCGGAACTACGGCTCCCGCCCGACACCGGCAAAGCCGACCGCGCCCGGGTCGTCGCCCAGGTACTCGACGAACTCGACCTGACCAAGCACGCTGACACCCGGGTCGACAAGCTGTCCGGCGGGCAGCGCAAACGCGCCTCGGTGGCACTGGAATTGCTCACCGGACCGTCGCTCCTGATCCTGGACGAGCCCACGTCGGGGCTGGATCCAGCGCTGGACCACCAGGTCATGATGATGCTGCGCCAACTGGCCGACGCCGGCCGGGTGGTGATCGTGGTGACGCACATGTTGTCCTACCTGGACATCTGTGACCAGCTATTGCTGGTGGCGCCCGGCGGGAAGACGGCGTACTGCGGGCCGCCCGATCGCATCGGCGCTGCGATGGGTACCACCAACTGGGCCAAGATCTTCACCAATGTGGGCGCCGACCCCGACGAGGCCAACCGGCGCTTTCGGGCCCAGAACCAGGCCAAGCAGCAGGCACCGAAGCGGGCGCTGGCGGAAACCGAACCGGCCGCGCTGGGCAAGCCGGTGCATACCAGTCTGCGGCGTCAGATCTCGACGATCGCGCGGCGGCAGGTGCGCCTGGTTGTCTCGGACCGCGCCTACTTCGTGTTTCTGGCGTTGCTGCCGTTCATCCTCGGCGCCTTGTCGCTGACGGTGCCCGGGTCGGGCGGATTCCACATCGCCTCCGAGCACGCCAGCCCGCCCGACGAATCCGCGCAAATACTCAATCTGCTGGTCAACGCCGCAGCGTTCATGGGCATCGCGCTGACCATCCGCGATCTGGTCGGCGAACGTCCCATCTTCCAGCGGGAACAGGCGGTCGGCCTGTCGACGGGTGCCTACCTGCTGGCCAAGACCGGGGTGTTCTGCGTGTTCGCCATCCTGCAGGCGGCGATTACCACGGCGATCGTGGTGATCGGCAAGGGCGCGCCGACGCGCGGCGCCGTGGTGATGGGCCACACCGCCCTCGAGGCCAGCCTCGAGCTGTTTGCGGCCGTCGCCGCGACGTGTGTGGCATCGGCCATGCTTGGCCTGGTCATCTCGTCGCTGGTCCGCTCAAGTGAGCAGATCATGCCGTTGTTCGTGGTGTCGATCATGGTGCAGTTGGTGCTCTGTGGCGGGATGGTCCCGGTGACCAACCGGATCGGGCTCGAGCAGGTGTCGTCGGTGGTGCCGGCGCGTTGGGGTTATGCCGCCACCGCGTCCACTGTTGACCTGCGGACCCTGGTACCTGGTTCGTTGCTTCCCCAGGACCGGTTCTGGCAGCACGCGCCAAAGATCTGGCTGCTGGACATGGGCGTGCTGGCCGGGCTCTCCCTGTTCTATGCCTGCTTTGTGCGGTGGAAGATCCGGCTGAAACGGTAGGGCCGGTAAGGTAACCCGTATCCACGCACCGAAGCACGAGACGTTCGACCTACGCGCCCGCACCAACACAGACCCGAAGGGCATTGTGCGGTCGGTCGACGAGTACGCGGTACGTCCGTGGGGTCTCTATCTGGCGCGGCCCACTCCCGGCCGGGCCCAATTCCACTACCTCGAATCGTGGTTGTTGCCGTCGTTGGGCTTGCGCGCCACCGTGTTTCACTTCAACCCCGGTCATGAGCGGGACCAGGACTACTACCTCGACGTGGGCGAATACACGCCCGGGCCGGACGTCTGGCGCTCCGAGGACCACTACCTCGACATCGCGGTCCGCAGCGGCAGGGAGGCGGGCCTGGCCGATGTCGACGAGCTGCTGGACGCCGTCCGTCATGGGCTGCTGACACCGGAAGTCGCCGAGCGGGCGGTGCGATACGCCGTGGATGCCATCGACGGGCTGGCCCGCAATGGCTACGACCTGACGGGTTGGCTGGCCGGTTACGGCATGGAACTCACCTGGCGATAGCGACCAAAACTACGGCGGCACCGCCCTGTTCGCTGAGTTACACCGCAAGTAACCGCTCGAAGAATTCGCGGTAATGCATCAGCGCCAAACGGAGGTCTTCAGTGGAAGCTTCCTGGCCCTGAGCCCACTGTTCCTCGAGACGCGAGCGCGCTTGGGCGAAACCAGTTGTGAGCTGCTCGACGAGGTCGGAGACCAGGACGTCCGCCTTCTGGACGCAGTCCTTTGGATCATCGACGAATGCCGCCTGGACGCCGGCCCACCGCGCGCGCAACTCGGCGAGCTCGTCGTCAGCGAATAGCGTTTCGGCTGTTGGTGCTTCGCGTGTTGCGCTCGCAGGCTCCGCCGATGCCGGCGCAACCGCCGACTGGCTTTGGTTGTGCTCTTGCTCCGTAGCCGGCGACGGCGCGCTTGACGGCTCCGATGGCTCGGGCGAATCGATCGCCGGGCCGGCTTCCGACATCTGGGTTTGGGACTCGTCTTGGGAACTGGTCAGTGTTTGATGTTCGTGCGTAGTCATGCGTTTGCCTCCTTGGACCTGTCACTGGCTGTATTGGTCTCGAGCAACTTTTCGAACAGCGCCCGATAGTGCACGAACGCCTCCCGCTGCTGCTCGGTGCTGACATCACCCTGCTGTTGCGACAGATGGATGCCGTGCGCGGCCCGATAGTTCTCGACGATCTGCGGATGGTCTACCGAGATGTCAGCCGCCCGCTGCTCGAAATCGTCGACGGGATAACCCCGTTCGCGCATTACGTCGATCACCAGACGATCAGCGACGCCGACGGCCGTTGCCGGGTTGTCCACGAACTTGGTCTGTACCTCGTGCCAGCGGGTTGCGAAATCCGAGAGGGCCGGAGGTGTCAACGGAACGATGTCGAGTTTGTCTCGCTGACGTTCCCGGGCAGTGAGTTCCTGCTCGGCTGCCTTCTGACTGCCCGTGCCGGACACCAAACGCTCGTATTCGTGGCCGTAGTGCTGCCTGAGTCGCGCCGTTTTTCTGCGACTGCCGATCACGCTTGCCGCAACAATCACCGCGGCGACCACGATGACGACGACGGCCGCGATCAAAATCCATTCCCAAACGGGCATCTCGTACTCCTCTCGTACACATGTCGAATAACCCGCGAGCCAACCACACAAACGCAATTTTGCGGCGCGCCGCACACCGCCGGGTTCAGCAGGTGTTTTCGACTGGAATGCCTCAGAAGTAGTGCCGGCGGCCGCCGACGGCACGTCCGGTGCTGCCCATGATCGCCAGGATCACGCCGACGACTACCGCGATGATCCCGAGGGTCCACAGAATCTGGATCTTGAGCACGAACCCTACGACTAACAGGATGATGCCGAGAATAATCATGACAAGCCTTTCCTTTAGGTGATGACTGAACGAATGATCGGGTCGGTAGGCCCGACTTCTGCTCTCAGTCGACCACCCTTAAGGGGGGTAGAAATACACCCTTAGGGAGGTAATCTCGCCGACATGCCGGCTACGCCTCACGGGCCGATCACGGTCGCGCTCGTCGATGACTACGACGTCGTCGTCAAGGGTGTGGCCAACATGCTGGAGCCATACCGCGAGCGCATCGTGATCGCAGAACTCGACTCCACCATGCCCGTCAAAGACGCGGTCGACATCGTCTTGTACGACTCCTTCGCCCAACCCGAATCCGATCACGAAGAGATCGGGGTCCTGGTTGCCAATCCTCAAGCGCGCCGAGTTGTGGTCTACACGTGGAACTTTCATCCCGATCTCGTCGAAAGTGCACGTCAACACGGAGCCCACGGGTATCTGTCGAAGACTCTGCCCGCACGCGAGCTGGTCGCCGCTTTGGAGGCAGTACATGCCGGCGAGGTGGTGATCAGCGACGTCGAAGGGCGGCCGCGCAGTGCGCCCGGACTGGACTGGCCCGGACGCGGCGAAGGTCTGAGCGACCGCGAGGCAGAGATCCTGGCGCTGATCACGCAGGGCATGAGCAACGCCGACGTTGCGCGACTGACGTACCTGAGCCCCAACACCGTGAAGTCCTACATCCGCACGATTTACCGCAAGCTCGGCGTCGCCAGCCGCACCCAGGCGGTGCTGTGGGGCGTGCACCACGGATTCACACCTGACCATCACCGCATCGAACACTGGCGCGGCGGACCCTGAGTTTCTCCATCGGCAAGCCGGGAACTCTCCGGTATGCCACTGCGCGAGTACCGCCCACCAACCGGCCCCACCTTGGACGCCTTGTCGTGATCGACCTCGCCGACCTGCCCGACGAACCGGTCCCCGACTGGCGAGCACCGACCCTGGCCACGTTGACCGACAAGCGGTTCTCCGACCCGCAATGGATTTTCGAGCGCAAGTTCGACGGGATGCGCTGCCTGGCATTTCGCGACGGCGACCGCGTGCGGCTGTTGTCACGGAACCGTAAGCCACTCAACGGCACCTACCCGGAGCTGGTCGAGGCGCTCGCCGCGCTGCAGACCTCGCGATTCGTCGTGGATGGCGAGGTCGTGGCGTTCGACGGTAAGCGGACCAGCTTCGCGCGACTGCAGGGACGTCTGGGCATCAGCGACCCGAAAGTGGCTCGGGCATCGGGGATCCGCGTCTTCTATTACCTCTTCGACCTGTTGCATGTCGACGGCAAGTCCACCGTCGACGTGCCATTGATTCAGCGTAAACGGCTGCTGCGCAACGCAGTCGAGTTCGCCGATCCGCTGCGCAACACACCGCATCGGGTCGAAGATGGAATCGCCGCCTACCGGGCCGCGTGCGGGCGCGGCGATGAAGGAGTGATCGCCAAGTTGGCGGACTCGACGTATGACGGCCGCCGATCGCCGAATTGGCTGAAGTTCAAGTGCGTTCGCGACCAGGAGTTCGTCGTCGGGGGATATACCGGTCCCAAAGGGAGCCGGACGGGTTTGGGCGCGCTGCTACTCGGCTATTACGACGGCCGCGACTTCGTCTACGCCGGCAAGGTGGGCACCGGCTTCGACGAGACTTCGCTGCGCAGCCTGCACAAGAGACTGTCGGCCATCAAGCAGGATACGCCGGCGTTCACCCGGGGTCTGGTGCGCGAGAACGGCGCCAATTGGGTACGGCCAGAACTGGTGGCTCAAATCGGGTTCACCGAGTGGACGCGTGACGGCAAACTGCGTCACCCGCGCTATCAAGGCCTGCGGACCGACAAGGAACCTGCCGACGTCGTGAGGGAGACACACTGATGCCACGCACCGGAGTCGAGGTCACCCACCCGGATCGGGTGCTCTTTCCCGCGGCCGGGATCACCAAGCGGGACCTCGTCGACTACTACTGCGAGGTAGCCGACACGATGCTGCCGCACCTGAAAGATCGGCCGCTGAATGTGCAGCGGTTTCCCCGTGGTATCGACGAAAAGGGATTTCTGCAGCAGGATTTCGCGGATGCACTGCCGGATTGGATCAGCCGCGTCGAGGTCGCCAAAGAGGGCGGCACCGTGGTGCATCCGATCGCGCAGCGGCGAGAAGCACTGGGGTGGTTGGCCAATCAGAACTGCATCACGCTGCACGTGTGGCAGTCGCGGCAGGACCGGCTGCACAGCCCGGACCGGTTGATATTCGACCTCGACCCGTCTGACAGCGACTTCGCGGCGGTGCGGGCGACGGCCAGTGCAACTGCGGGCGTGCTGGATGACTTGGGGCTGACGTGTTACCTGCAAACCACGGGGTCGCGGGGGCTGCACGTCGTAGTGCCGCTGCGTGGTGACACGGACTTCGACACGGCCCGACAGTTCGCGCGCGACATCGCCGTACTGGTGGTAGCGGACGACGCCAAGCACCGCACCATCGAAGCCCGCAAAGCCAACCGGGAGGGCCGCATCTATCTCGACGTCATGCGAAACGCGTACGCGCAGACCGCGGTAGCGCCGTATTCGGTGCGGGCCCGTGCCGGTGCGCCGGTGGCCACCCCGCTGGAGTGGGATGAGCTGCAGACCCGCGGCCTGCGGGCCGACCGCTTCACCATCAATGACATTCCGAAACGCCTGGCTGGACAACGTGACCCGTGGGCCGACATGCGGCGGCACGCACGTTCGCTGACCGGCCCGCTGCGGCGCCTGGCGAGGCTTCATGCCCGAACTGCCTGACGTGGAAGGATTTCGCCGCAGGCTGGAGGGACCGCTGACCGGCCGGCGAATTCGGCAGGTGGAGGTGCATGATCCCGGCATTCTGCGCAACACCACGGCTGCCGCGCTCGGGCGTCGCCTCAACGGCCACACGTTTAAATCCCCACGCCGGCACGGCAAGTGGTTGGTCCTGCCGACTGATGGCCCGACGCTGTTGATACACAGCGGTATGACCGGCCACCCGTACTACGCCGCCGACGGTGCTGAGAATGTGGGTTATGAGCGGCTGGTAGTGAAGCTGGATCGCGGCGAACTGCGCTACGCCGACCTCCGTAAGCTGCGCGGCGTCTGGCTGGCAGCCAGCGAGGACGATGTCGCCGAGGTCATGGGTCCGCAAGGCCCCGATGCGCTGGGCCTGGGCCTGCGCGCGTTCCGCGACGTGCTGGCCAATCGGACTGGCCGCTTGAAGCCGACCCTGATGGACCAGTCGGTGATCGCGGGACTCGGCAACCTGCTCACCGACGAGATCTGCTGGCGGGCAAAGATAGCGCCGCAGCGGTCGATCCCGGATCTGGGCGCCGACGATCAAAAACGCCTGCTTAGCGCCATGACCGGGGTGTTGCGCACGGCGGTGCGACACGGCTGTGTTCCGGGGCTGCCGCGCTGGCTCACGGGCGTGCGTGACGACCCGGACCCGCATTGCCCTCGTTGCGGCACAGCCTTGAATCATGGCCGGATAAACGGGCGAACGTCATGGTGGTGTCCGAAATGTCAGCCATGAAGGCGCGATCAGGCTAGGTGGCGATCGCAAGCGCGGCGCAGCCGGGCGCAGCGGGTCGCCACGATCAGGCTAGGGTCGCCAACCGGTTGAGTCGGCCCACTCCCAGGCTTGGTGGTAGGTGTCGGAAAACCACGGCTCCTTGGCGTCGGCGTAGCGGCCGCTATCCGTGCCGTCTGCTGCCGCGGTCTTTTCGGCCGACTGCTTGACCTTCAGGTAGTCAGCGCGCACCCCGGGATTGGCTTTCAGCCACTCGACGAACAGCAACGCGAACTGCTGATTGGGCCAGCCATCCACCCGGATATGCACATGGGTCGGCCGTCCTGGATCAGCCGAGCCATGGAATCGTTTGTGCCACCACGCCTTATCGGCACTGTGGTCATACTTACCGACGGTGCTGCGGGCATCGGCCTTGGCGGCGTCCTCGGTGATGGACTCGAGACGCGGATACCCGGCGGCCAGCAACGGCTCGACGAGTTCGTCGGCCACCGAGAGCGATTCGACGGTGATCTGGATGTCGATGACATTCTTGGCGTGAAAGTCTGGAAATTCCGGCAGGGCCGTCGATCCGATGTGGTCGACCCGCAATGCCTTGTGACCACACGCGGTCTTCAGGCGATTGACGATGCGCATGGCCTGCTCCGGCCACGTCGGATCGGGCGGCACCAGGCGCGCCGGTGCACGAAAGATCTGGCGTGCGCTCAGGTTGTGCGCGAACGGCAGGATTCGGTTGTTCCACACATCGCGGGCACGCTGCTCCAACGCCTCTGGGGTACTTGAATTGTCCAGCCAGATGTCGGCGACGGCACGGCGCTGCTCATCGCTGGCCTGCGCGGCGATCCTGGCGCGGGCGTCGTCTTCGGTCATGCCGCGTTGCTCGACCAGCCGCTGCATCCGCACCTCGACATCGGCGTGCACGATGACCACCAGTGGGAACAGCGGCGCCATCCCGGATTCGACTAGCAGCGGAATGTCTTCCACAACAACAGCATCGTCGGGTACGGCCGCGATGATCTCCGCGCGGCGTTTGGCGACCAGCGGGTGGACGATCCCGTTGAGCTTCTTGCGCTCCTCGTCGTCGGCAAACGCCTTGGCGGCCAACGCCGGCCGATCCAGCGCCCCATCCGCAAGCAGGATGTCCGCACCGAACGCGTCGACCAGCGACGCCAACCCTTCGGTGCCGGGCTCGACCACCTCACGGGCGATGACATCGCCATCGACGATGATCCCGCCGCACTGCGAGAACGTGGTGGACAGCGCCGACTTGCCGGCGCCGATACCGCCGGTCAACCCGATGCGCAGCATTACGTGGGAGCTGTCCCTAAAAAATCAAGCGCTGCCGGCGAGCTTTTCCCGCAAGGCGGCCAATTGGGCGTCGCTGGCCAGCGACCCACCCGCTGCCTTCTCCGGGGAGCCGCTGCTGGACGGCGCCTGCTCGCCACCGCCGTGCCCGGCCGCCTCGGCGGCCGCGAACTTCTCCATCTGCGCGGTGTGCATTTTGTGTCGGCGCTCGGCCTCGGCGTAGCGGGCTTCCCATTCGTTGCGCTGGGTGTCGAAACCTTCCAGCCATTCGTTGGTTTCGGCGTCGAAGCCTTCGGGGAAGATGTAGTTGCCCTGCTCGTCGTAGCTGTCGGCCATGCCGTACTTGGCGGGGTCGAACTCCTCGGTGTAGTCCTCGTTGGCCTGCTTGAGCGACAACGAGATTCGGCGACGCTCCAGGTCGATGTCGATGACCTTGACCATCGCGTCGTCGCCGACGGCCACCACCTGGTCGGGCACCTCGACGTGCCGCTCGGCCAGCTCGGAGATGTGCACCAGTCCCTCGATGCCCTCCTCGACCCGCACAAACGCGCCGAACGGAACCAGCTTGGTGACCTTGCCCGGCACGATCTGCCCGATGGCGTGGGTGCGGGCGAAGTGCCGCCACGGGTCTTCCTGAGTCGCCTTGAGCGACAACGAGACCCGCTCGCGATCCATGTCGACGTCGAGCACCTCGACGGTGACCTCGTCGCCCACCTGGACCACCTCGGAGGGATGGTCGATGTGCTTCCAGGACAGCTCGGACACGTGCACCAGACCGTCCACACCGCCCAAGTCGACGAACGCGCCGAAGTTGACGATGGACGAGACCACACCCTTGCGGATGGTGCCCTTCTGCAGCTGGTTGAGGAACTCGCTGCGCACCTCCGACTGCGTCTGCTCCAGCCAGGCGCGCCGCGACAGCACCACGTTGTTGCGGTTCTTGTCCAGCTCGATGATCTTGGCCTCGATCTCCTTGCCGATGTACGGCTGCAGATCGCGCACCCGGCGCATCTCGACCAACGACGCAGGCAGGAAGCCGCGCAGGCCGATATCGAGGATCAGGCCACCCTTGACCACCTCGATGACCGTGCCCTTGACGGCCTCGTCCTTGGCCTTGAGCTCCTCGATGGTGCCCCAGGCGCGCTCATACTGCGCGCGCTTCTTAGACAGGATCAGCCGGCCCTCTTTGTCCTCCTTCGTGAGGACCAAGGCCTCGACCTCATCACCGACGGAAACGACCTCGTTGGGGTCGACATCGTGCTTGATGGAGAGTTCGCGGGCGGGGATGACCCCTTCTGTCTTGTAGCCGATGTCGAGGAGCACCTCGTCCCGGTCAACTTTGACAATCGTGCCTTCGACGATGTCGCCATCGTTGAAGTACTTGATCGTTTTGTCTATTGCTGCGAGAAAGTCCTCGCTGGTGCCTATGTCGTTGACGGCTACTTGCGGCGAGGTGACGGTGGGACTCGGCATATTGTTGGGTTGCTCCGGACAGGGTGGGTCGTAGGGACAATTGGGGTTACCCGTCGAGGCTACTCGACGGTGCACACGCTGGACAAACTCGGTCGGTCCAGGGTGGTCAGCCCGTTCGGCGCGCCACCCTGTTGGTGAATGCGCCGTGGTAGCTCATCGGCACGTGGAACGGCAACCAGGCTTCGGCAGTGGGCCCATCGGCGACATGAGCCGCGTGGAACACCATCAACCTGCTGCGATGCTGCGATTCGTCGTATCCGACGGTGAGCAGCCAGCCGTCGTCTTCGTCCGTCCCGCCGGGCCGGGCGACGAATGTCGCCTCGATCAGGGTCTGCCCGGCCGGACAGTAGGACTGAACCGCGCCGGTGCGGTGGTCGACCCGGGCAATCCCCTGTCCGTGGAACCGGCTGGGGTCTTGGGCCGTCACGTACGAGATGTCATGTCGCATCGTCGAACGTCGCTGATCGATCTGCGGAAACTCGCATCCGAAGTCGGCCAGCGGCTCGCTGGTCACCTGGCCTGACGGCGCGATCCGGAACCGGGTGAGCACGACGGCGTCGTCGATGGTTCCGTAGCCGTCGACCTGGGCGATGTCGGAGCGGATGTGGGCGGTGTAGTACTTCATTGCGGGGTAGGTCTGCGGCGCGAACCGTGGCAGTTCGACGACGACGTCGTCGCCGTCGTCGTAGGCGTTGGTGAAATGCCAGTGGTAGAACGGGTCGGTTTCCGCTACCCGGACAGGGCCGCCGTCGCGCGGGGCAAGCACGAAGTACGACGGCACATCGGCCTTGAAACGCATTGCGTCCCAATAGGACTTGTGGCCGATGAGGGCCAGCGGATTGATCCGCAGCGGCGACACCACGAAAATCGCGTACCGCGCCGTGAGGGCCATGTCATGCACCACGCCCATGCCCGGCAATGGGACTGCGCGCAGGTATCTGGTCACGCCGTCGGGGCCGGTTTCATAGAGTCGTAGCCGCGTCCGGGGCACCGCCTCGGCCAGCAGATCCCGCAACCGCATCCCGCGAATATCGATACGCGGGAAGTACGGGTCGAAACCAAAGTTGACCTTGGTGTTGGTCACCGGGTCGTAGGTGTAGTGCGCCGAGTATGCGCGAATCGGCCATTTGAGCGCCCCACCCAGGTTGCACAGGCCAATGGTGTCGAGGGTGTCCAGGTCGAGCTCATGGGGCCATCCGCCCTCCCAGAGCGCCAGCAATTGATCGTGGTTGACCATGACGCTCGTGTTTGCGGTGTTGGCCGGCGGTCGCCCGAAGTTGGCCAGCACGCCGCCGCGGCGCTGATAAGCGAATCCCCGATCCACCAGGCGCCCGGCCGTCGTTGCCCTTCGATAGTGCCTGGTGCGTACGAACCGGTTGCGGAACCGCACCCCAGAGCCGTCGAGCACGAAAGCGCTAACCATGCCGTCTGCGTCGAAAACGCTCTCCACCTGCGATGACCCCACCGTCCAGCGGCCGGAGCCGTTGCGCTACAGGGTGCCGACCAGCTCGTCGGGCAATGCGCCCGTGATTTCGGTCACGTCGACGTTGCATTCGCCGACGATGCTTTCCCAATAGCGTGAAGGCGTTTGAACGTCCGCCAGCGTCATAAAAGACAGTGTGTCTATTATTGCTGGCCGTTGTCAATACTTTTGATGTCCTCGGCTTTGAAGGGCAGCGCCGCCCCGCCTTCCCAACACAACGTGGTCAGGTGGTCGACGAGCGCCGCTCGCGACATCGTGCCGGTGCGACACCACCATTCGCCGGCCGTCACCGCCGATCCCACGATGGCGCGCGCCCACGGCGCCGCTCCTGCTCTCCGGTCATCGTCGGCGTCGAACGAACTGGTCAGCATGAACTCTGCCGCGCTGGCGAGTTGTTCGAACACGCCGGTCGACGGCTCACTGCTCAGGGCGCGGTAGAGATTCGGCTCGGCCTTCATCCACGCGCAGATGACGTCGAAGAACAGCGCCATCCGTTGTCGCAGATCGGTGGAACCTGCTGCGCGCGTGGTGATTTCAGCGAGGAGGCGCTGCGCGGTGCGTTTGCTCAGCGCGGCCAGCAGCGCGTCGCGGTTGGGATACATCGCGTACACCGCGGACCGGACGAAGCCCGCTTCGGCCGCGACGTCGACCAGCCCGGCCGCCGCGCCGTTGGCGCGGATAGCCCGCTCGGCGGCATCCAGGAGCGCCGACTTTCGCTCGTCGGGGTCCACCCGCGAGCCGGTGGGGCGACCACGACGACGCTTTTCCGCGTGCATGGTCAGTGAGCCGCCGCGTCCCAGCTGCGCCCGTAACCCACCGACACCTCCAGCGGGACGTCGAGCGGATACGCGCCGCCCATCCTCTCCCGGACCAGCGCTTCGACCTGCTCGCGCTCACCGGGCGCAATCTCGAACAAGAGCTCGTCGTGTACCTGCAGCAACATGCGTGAGGCCAGGCCGGCCGCTTTGATCGCCTTGTCGACCTCGATCATCGCCACCTTGATGATGTCGGCCGCACTGCCCTGAATCGGCGCGTTGAGCGCCGCCCGCTCGGCGGCCTCGCGAACCTGGCGATTGCTGCTGTCCAGCTCAGGCAGGTAGCGCCGACGGCCCAGCACAGTCGAGGTATAGCCGTCCTTGCGGGCCTGCTCGACCACGTCCATCAGGTAGTCCCGCACTCCGCCGAAGCGGGCGAAATACTGGTCCATCTGCTCCTTGGCTTCCTCCGTGGAGATCTTCAGCTGCTGCGACAACCCGTAGGCGCTCAGCCCGTAGGCCAGCCCGTACGACATCGCCTTGACGCGGCGCCGCAACTCGGCGGTGACCTCCTCGATCGGCACGCCGAATGCTCGCGACGCGACGAACGAGTGCAGGTCCTCCCCTGTCCTGAAGGCTTCAATAAGGCCTTCGTCCCGCGACAGGTGCGCCATGATCCGCATTTCGATCTGGCTGTAGTCGGCGGTCATCAGCTCGCTGTATTCGCCGGTCGTACCTACGCCGACCACGAATGCATCCCGGATCTGCCGTCCGGCGTCGGTGCGGATCGGAATGTTCTGCAGGTTGGGCTCGGTCGACGACAGCCTGCCCGTCGCCGCGATCGTCTGGTTGAAGGTGGTGTGAATCCGGCCGTCGGCGGCCACCGAGTTGAGCAGCCCGTCAACGGTGACCTTGAGGCGGGTGACGTCGCGGTGCGTCAGCAGATGCTGCAGGAACGGGTGCCCGGTCTTGTCGAATAGCGACTGTAGGGCATCGGCATCGGTGGTGTAGCCGGTTTTGGTCCGCTTGGTCTTCGGCATGCCCAGTTCGTCGAACAGCACTACCTGCAGCTGCTTGGGTGAGCCCAGGTTGATCTGCTTGCCGATCACGGCGTATGCGGCCTCGGCGGCATCGCGGATCTGGTCGCCGAACTGGCTTTGCAGCTCGCTCAGCATTTTCAGGTCGACGGCGATGCCCGCGGCTTCCATATCGGCCAGCACCTGCTGAACCGGCAGCTCCATCTCACCGAGCAGGGCGGTGGAGTCGATGCGGGCCAGCTCTTCGTCGAGCGCATCGGCCAGGTCCACCACCGCCCTAGCCCGCAGGATCACCGTTTGAACGGCTTGTCCGTCCACCCCGCCTCCCCCGTCCAGGTCGTCGAGGAGCGAAAGCTGTTGCTGTTCAGGTGTTTCCGCGCGCAGCTCGCGGCGAAGGTAGCGCAACGACAAGTCGTCGAGGGCGAAGCTGCGCTGGCCCGGCCGGACCAGGTAGGCGGCCAGCGCGGTGTCGGAGGTGACCCCGTTGAGCGTCCAGCCACGTCCCGCGACGTCGTGCATGGCCAGCTTCGCCTCGTGCAGGGCCTTGGGCTTCTCGGGATCAACCAGCCAGGCCGCCAGCGCCGCGTCGTCGTCGACGGTCAACGTCGCGGTGTCGATGTAGCCGCCTTCGCCATCGGCGGCGGCGATGGCCAGCGCGGTGGCATCTCCGTCGTGGGGCAGATGGGTGCCCACAACCGCCAGCCCCGACCGGCTTCCGTCGCCGGCGTGTCCGGCCAGCCACTGACCGACGGTGCCGGGCTCCAATGCGGAGCCGCGCACGTCAAACCCCTCGTCGACCTCGGGCTCGACGGCGGCCAGCGTCTCGAACAACCGGTCACGCAACACCCGGAACTCGAGGTCGTCGAAGAGCCGGTGGATCTGGTCGCGGTCCCAGGGCAACAGCCGCAGCGTGTCCGGGGTCTGCGCCAACGGCACATCGCGGACCAGCTCGGTGAGGTCGCGGTTCAGCACGACGTTGGCCACATGCGTCCGTAGCGCGTCGCCCACTTTCCCGCGCACCGAGTCGACGTTGTCGACCAGCGATTGCAGTGAGCCGTACTCGACGATCCACTTCGAGGCGGTCTTCTCCCCCACGCCGGGAATGCCGGGCAGGTTGTCGCTGGGATCGCCACGCAGCGCGGCGAAGTCCGGGTATTGCTTGGGGGTCAGCCCGTACTTCTCGACGACGGCCTCTGGGGTGAAGCGGGTGAGTTCGCTGACGCCCTTGCGCGGATACAGCACGGTCACGTCGGGGCTGACCAGCTGCAGCGAGTCACGGTCGCCGGTGACCACCAGCACCCGGTAGCCCTGGTTCTCGGCCTGGGTGGCCAACGTCGCGATGATGTCGTCGGCCTCGAATCCCGGCTCGGCGAGCACTGTGATGCCCAGTGCGGCAAGGACTTCCTTGGTGATGTCGATCTGACCGTGGAACTCGTCGGGCGTGGACGACCGGTTGGCTTTGTATTCCGGGTAGCGCTCGGAGCGGAAGGTCTGACGCGACACGTCGAACGCGGCCGCAATGTGTGTCGGCGACTCGTCGCGCAGCAGGTTGATCAGCATGGCGGTGAAGCCGTAGACCGCGTTCGTGGTCAGCCCGCCGCGCGTCTTGAAGTTTTCCGCCGGCAACGCGTAGAACGCGCGGAACGCCAATGAATTGCCATCCAGCAACATCAGCGTCGGCTTGTCGTTGCCGGCCTTGCCGGCGGTGGTCGGGGCGGTCACGGCCTTACTCTAGGCACCCCCGGTGACATCGAGTCAGCCGCCGCTCATAGCGAAATGTACGACGCGTCATTGCCGTTGCCCAGGGGGCCACTGACGGCCGTCCCAGTAGCGCTGCCGGCCGGGATCGCCCGACGGATCCGGGGACCAACCCGGCGGGGGCGGGTTCGCCATCATCCGCTGTTGTCTCTCCGCCTGGCGTTCCCGGTACGCTGCCGCCTCGGCTTGTCGCGCCGCGACACGCCGGTTGGCGCGCTGTGCGACGAGCACACACACCCCAGTCGGAACGAGAACGCACGCCAGGAACGCAAGCCAACTGTTTTGCCAGCCCCAGTCCTGTCGACCCTGCGCGAAAACGATGATCGCAACGATGCCGGCAACGGGAGCAAGCGCATACGTCAGGCCGTGGTACCGCCGCAAGATCAAGATCCCGGCAGTCCACAACAGCGGCACGAAGAACGCCTGAATGTACGGTTCCAAGATGTGCCCGGGGCCGTAGTTGGGACTCGATCCGTCGCCCGTGACGACAGTGCCGAAAGCCCTCAAGGTCGCCAGACAGACGACCGCGGTGAGGATGGCCGCGGTAGCGAGCACCACGACGCCGACGGCCAGCCGGATTCCCGGTCGCGCCGCGCGGCTGCGCGACGCTCGCGGTGGCCCGGTGGGCAGGCAGACGGTTTGCATGATCATGTCGGCGATCGTCTGCCGTTTAGCGGTGAACAACGGCAGCAGATAGCCGACGTAGCAGAATCCGTCCAGGGTATGGACGAACTGGCGTACCACTGACAACTTGAAGCCGATCGGCTGGCCGGTCCGTTCGCTGACCACCTTGAACTTCAGCACCGATTTGCCGACGCTCGAGCCGGTGGTGCCTTGCCGGTAGCCCGAATTCCAGATCAAGAACGCCAGCAGCGAAAGACTGCCGATCAGTGCGATCAGGGCTCTGGTGCGCTCCGAGCCACCCGCCTCAGCGACGAGCATGTAGACCACGGCGACGACCACGTACCCGACCAGGAAAAGGGTTTGGTCGATGATCGTGGCGCCCACACGCCTCGCCCACGAGGTATAGGTGACCATCGCCGGCTGGCCCAGGGGCGGCCGATAGGGCGCAACAGGCGGCTCTTCGGTCATCGGCCGAACCTCAAATCGCGAGGCCAGTTCGTCGGGTCAACGCTGACCCTACCGCCGTTCGACCTACCAAGGATCCGATTTTGACGACGGTTGGATCGACGGCGGCGCGCGACTACCGCGAAAGCGCTCGGGCGCTCCCGAAACTGGAACACGTTTCAGTTTTTCCGTCGTCGTGAGTAATCTGGCGTGGTGCCAGAAGCTCTTGACAACGTCCAACCGGCAATCGATGGATGGTTCGCCACCGATGACGCCGGTTCCGCGCATCTGATCGGCAGCAAGTGCCCGCAGTGCGCCACCTACGTCTTCCCGCCCCGGGAGAACAACTGCCCCAATCCCGCCTGCGACAGCGACACACTCGAGTCCGTCGCACTGTCCACCCGGGGAAAGCTGTGGAGCTACACCGAAAACCGCTATCCGCCACCGGCGCCCTATCCCGCCCCGGAGCCTTTTGAGCCGTTCGCCATCGCCGCAGTGGAACTGGCCGCCGAGGGGCTGATCGTGCTGGGCAAGGTGGTCGAGGGCACGCTGGCCGCCGACCTGAAAGTGGGCATGGAGATGGAACTCACCACGATGCCGCTGTACACCGACGACGACGGCATCGAGCGCATCGTGCACGCGTGGAGAATCGCATCATGAGCGCGCCCGAGCCGCTTTACATCCTCGGCGCCGGAATGCACCCGTGGGGCAAATGGGGCCGTGACTTCACCGAATACGGCGTGGTCGCCGCGCGGGCTGCCCTGCGCGAGGCCGGCCTGGACTGGCGCCAAATTCAGCTGGTCGCCGGGGCCGACACCATCCGCAACGGATACCCGGGCTTCATCGCCGGATCAACCTTCGCGCAGAAGCTGGGCTGGAACGGCGTGCCCGTCAGCTCCAGCTATGCCGCGTGTGCCAGCGGCTCGCAGGCGCTGCAGAGCGCGCGGGCGCAGATCCTGGCCGGGTTCTGCGACGTTGCGCTGGTGATCGGCGCCGACACCACGCCGAAAGGGGCTTTCGCACCGGTTGGAGGGGAACGCAAGAACGACCCCGACTGGCAGCGGTTCCACCTGATCGGCGCGATGAACCCGGTGTACTTCGCGCTGCTCGCGCGGCGCCGAATGGACCTCTACGGCGCCACATCTGAGGATTTCGCGCAGGTGAAGGTCAAGAACTCCCGGCATGGGCTGCAGAACCCGAATGCCCGCTACCGCAAGGAATCCTCGGTCGACGACGTGCTGGCCAGCCCGGTGGTCAGCGACCCGTTGCGTCAGCTCGACATCTGCGCCACCTCCGATGGCGCTGCCGCGCTGATCGTCGCCAGCGCGGAGTTCGCCCGCCAACATCTCGGCTCGCTGAATGGGGTGCCCTCGGTGCGTGCGGTCAGCACGGTCACCCCGCGCTACCCCCAGCATCTGCCCGAATTGCCAGATATCGCAACGGATTCCACCGCCGCGGTTGCTGCGCCGGAGCGGGTGTTCAAGGATCAGATCCTGGACGCCGCGTATGCGGAGGCGGGAATAGGACCGCAAGACGTAAGTCTGGCCGAGGTCTACGACTTGTCCACCGCGCTGGAACTCGATTGGTATGAACACCTGGGGCTGTGCGCCAAGGGTGAGGCGGAGTCGCTGCTGCGCAGCGGCGCGACCACGATTGGCGGCAAGGTTCCCGTCAACCCGTCGGGCGGGCTCGCGTGCTTCGGTGAGGCCATTCCCGCCCAAGCGATCGCTCAGGTCTGCGAACTGACCTGGCAGCTGCGCGGACAGGCCACCGGCCGTCAGGTGGAGAACGCGACCGTCGGTGTCACCGCGAACCAGGGCCTGTTCGGGCACGGCTCGTCGGTGATCGTGGCTCGCTAGTAGCTATCTCCGTGCCGAGGGTGCGCAAATGTACGTTCAACACGGCGTGTCGCCGTACAAACACGCACGCTCGCGGCCGGACGCCGAGCGTTATTCGGCTGGGTCGGAGAGGGTTTCCAACACGATCTCGGCGACCCGCCTCATGGTGGTGCGCCGGTCCATCGCCGCACGCTGAATCCACTTGAACGCTTCGGGCTCGGTCATGGCCTGTTTGGCCTGCAGCAGGCCTTTGGCCCGTTCGACGAGCTTGCGGGTCTCCAGTCGGTCGGTCAAGGTCGCCACTTCGTGTTCCAGCGCACTGAGCTCGCCGAATCGGCTGACGGCCAATTCGATGGCCGGGATCAGGTCGCTGATCGTGAACGGCTTCACCAGGTAGGCCATCGCGCCCGCATCGCGTGCCCGCTCGACCAGGTCGCGCTGGCTGAACGCGGTCAGCACCACGATTGGAGCAATGCGCTTGCTGGCGATCTCCGACGCGGCGTCGATGCCGTCGCGACGCGGCATCTTCACGTCCATGATCACTAGGTCGGGCTTGTGCAGCTCGGCCAGCTCGACTGCTTCCTGGCCGTCGCCGGCCTCCCCGACGATGTCGTAGCCCTCCTCTCGCAGCATCTCGGCCAAGTCCAATCGGATGAGCGCTTCGTCTTCAGCGATCAGGACCCGGCGCTGCGGAGCGGCGTCGGCGTCGGTGGTGGGGCCCGTCATGACGGACATTCTGTCGTGGGCGGCAACGACCAGCGACGTCGGGGCTCATCTAAGCTAGCTGCCGAGCACAGAGCAGCCCTCGTATCCCAACTGGCAGAGGAAACGGACTCAAAACCCGTCCAGTGTGGGTTCGAATCCCACCGAGGGCACGCATAATGCCTGTTCATGGCGTAGCCGATGGCCCTGAACTAGCCGCTGGCCAGCGATCACGTCACACCTGCCACTCCAGTACCAGAAGGGTGGGATGTTTACGGTCTCCAAAGCGCTATCGCGGGCGATACTACGTTGCAAAACCACTGGCCAAACTTCGTAGGGACTGACGTGACTTACGTGACTGGGCGACGAAACTCCTTGCAGAGCAACCCAATTCAAGCCTAGAAGCTAACCGGCCTACCTTGAAATCGTCCCCACAGTCGACGTTCTAGCCGGCTGCACCGATGAGTCGTGTGAGTTCCAGCCCCACCGAGGGCACACCCAGATAATGCTGTACACGATTGGCCACGGCGCGAAAAACGCCCAGCAACTGACCGACGCACTCCGCCGGTATGACATCGCGCTGCTGATCGACGTGCGTAGTTTCCCGGGCTCGCGCCGCAATCCCGACGTTTCCAAGCAAGCAATGCCGGACTGGCTGTCCGACGCCGGAATCGCCTACCGGCACGAACCGGGTCTTGGTGGACGACGCAAACCGCCCACCAGTCCGCTACCACGTGACCAGTGGTGGGAAAACCCCTCATTCGCCAACTACGCGGCCCACACCCGCACGCAAAGCTTCCAAGAGGCATACCAACGCCTGCTCCGGGAAGCCGACACCCGCAACGTCGCCATCATGTGCGGAGAACCCACCTGGTGGCGCTGCCACCGGCGGATGATCGCTGATCTGGCCACCCACGACGGGCATGAGGTGCAGCACATCATGCCCAACGAATCGCTGTCGCCGCACCACATCTCCGATTGGCTCACCCATGACCCACCGGATCGGTCCTGATCAGACGGCCGACAACATCGAGCTAAGCCGCTAGGCTTGCACCGTGGCGGCCAAGAAATGCGGTGCCGCACCGACCCGGGCGGACGGCGCCCCGCATCGCGACTGTGTCGCGGCGGTGCGGGCTCAAGCCCGCGACCGCAAGCAGCACTACGCAGAAAGCGTCGCGCGGCGCGCTCGGATACTCAGCATTGCCGCGTGGATGGCCGTGATGGTCACCGTGAGCTTTGTCACGATGCAACTGCTGATCGGTGCGTGGCTCTGGCAGGTCATCTCCATCAACATCGCCGCCGCGCTGACCTTTGCGATCGTCCCGATGCTGCACCGATTCGGAGAATTGGTGGCGCCGCTGACATTTATCGGCGCGGCCTACGCGACGGTCTTGGCCAGTGTCTGGGACGTGGGCACCGGGTCCGGCGCCCAGTTCTTCTTCCTGGTTTGCGCCTGTCTGGTGGTGCTGCTGCTGGGCATCGAACACATCGTGTTGGCCAGCTGCCTGGCGGCAATCGCCGGCGGCCTGGTCATTGCGACCGAGTTCCTGGTACCGCGCAACACCGGGCTGCAACCGGCCTGGGCCCAGTCACTGGGCTTCGTCATCACCACCGTGTCCGCAATTGTGGTGGCGGTCGTCGCGGTGTGGTTCGCGCTGCGCGACACGGCACGCGCCGAGGCGGTCATGGAATCGGAGTACGACCGTTCGGAGACCTTACTGGCCAACATGTTGCCGGCCAGCATCGCCGAACGGCTCAAGGATCCGGACCGGGGCGTCATCGCCGACAAGTACGACGACGCCTCGGTTCTGTTCGCCGACATCGCGGGGTTCACCGAGCGGGCCAGCAGCACCGCGCCGGCGGACCTGTTGCGGTTCCTGGACCGTTTGTACAGCGCCTTCGACGAGCTGGTGGACAAGCACGGGCTGGAGAAAATCAAGGTCAGCGGCGACTCCTACATGGTGGTCAGCGGGGTGCCGCGGCCGCGGCCCGACCACGTCGAGGCGCTGGCCAACTTTGCGCTCGACATGGCCGATGCCGCAGCCGCGCTCAAGGATCCGTCCGGCAAGGCGGTACCGATCCGGATCGGCATGGCCAACGGCCCGGTGGTCGCTGGCGTCGTCGGTTCTCGCCGGTTCTTCTACGACGTGTGGGGCGATGCGGTCAACGTCGCTTCCCGGATGGAAACCACCGACTCGGTGGGCCGCATTCAAGTGCCCGAGACGATCTACGAGCGCCTCCAGGACGACTTTGTGCTGCAGGCGCGCGGGAGCATCGACGTCAAGGGCAAGGGCGTCATGCGCACGTGGTATCTCGTCGGTCGTAAGCCCGTCGAAGACTCCGGCGATTTGCTTGTCCAGGAAGCTGACACGGCGAACGTCTAACTCCGTCCGGCCCTATGCCAGAACCGCCACATGCGTCACACTGGTGCCATGGAAACCACCCCTGTTCCAACCCTGTTGCCGCATCTGTGGAAATCCACGCTGATATCGGGAATCTTGTCGCTGGCCGTCGGCATCGCGGTGCTGGCATGGCCTACGAAATCGGTTCTGGTAGCCGCTGTCGCCTTCGGGGTCTACCTGCTGATCACTGGAATCGCACAGGTAGCCTTCGCCTTCAGCCTGCACGTCTCGGCCGGCGGGCGAGTGCTCCTGTTCATCAGCGGGGCGGCCGCGCTCGTCCTGGCGATGCTGGCGTTTCGTCATTTCGGCAAGGGCGACGAGGCGACTGCCGTTTACCTGCTGGCGATCTGGATCGGCATCGGCTTCATTTTCCGAGGTGTGGCAACGACGGTTTCGGCCATCAGCGACCCCACCCTGCCGGGCCGCGGGTGGGAGATCTTCCTGGGTGCGATGAGCCTGTTGGCCGGCCTGATCATGCTCGGGTCACCATTCAACACCATCGTCATCTTGGCGATGGTGGTCGGCATCTGGCTCATCGTCATCGGCACGTTCGAGATCGTGTCCGCGTTCGGGATCCGCAAGGCCTCCAAGACGCTCGGCGGAGCAATTCAACGGATCACCGCGCCTGGTCCGCTGGAATCGCGACCCGAGTGAAATTGCCCGTAGCGCAGGCCCTTGCGCACTACTACACTGTGTCGTAGCAGACTCTCGCCCCTGCAGCCCCCGGAGATGACAGATGAATGTCGTCGACATATCACGGTGGCAGTTCGGTATCACCACCGTCTACCACTTCGTCTTCGTACCGCTCACGATCGGCCTGGCCCCGCTGCTGGCCGTGATGCAGACGGCGTGGCTGGTCACCGATAACGTCGCCTGGTATCGCCTCACCAAGTTCTTCGGCAAGTTGTTCCTGATCAACTTCGCCATCGGCGTGGCAACCGGGATCGTGCAGGAATTCCAGTTCGGCATGAACTGGAGCGAGTACTCGAAGTTCGTCGGCGACATCTTCGGCGCACCGCTGGCCATGGAGGGCCTGGCCGCCTTCTTCTTCGAATCCACCTTCATCGGTCTGTGGATCTTCGGCTGGAGCCGGCTCCCGCGACTGGTCCACCTGGCCTGCATCTGGATCGTCGCCATCGGCGTCAACGTCTCCGCGTTCTTCATCATCGCGGCGAACTCTTTCATGCAGCACCCGGTGGGCGCCCACTACAACCCCGGCACCCGGCGGGCCGAGTTGACCAGCATCATGGCCTTGCTCACCAATAACACTGCGCAGGCGGCGTTTACCCACACGGTCGGTGGCGCGCTGCTGACCGCCGCGACGTTCGTCGCCGCCGTGAGTGCGTGGTGGATGGTTCGTTCGGGGAAAGCCGCCGACGCCCCCGAGTCGGATGCCCGCACCATGTATCGGCCGGCGACACTGCTGGGATGCTGGGTGGCGCTGGCTGCCACAGCCAGTCTGTTCTTCACTGGCGACCACCAGGGCAAGCTGATGTTCCAGCAGCAACCGATGAAGATGGCGTCGGCGGAATCGTTGTGCGACACCCAAACCGACCCGAACTTCTCGATCCTGACCGTCGGCAGGCAGAACAACTGCGACAGCCTGACCCGCGTCATCGAGGTGCCGTATGTGCTGCCCATCCTGGCCGAGGGCCGGGCAGACAACGTCACGCTTCAGGGCGTTCGTGACCTTCAGCAGCAGTACCAACAGCGATTCGGGCCGAACGACTACCGGCCCAACCTCTTTGTCACGTATTGGTCGTTCCGCATGATGATCGGATTGCTTGCGATTCCGGTGCTGTTCGCGTTGTGCGCTCTGTGGCTCACCCGCGGCGGGCGCGTCCCGAATCAGCGGTGGTTCGCGTGGTTCGCACTGCTGACGATTCCGGCGCCGTTCCTGGCCAACAGCGCGGGCTGGGCGTTCACCGAGATGGGACGTCAGCCATGGATTGTGGTGCCGAATCCAACCGGCGATCAGCAGGTACGTCTTACCGTCGCGGCCGGCGTCTCCAACCACGGTTCCGGCTTGGTCGTCACCTCCCTGACGATGTTCACCCTGCTCTACGGGGTGCTTGCGGTGGTGTGGTTCTTCCTGTTGAAACGCTACATCCGCGAAGGACCGCTGGAACACGACGCCGAACCGGCCGCTCCCCGCGCACCCGATGACGACGAGGTGGCGCCGCTGTCCTTTGCTTACTGAAGCGCATTGAGAAGGAGTTGACCGGTGGGATTCCAAGAGTTGTGGTTCGGCGCCATCGCTGTGCTGTTCCTCGGCTTCTTCATCCTGGAGGGGTTCGACTTCGGGGTGGGGATGTTGATGGAACCGATCGCGCGTTGGGGCCACGGCGATCCGGAAACTCACCGCCGCACAGCGCTCAACACCATCGGCCCGATCTGGGACGCCAACGAGGTCTGGCTGATCACTGCCGGCGCAGCGATGTTCGCCGCCTTTCCCGGGTGGTACGCCACCGTCTTCTCGACGCTGTACCTGCCGCTGCTGGCAATCCTGTTCGGCATGATCCTGCGAGTTGTTGCCATCGAATGGCGCGGCAAGATCGACGACACGAAATGGCGAAGCTGGGCCGATTTCGGTATCGCCGCAGGGTCGTGGTTGCCTGCCGTGCTCTGGGGCGTGGCTTTCTCAATTCTGGTGCGCGGATTGCCGGTTGACGCCAAAGGCCAGGTCCACCCGTCGATCGGCGACGTGCTCAACGTCTATACCCTGCTGGGCGGATTGGCCACAGCCGGGCTGTTTTTGCTCTATGGCGCGGTGTTTTTGGCGTTGAAGACCTCCGGCGCGATCCGCGACGACGCCTACCGGATCGCCGTGTGGCTGACGATTCCGGTGACGGGACTTGTTGCGGGCTTCGGGCTTTGGACGCAGCTGGCCCACGGCAAGGGCTGGACCTGGCTGGTGCTGGCAGTTGCGGTGGTGGCGCAGTTGGCCGGAGTGATCCTGGTGTGGCGGCGCGCATCCGACGGTTGGGCGTTCGTCTGCACTCTGGTGGTCGTCGCGGCCGTGGTGGTGCTGTTGTTCGGCTCGCTGTACCCCGATTTGGTGCCCTCGACGCTGAACGAGGAGTGGAGCGTAACGATCTACAACGCCTCGTCGACCCCCTACACCCTCAAGATCATGACCTGGGTGACGGCATTTCTGATTCCAGTCACGGTGGTCTACCAGGGCTGGACGTATTGGGTCTTCCGGCAACGGATCTCGGCTGAGCGCATACCGGCGTCAATCGGCCTGGCGAGGCGCGAGTCCTGAGCACAAACGACTCGCCGGCCACCCCGAAAACCCGGGGCCCGCTCGACCCGCGGCTGTGGCGGGCGTCGCCGGCGGTACGCCGCTATCTGGTCGCCGCGGTGGCCTGCGGAATCGTGATTTCCGGATGCGCCATCGGTTCGGCGATCGTGCTGGCGGGCATCGTCGCACGCGTCGTCAGCGATCCGTCGGCCCATACCCTGCACCACTGGCTGGGTCAACTGTCAATCTTGTTGACGCTGTGGGTTGTCCGGTCGGTGACGAACTGGCTTCAGGCGCGACTGGGCCAGCGGGGCGCCAGCGCGGTGATCGCCGATCTCAACGGTCAGGTGTTGGCGACGGTGACCGCCCGCCAACCCAGGCAATTGGCCGCAGAGCGTGACGCCGCAGCGGTAGTGGTCACCCGTGGGCTGGACGGCTTACGTCCCTACTTCACCGGGTACCTGCCCAGCCTGCTGCTTGCGGCGATCCTGACTCCGGCCACGGTCGCGGTGATTGCCGTCTATGACCTGAAATCGACAGTGATCATCGCGATCACACTGCCGCTGATACCGATTTTCATGGTGCTGATCGGGCTGGCGACTGCCGAACGGTCAGCCGCCGCGCTGGCGGCGATTACGACGCTGCAGGCCCGACTGCTGGATCTGATCGCCGGTATCCCGACGCTGCGGGCGCTGGGCCGCGCCCGCGGTCCGGAACGCCGCATCGCGGAACTCGCTGCGGCGCACCGCCGCTCGGCGATGGCGACGCTGCGGATCGCGTTCCTCTCGGCCCTGGTGCTCGAATTGCTGGCAACACTGGGAGTGGCGCTGGTCGCGGTGAGTATCGGTCTTCGCCTGGTGTTCGGCGAGATGAGTCTGACGGCCGGTCTGACGGTCCTGCTACTGGCGCCGGACGTGTACTGGCCGCTGCGCCGCATCGGCGTGGCATTCCATGCCGCCCAAGACGGTAGAACCGCGGCCGACAAGGCTTTTGCGCTCATCGGCGAGCCAACCGCGTCGACGCCGGGCCGTCAGACAGTCAACGCCCGGCGTGCGGTGATCCGCATCGAAAACCTCAGCGTCGCAGGCCGGGACGGCCGCGCGCCGGCTGATTTGAACGCCGTCCTCGAGCCCGGTCAGGTGACAATGCTGACCGGGCGGAACGGCGCCGGCAAAAGCACCGCACTGCAGGCGATCGCCGGGCTGACCGTACCGTCGTCGGGCCGGGTCACGGTAGCCGGCGTCGACGTCACCGATCTGACACCCGAGGAGTGGTGGCGTCAGCTGTCCTGGCTGCCGCAACGCCCCGTGCTGGTCTCGGGAACCGTCCGCGAGAACCTGCTGCTGCTCGGCGATCTGGACGACCTGGAAAGCGCATGCGCAGCGGCCGGATTCGACAAAGTACTGGCCGAGCTGCCCGACGGGTTGGATACCATGCTGGGCCGCGGCGGCGTGGGCCTGTCCTTGGGCCAGCGACAACGGCTGGGTCTGGCCCGGGCCCTCGGCTCACCGGGCCCGGTGCTGCTGCTCGACGAACCGACCGCGCACCTGGACGCCGACACTGAGGACCGAGTGCTGCGGGCCATCGCCGAGCGGGCCCGCACGGGTGCGACCGTGGTGGTCGTCGGCCATCGGGAGCGAGTCGTCGCTATCGGCGACCAGGTCGTCGAGGTCACCGCGGATGCTCGGGCAGCTCGCGAGATTGAGGTGCGCCATGCGCCAGTCTGATGCCCGGGCGGCGGCGAGCCTGTTGCGCCCGCGCGTCCCCCGCATCCTGGCAGCCATCGCGCTGGGGGTGTTGTCGCTGAGCAGTGCGCTGGCGCTGGCCGGGGTTTCGGCGTGGCTGATCACGCGTGCCTGGCAGATGCCGCCCGTGTTGGACCTATCCGTCGCGGTGGTAGCCGTGCGAACGTTCGCGATTTCGCGGGGCGTGCTGCACTATTGCGAGCGACTGGCCACCCACGACACCGCGCTGCGTGCGGCCGGCACGGCGCGCGCGCAGGTCTATCACCGGCTGGCGCACGGCCCGGCGGCGGCCGCCGTCCGGCTGCACAGCGGTGAGCTGGTGGCACGCGTCGGCGCCGACGTCGACGAACTGGCCGACGTGCTGGTGCGCGCTGTGGTGCCCATCGCCGTCGCGGGAGTGCTGGCACTGGCAGCGACCGCGGTTGTCGGGGCCATTTCCCTGCCGGCCGCAGCGGTACTGGTGATTTGCCTGCTCATCGCCGGCGGTGTTGCGCCCTGGCTGGCCGGCCGGGCAGCGGCGTCGCAGGAAGCGGTTGCCCGGCAACATCATTCCGAGCGTGACACTTCGGCGATGATCGCGCTCGAGCACGCGCCCGAACTTCGGGTCGCCGGCGCGTTGCCGGATGTCATCGCTGAATCGCAACGGCGCCAACGTGCCTGGGGTGACGCCCTCGATGTTGCGGCCCGACCGGCCGCTATCGCCGAGGCGATGCCGACCGCGGCGATCGGCGCCAGCGTGCTCGGCGCCGTCATCGCCGGGATCGGGATGGCGTCCACGGTCGCGCCCACCACGCTCGCGGTCCTGATGTTGTTGCCGCTCTCCGCATTCGAGGCGACGACTGCGCTGCCCGCGGCGGCCGTGCAGTTGACGCGGTCGCGAATCGCGGTCCGTCGCCTGCTCGATTTGGCTCCGCCGATTTTCACGGCCGAAGCCGCAAAACCGATCGCGACGCTACCGGCCGGCGTCGGGCGGTTGTCCGCTGACGTGTCTTACGGACACCGTGCTGCGGATGCGTCCACCCGGGTGACGTTGGACCTGGCGCCGGGCGCACGCATCGCCGTCACCGGAGCCAGCGGTTCCGGCAAGACCACACTGCTGATGACGCTCGCCGGACTGCTGCCGCCACTGCACGGGCAGGTAGCTCTGGACGACACCGACGTGACCCTGTACGACGAGGCTGAATTACACCGCGCGGTGAGCTTTTTCGCCGAGGATGCGCATATCTTCGCCACCACCGTCCGAGACAACTTACTCGTTGCCCGCGGGGACTGTCGAGACAACGAACTAGTAGCTGCCCTGGCAGCGGTCGGCCTCGGCGGGTGGCTCGCCGGTCTGCCCGAGGGCCTGTCGACGGTGTTGACCGGTGGCGCACAAGCCGTCTCGGCCGGCCAGCGCAGACGGCTGCTGCTTGCACGCGCGATCATCTCCCCCGCCCGCATCGTCCTGCTCGACGAGCCGACCGAGCACCTCGACCCGACCGACGCCGACCCGATCCTGCGTGACCTACTGAGCCCGAATTCCACCCTGATGACGACGGACAGAACGGTGGTTGTCGCCACGCACCATGTGCCCCCCGACATTCGCTGTCCCGAATTGTCCGTCGGCTCGGCCGATTAGCCCTTCAGAGGTGTCGCCGGCGCGGCATGAACTCCAGCGACAACAGGGCCAACAGCAGGGGAAACAGGTGGGTCAACGACACCAGCGCGTAACGCCGCGCATCCAGCGCGTGGAACTTGCGCACATATCGGTACAACGACTCGAGCGCGACCAACGGGTCCAGAAAATGGATCAACCGGTAGAAGACGCGCTGCAACCTACTGCGATCCTTGTCCTCGAAGATCTCGGGGAACGCCGCGAAGGCCAACGATACCCGCTGCGCCCCTTCATCCTTAGCCGCCTTGATCATGTCGATGCTGAGCCGCTCGTCGATGCCGTTCGGAGATCCGCGACGCCGCCACGGAACATCCAGGCTGATTTCGCTGCCACCGCCGGCGGTCGCATATCGGTGGAAACCCTGAACCCGTCCCGAGGCATCCCTGGCGATGATCAGTCGGATACCGGGGAAGCGGCCCTCCAGCACACCGTCCAGGTTCATGTAGAACCCGCGATCGGTGTGGGCCCCGCTAGGTGAGGCCCGCACCACGTCAGTCAGCTCGGCCAGCTGCTTGTCGTCGAGTTCCTGCTCTGACACGATCTCGGTCGTGATGCCGGCGTTGTGGGTGCGCTGCACCGCTTGGCGAAGATTGCGGAACTTGCGGCCGACCATCTCAAAGTTTGCGGCGTCGACCACCACATCACAGCCGATCGGTATGTGCCGCAACGATTGTCCGATCACCGCGGGGTTACTCCACAGCTCTAATCGCCGCTCACTGCATCCCACCACCGCGATCCGCCACCCACGCATATGGCACGTGGCGGCGAAATCGGCGACCAGTTGGGGGAATTCGACCTCCTCGCCGATCGGGTCACCACCGACGACAGCAATCCCCATCCGCGTCCGATACGCCAACGCAGCGGTGGCGCCAGTGTTGAAGTGGTAGCTCTTGCCCGTCTGCATGGCGAACGGCGCCAACGGATCCGCGGTCGTGGCATCGATCAATCTCCACGCTCGCGGGAGATCGGCAGGGTTGGGATGCGACGATGTCGCCCACATCAACACCATCCCAGAGCTGGCGATCAACACGTCACCGAGCAGATCGAACGCCAACACGTGCGCACCCAGACCTGCCAGCAAAAATAATGCGGCCGCCGTGGCGTGCGTCGCGGTCACCGGACGTCCCAGGAAAATGCCGCGCGCGATGAACGCCACCGCAGCCAAAACGGTCAACGACCAGCCCAGCCGTCCCGCGTAATGCCATTCCGGGTGGTCGTAATGGCGGGCGAGAATCCCTACCAGCCAACATGTCGCACAGAACAGCGCCAACGCCCCGGTCCATCGGGCGATTCGGGAGTCGACGTGAACGACGATGCGTTCGCGCGCGCGAAGCCTCGGTACGACATCTACCGCCGGCCCGTTCACGCTCACCTCCCGATGCGCTGTCCGTCAGCTGAGCGGCATATCTGCCGCCTGTCCCATCGACTACCCGGCTACCAACAAAATACGCCGATCGCCGTCGCCGCCGAGCCCATTTCGGACGGTTGTCCTGCAGGCCCATACCTGACTATCGGCGGGCGGCCGGAAAATATTTCAGAACGCCTTCTTGCACCACCGTGGCGATGAGTTGTCCGGAGCGATCGAAGAAGTGCCCCGTGCCCAGTCCGCGTGAATCCGCAGCCACCGGTGACGACGTCGAATACAGCACCCAGTCGCCGAAATTGACGGGCCGGTGAAACCATACCGAGTGATTGGCCGACGCCGCGAAGATGCGATCGAATCCCCACGACAGCCCGTGCGTAGTAATGACCGAATCCAGCACGGTGGTATCCGAGGAATACAGCATGGTCGCGGTGTGCAGTACGGGATCGTCGGGCATCGGGCCCATGGCTTTGAGCCAAACCCGGTTGTGGGCAAGCCGATCGCCCTTCTCCCGCATCACCCAGGCCGGGTCGTTGGTGTAGCGCCATTCGATCGGCTGCAGGGCCTTGACGAAATGCGGAACGGTTTCCTCGTAGCCGCGCAGCAGCTCACCGATCGGCGGCAACGTATGCGGTTCAGGCACTTCCGGCGGCTCGACGGCGTGCTCGAGTCCGCGACCGCCGGACATGTAGGAGATCATCGCCGAGGACAGCAGCATGCCGTCCTGAACCGCGTCGACCCGCCGGTTGGCGAAGCGCCGCTCGTCGCGCAGCCGGGACACGTGGAATTCGATGTCTTTTGCGGTATCACCACCGTTGATGAAATGCACCGAAACTGCACTGGGCGGCAGGTCGTCGCGAGTCAGCGTACGACTGCTCGCGACGAACGACTGCGCCACCAGCAGCCCACCAAATGTGCGCAACGGGTTCTTGCTGGGATGGGATCCGATGAAGCGGTCGTCGTTGACGCGCTCGAGATTCAGTACCGCCAGCAGTTCGTCGAAGTCAGACACTCTTTAGACGTCGTCCTCGCCGATCCGGTGCACATGGATCAGGTTGGTCGAACCTACCGTCCCGGGCGGCGCGCCAGCGACGATGACCACCAAGTCACCGCGCTTGTATCGGCCAAGTTCCAGCAGGGACTTGTCGACCTGGCGGATCATGCCGTCGGTGGACGTCATCACCGGCACGATGAACGTCTCTGTGCCCCAGGTCATGGCGAGCTGGCTGCGCACCTCCGGCCACGCGGTGAAAGCCAGCAGCGGCAGCGGAGTGTGCAGGCGGGCGAGTCGGCGCACGGTATCGCCGGACTGGGTGAACGCCACCAGCGCTTTGGCGTCGAGTCGCTCCCCGATATCGCGGGCAGCGTAGGAGATCACACCCCGCTTGGTGCGCGGGACATGCGTCAAAGGCGGTGCGGCCGTGGAGTTTTCCTCGACTGCGCACACGATTCGCGACATGGTCCGGACGGCGGCCATCGGGTACTTCCCCACCGAGGTTTCGCCGGACAACATCAGCGCGTCGGCGCCGTCGAGCACCGCGTTGGCAACGTCGGAGGCCTCGGCGCGGGTGGGCCGCGAGTTCTCGATCATCGAGTCGAGCATCTGGGTCGCGACGATGACCGGTTTCGCGTTCTCCCTGGCCATCTGAATGGCGCGCTTCTGTACCAACGGGACCTCTTCAAGGGGCAACTCGACGCCCAGGTCGCCGCGGGCCACCATGATGGCGTCGAAAGCCAGCACGATGGCTTCCAGATTGTCGATGGCTTCCGGCTTTTCCAGCTTGGCGATCACCGGCACGCGGCGTCCGACCCGATCCATCACCTCGTGGACCAGCTCGACATCGGACGGTGAGCGCACGAAGGAAAGGGCGACCAGGTCGACGCCGAGTTCCAGCGCGAACGTGAGATCCTCAATGTCCTTTTCCGATAGCGCTGGAGCGGTCACGTTCATGCCGGGCAGCGACAACCCCTTGTTGTTGCTGACCGGACCGCCTTCGGTGACGGTGCAGACGACGTCGTCGCCGTCGATGCCTGACACCACCAGCCCGACCTTGCCGTCGTCGACCAGTACCCGGTCGCCGACCACGGCGTCCTTCGCGAGCTTTTTGTAGGTCGTCGAGACCCGGTCGTGGCTACCTTGGCAATCGGCGACGGTGATCCGAACGGTTTCACCGTCTGCCCAATAGGTGGGTCCCGTGGCGAAGCGCCCCAGCCTGAGCTTTGGGCCCTGCAGATCGGCGAGTACGCCGACCGCACGACCGGTGGCATCGGATGCGCTCCGCACCCGCTCGTAGACGATCTTGTGGTCGGCGTAGTCGCCGTGGCTGAAGTTCATTCGGGCGACGTCCATTCCGGCCTCGACCAGCGCCAGGATCGACTCCTCCGATTGGGATGCAGGGCCAAGTGTGCAGACGATCTTCCCGCGTCGCGTCACGCCGAACCAGCATAGTCGCGCTCTTCTGCCCTTGGGGGCAGTCGAAGATTGCGACGCACTTAACTCTGCGGTCGCATTCTGCGTGAATTTCGGTGCACTAGCCGCTGAGAAGTGTCGGGACCAACGGGAAGCCGGGCAGGTTACGCAGCACGGTCCACGCGACCGTCAGGACCACGATTGTCACCACCGCCGGTACTGGTAACTCCGATCGGCCGTTGCGGCGGCGCATCACGATCCACCCCGCCAGCAGCGGGATGCCGACCAGCGCGAAGATGTTGTCGTTGATGCTGGCGGCAAAATCCCCGTGCAGCAGATCGTGCGTCATCCGAAGACCACCGCAGAACGGACAATTCCAGCCGGTGAGCAACTTGAACGGACATAGCGGATAGAACGAATCCGGGTGGTGCGGGTCGACGAGGCCGATGTAGCCGAGCGCGCCGGCAAGGAGCACGCCCGACGCAATTGCGCTGTAGCGATAACCACGACGCGCTCTGGGTTGTGAGCACTCGAATTCCGACGGCTGAGACGACGACGAGCCGAGCTCCCCAGCGCCATGCCGCGACGGATTAGCCATCGTTTCAGCATGCCAGATGAGCTGTGCCCTCGGGCGCGACAAGTGGGGCTCGGCAGGGCGCTACCGGCCCGACCGTGACCTCAGACTCCGCAGTCGTTGCCGCCAGCGCTCCCGGGTTGAGGCGGGTCTGCCCGACGTCACGGCAGGTGTGGGGCTCCCAGTTGCCGTGTCCGCTTTGGGCTTCTCGGCAACAGGCGCTTCGGAGTCGACGTCATCGTCTGTCGTCTCGTCTGGCTCGGGTTCCTCGACGACGTCTGCGGCTTCCTCAACGTCAGGCTCGGCGGCTTCAGCTTCCGGCTCTACGGGCGCGGGCTCGGGCTCCGCGACCTCAGCTTCCGCTGCCTCTGCCTCAGCCTCTTCAGCTTCCGGCTCCTCGACCTCAGGTTCCCCAACAGTCTCCGCCCTAATGTCCTCACCCTCCGAGGCATGAGCCTCTTCAGGCTCTGCCTCGGGCTCGGCGGGCTCGGGCATCGCTTCTTCCGCCTCCACGTGCTCGGATTCGGGCTCCGCAGCTTCCGGCTCGGTGACTTCCGGCTCTACGGGCTCGGGCTCCGTGGCCTCAGCTTCCAATGCCTCCGTCTCGGCTTCCGGCTCTTCGGCCTCAGGTTCCCCGACAGTCTCCGCCTCGATATCCTCACCTTCTGGGGCCTGAGCCTCTCCAGGCTCAACTGCCTCGGGCTCGGCGGACTCGGGCATCGCTTCGTCCAGCTCTACAGGCTCGGGCTCCGCAGCTTCCGGCTCGGCGACTTCCGGCTCTGCCGGCCCGGGCTCCGCAACCTCAGCTTCCAATGCCGCTGCTTCGGCTTCGGGTTCGGCGGCGGCTTCTGGCTCGACGACCTCGGGTTCGGCGGCTTCCGGCTCGACGGGCTCGGGTTCCGCAGCAGCCTGCGCCTCGACTTCGTCAGCCTCCAACTGAGCCTCTGCTGACTCAAGCTCGTCTGACTCAGGCTCGACGGGCTCGGGTGCGGTGGCCTCCGGCTCGACGGGCTCGGGTTCGACAGCCTCTGGCGCTGCAGCTTCCCCGTCCGCGACTTCTGGCTTCGCAAATCCGGCCTTGACGTCTTCGGGCGCCGCGACTTCGAGACTTCGCGCCTTCTGTCTCCGCGACCGGAGCCTGCGAAGCCACCCGCCGGCCTCGGGTTCTGCGACTTCAGCCGCCGCGACTTCCGGCGCTGCCTCGTCTGCCCCGACGACCGCGTCGATCTCAGCCGCCTCGGCCTCAGGCTCCGCGACTTCAGACTCCGCGATCTCAGGTTCCTCAGCAGCTTTCGGCTCTACAGGCTCAGGCTCCGCCTCTTCCTGCTCCGCGATCTCAGGTTCCTGAGCAGCTTCCGGTTCTACGGCAGGCTCCGCGACTTCAGACTCCGCGATCTGAGGTTCCTCAGCAGCTTCCGGCTCTACAGGCTCTGGCTCCGCGGCTTCCGGCGCAACAACTTCTTCCTCCGCGACTTCTTCCTCCGCGACTTCGGGACTTTGCGCCTTCTGCTTCCCCGACCGAAGCCTGCGAAGCCACCCGCCGGCCTCGGGTTCCGCGACTTCAGCCGCTGCGACTTCCGGCGCCGTCTCTTCCGCCCCGACGCCCTCATCGACCTCAGCCGCCTCGGCCTTCGCGGCCTCAGACTCGATGACCTCAGCCGGTACGGCCTCCGCCTCTGCCGCCGCAGCCTCTCCGCCTTCAGGCTCCGCGACTTCAGGTTCAGCGCCTTTTCCAGGCTCCGCCACTTCTGAAAAGTCAACCAGTTTGTCGTCCGCGCCCAGACCCTCCGCCGCCACGGCGCCCGACGCGACAGGCACCGGCTCAGGTTCTGGCGCCTCCTCGGCAACCGGCCCGGTGCCACGCAGCATCCCGGGTTCCTCGCGGCCCTTCGTCGCAAGAATGATGTAGACGACAGCCCCGATGAACACGAATGTCGATGTGAACGAATTGATCCGGATGCCGGCGATATGTGTGGCGGCGTCGTCGCGCAGTAGCTCGACCCAGAATCGGCCAGCACAGTACAGGGCCACATAGAGCCCGAACAGTCGACCATGACTGAGCGTGAAGCGTCGGTCCAGGTAAATCAACGCCACGAATACCACGACGTTCCAGATCAATTCGTACAGGAACGTCGGCTGTACAACGAACGCCACCTGCCCGGTCGAGACGCCGTCGAGTGAATGAACATCGACGAATCCCGCGGGATCCCGACGGTAGAAGATCTCCAGACCCCACGGCAACGTGGTTTCACGACCGTAGAGCTCTTGGTTGAAATAGTTTCCGAGCCGGCCTATCGCTTGCGCCAGAACAACTCCGGGAGCAACGGCATCGAGCATGGCCGTGAATGAAATTCCGCGCCGCCGACAGCCGATCCAGCCACCGAGAACACCGAGAGCTATTGCGCCCCAGATACCCAAGCCGCCGTCCCAGATCCGCAGTGCCGCGAGGAATCCGGCGCCGCCCGGGGCGAAATACGTCCGCCAATCCGTAGCCAGGTGGTACAGGCGGCCGCCGATCAGACCGAACGGCACCACCCACAAGGCGATGTCATAGACCACTCCGCGCTGTCCGCCGCGGGCTGCCCAGCGCCGGTCGCTGATCAACAGCGCGACCACGATGCCGATGATGATGAAGAACGCGTAGGCACGAATGGGTAGCGGTCCCAGGTGCCAGACACCGCGGGGCGGGCTCGGAAAGTACGCAACCCACCTAGTCGTCGCGGCCGTCATTCGGGCACCCTTTGGCGCACACCGGCGGCGAGTTCTTCGGTCAGTGCGCGCAACTTCGGCAAACCGTCAGTCAATGCCGACACCAACGCCGAACCGACGATGACACCGTCGGCGTAGCCGCCGATCTGCGCGGCTTGCTCTCCCGAGCGCACCCCAAGGCCGACGCCAACAGGTATGTCAGACACTGCCTTCACCCTCCCCACCAGCTCGGGTGCGGCCTGCGACACCGCATCACGCGCCCCGGTCACCCCCATTGTCGACGCCGCGTATACGAATCCGCGCGACGCCTCGACGGTGTTCGCCAAACGTTGCGGCGTCGACGACGGCGCCACCAGGAAGATCCGATCCAACCGGTGCTCGTCGGACGCCACCAGCCACTGCTGTGCCTCATCGGGAATGAGATCAGGCGTGATGATCCCGTGCCCTCCCGCCGCGGCCAGATCGCGCGCAAACGCATCAACCCCGTAACGCAGCACCGGATTCCAATACGTCATGACTACCGCTCGCCCACCGGCCCTGCTTATGGCCTCGACCGCAGCCAGCGTGTCCCTGACCCGGACTCCTCCGCTCAGCGCAGCCTCAGTGGCTCTCTGGATGGTGGGGCCATCCATTCCTGGATCCGAGTACGGAACTCCGACTTCGACTATGTCGCAACCAGATTCGACAAGAGCCGTCATCGCGTCCAGTGAAGTTGGCACGTCTGGAAATCCGGTGGGAAGGTAGCCGATCAGGGCCGCGCGATCGTCCTGACGACATGATTCGAAAACCGGTCCGAGCCTGCTCGTTTCGCTCTGTTCCACAATCATCATCAGCTCGAATCCGATGGCTTGCCCAGTAGCCCGAACCACTTCGCGGCGGTTTCGACGTCCTTATCGCCGCGACCCGACAGGTTCACCACAATGACCGCGCCACTACCCAACTCGGCACCCAGCTTGAGCGCGCCAGCCACCGCATGCGCGGATTCGATAGCCGGGATGATGCCTTCTGCGCGGCACAACAGACCGAACGCGTCCATTGCCTCCGCGTCGGTGATGGGCCGGTACTCCGCCCGCCCGGTTTCCTTGAGCCACGCGTGTTCCGGGCCCACCCCTGGATAGTCCAAACCAGCCGAGATCGAATGGGATTCGATAGTTTGCCCATCTTCGTCCTGCAGCAGGTAGGAGAACGATCCCTGGAAGGCACCCGGCGAACCGCCGCTGAATGTCGCGGCGTGCCTGCCAGTCTCGACGCCATCGCCCGCCGCCTCGAAGCCGACCAGCCGCACGCCGGGGTCGTCGAGAAACGCGTGAAAGATCCCGATGGCGTTGGAGCCACCACCGACGCACGCGGTCACCGCGTCGGGCAATCGGCCTATCTGATCCTGGATCTGCGCGCGCGTCTCCAGCCCGATGATGCGCTGGAAATCACGCACCATCGCGGGAAAGGGATGCGGCCCGGCCGCGGTGCCGAAGCAATAGTAGGTGTTGTCGGCATTGGTAACCCAATCCCGGAATGCCTCGTTGATAGCGTCTTTGAGCGTTTGCGAGCCGGTCTCGACCGACACCACCTCGGCACCGAGCAGTCGCATCCGTGCGACGTTGAGCGCCTGCCGCGCGGTGTCGACGGCGCCCATGTAGACGACACAGTCCAAGCCGAGCAGCGCGCACGCGGTGGCCGTGGCCACCCCGTGTTGGCCGGCCCCGGTCTCGGCGATCACCCGAGACTTGCCCATTCGCTGTGCGAGTAAAGCCTGGCCGAGTACGTTGTTGATCTTGTGAGAACCGGTGTGATTCAGGTCTTCTCGCTTGAGGAAGATTCGCGCGGACCCCGCGTGCTCGCGCAGGCGCGTGGCCTCATACAGCGGTGACGGCCTACCAGCGTAGTTCGCCTGCAACTTGTCCAAGGTATCCAGAAAGTCCTGGTTGACGCGCTCCTTCTCGTAGGCGGTGGTGACTTCTTCGATCACCGCCATGAGTGCTTCGGGAACGTAGCGGCCGCCCCAACCAGCGGAGCCGCCGAAATGACCGCGCGAATCAGGGTCGTGGCGCGTGGGTTCGGCGATCGCAGCACTCGTGCGCGGAAGACCCGGGCGGGAAAGATCTGACATCACCGATGCTCGCGGCGCACGCGGCTCACCAACGGCTAGCGGGCCGGTTTCGGACAGGACGGATGGGTACCGGCAGTGACCAGATCGGCAACCGCCGCACGAGGGTCACCACTTTTGACCAGACCTTCACCGACCAGCACAGCGTCGGCACCCGCACCGGCGTATGCCAATAGATCACCAGTGTGACGCACACCCGATTCGGCGATCCGGATCACGTTGCTCGGCAGTCCAGGTGCGATCCGCGCGAAGCAATCCCGGTCGACTTCAAGTGTCGCGAGATCACGCGCGTTGACACCGATCACCCCGGCGCCGGCCTTCAATGCCCGATCGGCTTCCTGCTCGGTGTGGACCTCGACAAGAGCGGTCATGCCCAGTGATTCGGTGCGGTCCAGCATCGAGACCAACGCCGACTGGTCCAATGCGGCCACGATAAGCAACAACATGTCGGCGCCGTGCGCGCGCGCCTCGTGGATCTGATAAGGCTGCACCACAAAGTCTTTGCGCAATATCGGAATCGCAACAGCTGCGCGCACCGCATCAAGGTCATCGAGCGAGCCTTGGAAACGTCGCTCCTCGGTCAGCACGCTGATGATGCGTGCACCGCCATCCTCGTAAGCCCGTGCCAGCTTTGCCGGGTCGGCGATGGTGGCCAGCGTGCCTGCCGACGGGCTGGCACGCTTAACCTCGGCAATGACACCGATTCCGGGCTCGCGCAGGGCGGCCATCACGTCGAGCGGGGGCGGCGCGGCTGCAGCGGCGGCCTTGATTTCCGAGAGGCTCACGACGGCTTCGCGCGCGGCAACGTCGGCCCGGACTCCCTCGAGGATGGAGTCAAGGACGGTTGCCGGACTCATGCCTGCGCTTCCTCTCCCTCTGTCGTCCCACTGCGCTCACTCTGCATTCCCTCTGCGGTCTCACTGCCACCGCGCTGTCGCTTGCGGCCGATAGCCGAATTTCGCGACGTTCATGAAGGGTAGCGGCCGTCGGCGCGCGGTCCGTCACCGACCCTCGGTGTCCGACTCGGGCGGCGGATCGGTCGGGTCGCGGCCCTCGTCAAGGGCGTCCCAGATCATCCGTTCCGACATGCCCCCGTTCGGTGCAGCCGCGTTGTCCTGACTGGCACCGTCGCCGCGCGCCATCGATCGGCGGGCCGCAGGCGCCGCATATTTCGTGGTGCTCCCCGAGTCAGCCCCGACCATCGAAACCGACCGCATCAACAAAACGGCGGCGATCAACGTGCATACGGCTGAGGCGACCGCGACTCCTGCTCCCCAGTAGTGCCGCTCGCTTCCCACCAACGACACCACCGGGATATGTGCGAGATCGGCTCCACGCAGCGACACGTCCGGGATCACCCACAGACTGATGCCGAGATAGCCGACGGCAAAACTTGCCATCGCGAGCAGCCCAGCCAACAGCCGCATCGGCCAGCCACGCACTGCGATCGCTGCGACGGCCGCGGCGAGCATCAACACAGCCAGCGGCAGCAGAGCCGTCGACCACGATGCGCCGGACAGCGCCACCGATTTGGGCTGGCCCAGCCCGTCGAAGGACCGGATAACGACCCAGCGCAGCCGGGACGCCGTCCACAGCAGACCGGCGGCAACCACCAGCAGGACCTGGGCGATCCCAATCGTCAACCGGCTGGTAAGCCGACGGGGCCGATCGGGCCGGACGCTTTTGGTGTCCGGAGCCACTAGGGTTCTCCCGCGGAGTTGCCCGCCTCCGGAGCCGCGAGGGTCTCGGCGGCGGCGACGGCACTGAGCACGGCGCGCGCCTTGTTGGTCGCCTCGTTGTATTCGTACGGCCCGTTGGAGTCGGCCACTACCCCACCACCGGCCTGAACGTACGCGGTGCCGTCGCGCATCAGCGCGGTGCGGATGGCGATCGCAAAGTCGGCGTTGCCTGCGAAGTCTAGGTAGCCGACCACGCCGCCGTAGAGGCCGCGACGCGTCTTCTCCACCTCTTCAATCAGCTCCATGGCCCGGACCTTCGGCGCGCCCGACAGAGTGCCTGCCGGGAAGCAAGCGGTCACCGCGTCCAGGGCGGTGCGGCCTTCGCCCAGCATCCCGGTCACGGTGGACACCAGGTGCATGACGTGGCTGTAGCGTTCGATGTGGCTGTAATCCTCGACGCGAACGGTGCCCGGAGTACACACCCGGCCCAGGTCGTTACGACCCAGGTCAACCAGCATCAGGTGCTCGGCCAGCTCTTTCTCGTCGGTCAGCAGTTCCTTTTCCAGCAGCTGATCCTCTTCGTCGTTCAGCCCGCGCCAGCGAGTTCCGGCGATCGGATGCGTTGTCGCCCGGCCTTCGCTGACCGTGACCAGCGCCTCCGGACTGGATCCGACGATCGAAAAGTCCGTTGCGCCATCACTATTCGGCACGTGCAGCAGATACATGTAAGGGCTGGGATTGGTGACCCGCAGGATGCGGTACACGTCGATCGGATCGACGTCGGTGTCCACCTCGAAGCGCTGCGACGGCACAACCTGAAAGGCTTCACCTGCGGCGATCTGCTCCACCAGGTACTCGACGATCTTGCCGTATTCCTCGACGGAGCGTTGCGCTCGATGCCGCGGCTCGGGCCTGCTGAAGGTGGCCACGGTCGACGGCAGCGGCTGACCCAGCGCCGCAGTCATGACGTCCAGCCGGGCAACCGCGTCGTCGTAGGCCCAGTCGACCCGCTCGTCGGTGCCATTCCAGTTCACGGCGTTGGCGATCAGCGTGATGGTGCCCTCGTGATGGTCCACCGCGGCCACATCGGTGGCCAGCAAGAGCAGCATGTCCGGCAACTGGAGGTCATCGACGGCCATTTCAGGCAGGCGTTCCAGACGTCGCACCAGGTCGTAGGCGAAGAAACCGACCATGCCGCCCGACAACGGCGGGAGCCCTGGCACTGGCCCGGTCGCCAGCAATTCCAGCGTCGCCCGCAGTGCTTGTAGCGGATCGCCCCCGGTGGGCGCGTCCTGCGGCACCGTGCCCAGCCAGACCGCTTCGCCGTCGCGCACCGTCAGCGCTGACGGCGATCCCGCACCGATGAACGACCACCGCGACCAGGACCGGCCGTTTTCGGCGGATTCCAGCAGAAAGGTGCCGGGACGATTGGCGGCGAGTTTGCGGTACGCCGACAGCGGGGTCTCGCTGTCGGCCAAGACCTTACGGGTCACCGGAACCACACGGTGTTCGCCCGCCAGGTGGCGAAAGTCCTCGCGTGAGGTCTCGGCGGCGAGGTGAGGGTGCACCGCACCATCCTCCCAGATCCGCTGATGCAGCTCGCCAGCGTAACGCCAGGGCGATTTCTCCGGCGGGTTTTAGCAGTGGCGTTACGTTCGCGGGCAGCACGGTGGGTTGCGAGGCGTAGCGTGACGGCCATGAAAACTGGTGACATCGTGGCCGACTTCGAACTTCCCGATCAGAGCGGAACGCCACGCAAGCTCAGTGCCCTGCTTGCCGATGGGCCCATCGCCTTGTTCTTTTATCCCGCGGCGATGACGCCGGGCTGCACCAAGGAAGCCTGCCACTTCCGGGACTTGGCGGCAGAATTCGCCGCAGTTGGCGCCAGCAGGGTCGGCATCAGCGTCGATCCCGTTCAAAAGCAGGCCAAGTTCGCCGAGACGCAGAACTTCGACTATCCGCTGCTGTCGGACACCGACGGCACGGTCGCCGCGCAGTTCGGCGTCAAGCGTGGTCTGCTCGGCAAGTTGATCCCGGTCAAGCGCACCACCTTCGTCATCGACACGGACCGTCGCGTGCTCGACGTGATCTCGAGCGAGATCAGCATGGACACCCACGCCGACAAAGCGCTGCAGACGCTTCGCGGGCGGTAACCCGCTTGGCGAGCAGACGCGAAAGCCCCCCATTTCGTAGCGAGATTGGGGGCTTTTGCGTCTGCTCGGCCTTAGGGGTTGGCGGCCATGAACACATAGGCCGCCAGCAGTACCAAATGCAATTCGCCCTGCAGTCGGGTGGCCCGGCCGGGCACGACGGTCAGCACGCTGATCACGACGGTCGCCAGTAACAGCACCAAATGCATACCACCGAGGCCCAGCAACAACGGTCCCTTGATCCAGATGGAGGCAAGTGCGATGACCGGGATGGTGAGCCCAATGCTGGCCATCGCCGACCCGTAGGCCAGGTTGAGGCTGGTCTGGATGCGGCCCTGCCGCGCCGCGCGCCCCGCCGCGAGTGTCTCCGGCAACAGCACCAACGCGGCGATCACCACGCCGACGAACGACTGCGGGAAGCCGGCCACGGACACCGCGTGAGAAATTGCCGGCGATTCCTGCTCGGCCAGACCCACCACCGCAACCAGCGCGACCAGCAGCAACGCCAGGCTCGTCAACGCGCTGCTGACACTCGGCGGCTCCGCATGGCTTTCATCCTCGAACAGGCTCTGTTGACCCTTCTGCGCGATCGGCAGAAAAAAGTCCCGGTGCCGCACCGTTTGCGTGAAGACGAACAGCAGATAGACCACGAGCGAGGCGATCGCCGCAAACGCAAGCTGCCCCGGCGAGAACTCGGGACCACGCTGACTGGTGGTGAACGAGGGCAGCACCAGGCTCAGCGTGGCCAATGTGGTTACCGTGGCCAGCGCGGCGCCGCTGCCATGGGCGTTGAACAACGTCACCCCGTAGTGGTGGGAACCGAGTAGCAGCGACAAACCGGCGATCCCGTTCATGGTGATCATCAGGGCGGCGAAGGCGGTGTCCCTGGCCAGGGTCGCCGCCTCGTTTCCGCCTTGCGCCATGAACGTCACGATCAGAGCCACCTCGATGGTCGTCACCGCGACGGCGAGCACCAGCGAGCCGAACGGTTCGCCGACGCGGTGTGCGACCACCTCGGCGTGGTGGACCGCCGCCAGAACTGCGCCACCAAGCAACACGGCCGCCACCATCGCGGCGGCTGGCCCGAGGTGCTCGCCCCACGTCACCGCCAGTACGACGATGGCGAGCAGCGGTACCACCACGGTCCAGGACACACGTTTCAACATTGACCGCCATTCTTGTTCAAGGCATCCGACCGGCTTGCGGCAGCACAAGGGCGCGGGCTGCTCTCTCCAGGTATCCGGTTGCCGCAGTCCAGCCGTCAGTAGCATGCTCACATGCCGCAACGCGATGGCCTCAGCGAAGGTGAGGTGTTCGCCGGATACACCATCATCCGACGGCTGGGGGCCGGCGGAATGGGGCAGGTGTATCTGGCCCAGCATCCGCGGCTGCCCCGCCGTGACGCCCTGAAGATCCTGCCGCACGATGTGAGCGCGACGCAGTGGAGAGAGCCGTCAAGAAGCTGTACGACGAGCGCGGCACCCGCCTGTGGGTGGTGTACGTCAGCGACTTCGGTGGCCTCATACCCGCGAAATGGGCCGAGAACACTATGCGCGCCAACAATTTCGGCGACACCGACGCTATCCTGGGCGTCGCCACCGACGCGCGCGCCTTCTCGTTCCGAGTGCCGGAAGCGGTGAGCAGAGGAAAAGTCATCGAAGTCGAGATCATCCGCCGCGACCACATCCGGCCAGCCGTTGAGCGCAGCGACTGGGCTCTCGCCGCGATCGAAGCGGCCAACGGGCTGGATCGATTGCCCGGCTAGTCCTCTTGTTCGAGCAGCACGGTCGAGTCGAAGCAACTGTGGTCGCCGGTGTGGCACGCGCCGCCCACCTGGTCGACCGTCAACAGCACCGTGTCGCCGTCGCAGTCCAGGCGGACCGAGTGGACGTGCTGGGTGTGCCCGGAAGTCGCGCCCTTGATCCACTGCTCGCCGCGGGACCGCGAATAGTAGGTAGCCTCACGGGTTTCCAGGGTGCGGGCCAATGCCGCGTCGTCCATCCAGGCGACCATCAGCACGTCGCCGCTGCCACGCTCCTGCACCACAGCGGTGAACAGGCCGTCGGCGTTGCGCTTCAGTCGCGCGGCGATGTCCGGGTCCAGCGTCATCGCACGGAGATCCCTTCCGCGGCCATGGCCGCCTTCACCTGTCCGATCGACAGCTCGCCGAAGTGAAAGACGCTGGCCGCCAAGACCGCGTCGGCGCCGGCGGCAACCGCGGGTGCGAAGTGCTCCACCGCGCCGGCTCCTCCGCTGGCGATCACCGGGACGGTCACCGCGGCGCGCACCGCTCGTAGCATCGGCAGGTCGAACCCGGCTTTGGTGCCGTCGGCATCCATTGAGTTCAGCAGGATCTCGCCCACTCCGAGCTCGGCGCCGCGAGCCGCCCACTCGACGGCATCGATGCCGGTGCCACGCCGACCGCCGTGTGTGGTGACCTCCCAGCCCGACGGTGTCGGTTCCGAGCCGGGCGGCACCGTTCGCGCGTCGACGGATAACACGATGCACTGGGAACCGAACTGGTTGGCCATTTCCGCCAACAGTTCCGGGCGGGCGATGGCGGCGGTGTTGACCGAGACTTTGTCGGCCCCCGCGCGCAACAACACGTCGACGTCAGAAACCGCGCGAACCCCACCGCCGACGGTCAGCGGGATGAACACCTGCTCCGCGGTGTGGCGAACCACTTCCAACATGGTGGCCCGGCCCGACGACGAGGCGGTCACGTCGAGAAATGTCAGCTCGTCGGCGCCCTCGGCGTCATAGACAGCGGCGAGTTCCACCGGATCACCGGCGTCCCGGAGGTTTTCGAAGTTGACGCCCTTGACCACCCGCCCGTCGTCGACGTCCAGGCATGGGATCACCCGTACGGCAAGGCCGCTACCGGAATACACCTCAGTAGTCCTCCGGTTCGCCTGTGCTGCGTACGATTTCGAGTATCTCGCGGTGCGTGCCAGGCGCGGCGGCCAGTGTGGATCGCGATTCCGGGGTCCACGGTTCGCCGGCCAATTCGGTGACGATACCGCCGGCGGCTTGCACCAGCGCCACGCCCGCTGCGTGGTCCCAGACGTGGCCGCCGAAACTGATTGCTGCACCGAGGATTCCATCGGCAACGTAGGCCAGGTCGATGCCGGTCGAGCCGTGCATACGCAACCGCGACGACACCCGGCTGAGATTCTCCAGCAGCGCTACCCGGTAGCGCCCCGGGAAGCGGCCCCGTGAGTCGGCGCTGAAGCTGCCGACCCCGACCAGCGCCTCAGACAGTTCGGTGTGATCCAGCGCCGTTTGCGGGACACCGTTTTTCGTCAGCGGACCACCCGCGACGGCGGTGTAGCGCTCGTCGGTGAACGGCAGCCAGGTCAGGCCGGCCACCGGCTCGCCATTGTGCAGCAGACCCAACAAGATCGCGGCCATCGGTGATCCCGCGGCGTAGTTGAACGTGCCGTCGACCGGGTCGAGCACCCAGACCCATGGTGAGTCGACGGCCGAGCCACCGAACTCCTCACCGTGCACGCCGATTCCGGTGGCCTCGACCAGCGCGTCGACCACCTGCCGCTCGATAGCCAGGTCGACTTCGGTGGCGAAGTCGTTGCCCTTCTTACGGACCGCCGAATCAGCACGGTGGCCGTCCAAGAACCGCGGCACCGCCGCATCCAGGATCGCCGACGCCTGCTCAACCAGGGGGGCCACCCGCCCGTTCACATCCATTGCGGGGCTTAGCCTCGCACCGCAGCCAGCGCCTGCGGCAAGGTGAAACGTCCGGCGTACAAGGCCTTCCCGACGATGGCGCCCTCCACGCCCCGGTCGGTGAGGGTCGCAATAGCACGCAGGTCGTCGAGGCTGGACACGCCGCCGGATGCGATCACCGGAGCGTCGGTGCGATCGGCGACACCGGCCAGTAGCTCCAGATTGGGACCACCAAGCGTGCCGTCCTTGGTGACGTCGGTGACGACGAATCGCGAACAGCCTTCACCGTCAAGGCGTTCCAGCACCTCCCACAGGTCACCACCGTCGGTTTCCCAGCCGCGACCACGCAGGCGGTGCTCGCCCGCCGGATTGCCCTTGTCGAGCTGAACGTCCAACCCGACGGCGACCTTGTCACCGTGCTCGGTAATCACCTGCGCGCACCACTGCGGGTTTTCCAGTGCCGCCGTTCCCAGGTTGACCCGTGCACAGCCGGTGGCCAGGGCCGCGGCAAGCGAATCGTCGTCGCGGATGCCGCCGGAGAGCTCGACGTGCACGTCGAGCTTGCCGACCACCTCGGCCAGCAGTTCGCGGTTGGAGCCGCGGCCGAATGCGGCGTCCAGATCGACCAGGTGAATCCACTCGGCACCGTCGCGCTGCCAGCCCAATGCGGCGTCCAACGCTGAGCCATACTCGGTTTCGCTGCCGGCCTTACCCTGGACCAGGCGCACGGCGCGGCCCTCCACCACGTCGACGGCGGGCAACAAGATCAGTGGCATGACCGGCATCCTTCTAAAGTCCCTCGACCCAGTTGCTGAGCACGGCCGCACCCGCGTCCCCGCTCTTCTCCGGGTGGAACTGTGTGGCGGCTAGCGGCCCGTCTTCCACCGCGGCCAAGAACGGTACCTGGTGGGTAGCCCAGGTCAGCAGCGCCTCGGACGAGCCTTTCCAGCATTGCGCGGCGTAGGAATGCACGAAGTAGAACCGATAGTCGGCGTCCAATCCCTTGAACAGCGCACTGCCCGGCGCCGCGTTCACGACGTTCCAGCCCATGTGCGGGATCACCGGCGCGTCCAGCCGCGTGACGGCACCGGGCCATTGGCCGCAGCCTTTCGTCTCGACCCCGAACTCGACCCCGCGGGCGAACAAGATCTGCATGCCGACACAGACCCCCAGCACCGGACGCCCGGCCGCCACCCGATCGGCGATGATCCGCTCCCCCGCGATTTTGCGGAGACCGGTCATACACGCTTCGAAAGCGCCCACCCCCGGTACCACTAACCCGTCGGCGGCCGCAGCGGCTGTCGCGTCGGCCGTCACTTCGACCGAGGCACCCGCCCGCTGCAGCGCCCGCTGCGCCGACCGCAGGTTGCCCGAGCCGTAATCCAACACCACCACGGATTTCGTGCTCACAGAACACCTTTGGTCGACGGCACGCCCGCGACGCGGGGATCGGGCTCGACCGCTTGGCGCAACGCGCGGGCGACGGCTTTGTACTGCGCCTCGGTGATGTGGTGCGGGTCGCGACCGTACAGCACGCGAACGTGCAGCGCGATGCGGGCGTTGGCCGCTAGCGACTCGAAGACATGCCGGTTAATGACAGTGTGGTAGGGCACCGAGCTACCGGCAATGGTGGTGTGCTGCAGGTGATCCGGCTCTCCGGTGTGAACGCAGTAGGGCCGGCCGGACACGTCGACGGCGGCGTGGGCCAGCGTCTCGTCCATCGGGATGAACGCGTCCCCGAAGCGGCGGATGCCCTTCTTGTCGCCCAGGGCCTCGCGGAGAGCCTGACCCAATGCGATCGCGGTGTCCTCGATGGTGTGATGCGCCTCGATCTCGACATCGCCTTTGGTGCGCACCGTCAGGTCGAAGCTGGCGTGGGTGCCCAGCGAGGTGAGCATGTGGTCGTAGAACGGCACGCCGGTGTCGACATTGACCTGCCCCGTGCCGTCGAGGTCCAGTTCGATGACGATGTCGGTTTCCTTGGTGCGACGTTCGATACGCGCACGCCGGGCGGCTGTCCCAATTTCGGTGGCGGTCACGGTGCTCCTAACACATGGTCGCGACCCGCTTCGCCCGGCTTCGCCGCGCTTGCGATCGCTCCTGAGACATGGTCGCGACCCGCTTCGCCCGGCTTCGCCGCGCTTGCAATCGCTCCTGAGACATGGTCGCGACCCGCTTCGCCCGGCTTCGCCGCGCTTGCAATCGCTCCTGAGACATGGTCGCGACCCGCTTCGCCCGGCTTCGCCGCGCTTGCGATCGCTCCTACGGGGATGGGGGTGAGTTCGGTAGGTGCGATCTGGGCGCTCGCTCGCAGAAACGCGTCGTTTTCGTGGGCAAGCCCCGTGGTGGCGCGCAGGTAGCCGGGGATCCCGACGTCGCGGATCAGCACGCCCACATCCAGATAGTGCTGCCAAGCGGTCGCCACGTCGGCGAATTCTCCGAAAAGCACGAAGTTGGCGTCGCTTGGGATCACCCGAAAACCTATGCCGGACAACGCTGTTATCACCCGCTCGCGTTCGGCGATCAACGTGGCGACGCTGCCCAGAGTGTCGTCGGCGTGGCGCAGCGCCGCCCGCGCAGCGGCTTGGGTGACAGACGACAGGTGATACGGCAAGCGCACCAACAGCATCGCGTCGATCACCGCCGGTGTGGCGATCAAGTACCCGAGCCGCCCGCCGGCGAAAGCGAACGCCTTGCTCATGGTGCGGGTGACGACGAGCCTGGTCGGATATTCCTCCACCAGCGCCACCGCGCTGGGTTGCGACGAGAACTCACCGTAGGCCTCGTCGACAATCAGAATTCCAGGAACCACGTCCAGCAGCCTGCGTAGATCTGGTAGTGAAACGCTTTGCCCGGACGGGTTGTTCGGGCTGGCGATGAACACCACATCGGGCTTGCGTTCCGCGACGGCGGCGACGGCGGCGTCGACGTCGAGGCCGAAGTCGTCGGCACGGGCGGTCTCGATCCATTCGGTGTGGGTGCCATCGGAGATGATCGGGTGCATCGAGTAGGAGGGAACGAAACCTATCGCGGTGCGCCCCGGCCCGCCGAACGCCTGCAGTAGCTGCTGCAGAATCTCATTGGAACCGTTGGCCGCCCAAAGGTTTTCGACACTCAACTGGGTGCCGGTCTGAGCGGTGAGGTAAGCGGCCAGGTCGGTGCGCAGGGCGACCGCGTCGCGGTCGGGGTAGCGGTGCAGGTCTGTCGCCGCCTCTTGCACCGACCGCACCAGGTCGTCGACCAGCGCCCTCGTGGGCGGGTGCGGGTTCTCGTTGGTGTTCAACCGCACGGGTACCGCCAATTGCGGTGCGCCGTAGGGCGACTTGCCGCGCAGGTCGTCGCGCAGCGGCAGGTCGTCCAGCGTGGGTCGTGGCCCGCTCATCGTTCGAACCTCCGCCGTACCGCCTCGCCGTGCGACGGTAGGTCTTCGGCCTTGGCCAGCGTGACCACATGTCCGGAGACGTCTTTAAGCGCCGCCTCGGTGTAGTCGACGACGTGAATGCCTCGCAGGAACGTCTGTACCGACAGCCCACTGGCGTGCCGGGCGCTGCCGACGGTCGGCAACACGTGGTTGGACCCGGCACAGTAATCGCCCAGGCTTACCGGCGCCCAGGGCCCGACGAAAATAGCGCCGGCCGCACGGATACGCCCGGCGACCTGCGGCGCGTCGACGGTCTGAATCTCCAGATGCTCAGCGGCATAGGCGTTCACGACTTCGACGCCGGCGTCCAGGTCGTCGACCAGAATGATCGCCGATTGCCGTCCACTCAACGCCGCGGTGACCCGCTCGCGGTGCACGGTGGTCTGCAGCTGGGTGGTCAGTTCGGCATCGGTGGCGCCGGCCAGCTCGAGGCTTGGGGTCACCAGGACGCTGGCTGCCATCTCGTCGTGCTCGGCCTGGCTGATCAGGTCGGCCGCCACGTGGGCGGGATCGGCGGTGTGGTCGGCCAGGATCGCGATCTCGGTCGGTCCGGCTTCGGCGTCGATGCCGACCCGCGATCGGCACAGCCGCTTGGCGGCGGTGACATAGATATTGCCGGGACCAGTGACCATGTCGACCGGCGTCAGCTCGGAACCGTCGAGATCGGTGCCGCCGTAGGCCAGCAACGCCACCGCCTGCGCACCGCCCACGGCCCACACCTCGTCGACTCCCAACAGCCGGGCCGCGGCCAAGATGGTCGGGTGGGGCAGGCCGTCAAACGCCGCCTGCGGCGGACTGGCCACCACCAGCGAATCGACGCCGGCGACCTGGGCCGGCACCACGTTCATCACCACGCTGGACGGGTACACCGCGTTACCGCCAGGCACATACAGACCCACCCGCTCGACGGGAACCCACCGCTCGGTGACCGTCGCGCCGGGGCCGAGCGTGGTCGTGACGTCGGTCCGGCGCTGGTCGGCATGCACGGCGCGGGTTCGCTCGATCATCACCCGCAGTGCGTCGCGGACGTCGCGGTCCAGTCCGGCCACCGCGGCGTCCAGCGCCGCGTCGGGAACACGAACGGTCGGGGGCCGCACGTCGTCGAACGACTCCCCGAATTCAAGCGCCGCCTCGGCCCCGTGCTCGGCCACGGCCTGCACGATCGGCCTTACCTTGGGCAGGACGCTCTCCACGTCCGCACCGCCGCGCGGCAGGGCGGCCCGCAGCCGGGCAGTCGTCAACTGCGCGCCCCGCAGGTCGATGCGGGCCATCAGGGGCGTCCTACTCACTTGGACCTCACGTTGCCCATTGTCCCAGAGGAGCTCAAATGGATATCCGATCAGGTCGTGGAGACCTGGTCAGAGCTGGTTGCGAATATCAAGGAGGTGATGCTGCACCTCGTGCATCGTATGTACGGCCACCCACCGCAACGACCGCTCGCAACTTTGCGGGTAGTGGTAGACGACCAGGCGATCCCAGTCATCGCGGGACAGGCGAGCCAGGACGTTGGCGAACAGCTGTGCCGCGTCCGTGAGCTGGCGGGACACATCTTCGGGGTCCTGTTCGGCATAGCCGTCGTGCACAACACGCTCGTCGCGTCCCAGCGGAGTGCAGTCCGGCCGATCCACCCGGCGGGCCGCAAGCACCCGTTCGCGCTGCACCAGCAACATGTCCCGCAGATGGCATCCATACTCCAAAGGCGACCACACGCCGGGCCGACGCCGCGACCTGAGGTCGATATCGCGGTCGCGCAAGACTGCCACCACCTCGGCGACCCGCGTCCGGATATCCCTTGCGACCGTCGCAGACTGACTGAGGTCGTAGCCGAAACCGCAGTCCGCACATTGATCCACCACCCCGCCATTCTTACGGCCCCAAATCCCAGCGGTACAGTCCCGTTCAGAGCCGCGCGTCATGGCTTAGAAGGGAGCGACATGTCCGCCAAGGATCACCCCAACAACGCCCCGGGCGTCCCGATGGTCTATCCAGTGTGGTTCGAGAACATCCAGGTCAAATACATCAACCCGGCACTCAAGCCCATCGCGCGTTACCTGCCCGGCGCCGCCACCATCGAGCATCGCGGTCGCAAGTCGGGCAAGCCGTACAAAACCATCGTGACCACCTACCGCAAGGGCAATGTGCTGTCGATCGCGCTTGGCCACGGGAAGACCGACTGGGTGAAAAACGTGCTGGCGGCCGGCGAGGCCTACGTGCATTTCACCCGCAGCGGCTTGCACATCATCAATCCCCGGATTCTGCCCGCCGGTTCGGACGGCGCGGACTTGCCGTGGCTGGTGCGCCTGCAGCTGCGCCGGATGGCGGTGTTGGTGGCTGACATCGCTTGAGCCCGATTCGGGTGTGTAGTGAGGGCGTCGAGCGTGTAGTGACGGCTTTCGCCGTGTAATGGGGGTGGAGGTTTGGCAATTTTTCCGCCCAGGACTCACGGCCAAAGCCCAGGATTAACGCCCAAAGCCCACGATTCACAAACCCACGCTAGGTCCTGGTGAAGACGGTCTTCCCAGTCATCGTCGGCCAGGCCGACGGAGCGTCTTCCCAGGCGACGACACGGTCGACGGCCGGCGCCAGATCCAATCCGCCGGCGAGCAACTCGAGCACCCGCGGGATGACCGCGCGGGCGTTGACGCGTCCGGTCACGTACTTCACGCCATGGCTGTACATCGACAGCAACGGCATCTCGACCGTGGGCCGGAAGTAGACACCGGTGTCGGTACACACGCCGTCTGGCCAGGTCGCGCGCAGCGTCGCCGCCAACAGCGCCGGATCGGTCGACGTGTGGACGGTGACCGGGTAGCGGTCCCACGACTTGTCGGGTTTGGCTAATTTGGCTATGTCGTGGACCACGGCCCCGAGCTTCTCGGCGGCCGCCAGCCGCTGCGGGTCGGTGTCGACGTAGTCGACGTGAGTCCCTAACGCGGCCGCGAAGGCGGCTGCGTACAGCCCGATCGACAATCGGCCGACCACCAGCACGCGGCGGTCGATCTCATCGAGGCTGGCCAGCTCGCCGATGAAGGGCCCGATGGTGCGCCAGCCGTCGGGAATGTTGTCCGACAGCGACGCCCACCCGACCAGAGCCACCGGATCGACGGTGTCGGCGATGGGGACCAGCATCGCGTCGGCGTAGGGCACGAGCACCAGGTCCGACAGAAAGCCGCCGCCGTCCAGTCCGGAGATCGGGGCCATGCCATACGTCGACATCAGAGGTAGTGAGCCACAGGAACCAGTCACACCCCGACGGCATTGAGGGCAGGCTCCGCAGCTCATCTGAAAGGGCACGACGACCCGGTCGCCCACCCGGACGCTGGTCACGTCGTCGCCGAGCGCGACGACTTCGGCCAGGCCCTCGTGCCCGACGGCGTGTCCCGGCGGCACCGGCAGCCAGCCTTGGCTGACACCGACATCGAGATCGCAACAGGCCACCACCAGCGGCCGGACCAGCGCCTGCTGCGGCGCGGTAATCGTCGGCTCGGGCACCTCGCGCCACGCGTAGCGCCCGGCATCTTCATACGTCAACTGCCTCATCTCAGCATTCTTGAGTGGTCACTCAAGTATTGTCAAGGTTATGCCGAGACCAGATCGCAGCCGCGCAGCTCTCCTCGACAACGCCGCCACGCTGTTTCGCCGGCAGGGCTACGCGGCGACCGGACTCAACCAGATCCTCGACGCGGCCGGCGTCAAGCCTGGCTCGCTGTATCACCACTTCCCGCAGGGCAAGCAGCAGTTGGCCGCCGCGGTCGTCGACACCGCCGGCGCCGGCATCGAGCAGCTACTGCGTCGGCTTCTGGCCACCGGCCGCCCGGTGGCGGACATCGTCGATCGGTGGATCGACGTGATGGCGGCCGGGCTCGCCGGCGACCACCGCGACGGCTGCCCCATCGAGCCGCTCGCCACCGAGTCGGTGAACGCGAGTCAACAAGTGCGCGCGGTCTCGGCCCGGGTCTTCACGGGTTGGGCGATGGCGATCGAGGATCGATTGCGGTCGGAAGGCTGGACCACTGAAAAGGCGGAAAGTGTTGCCCTAGCGGTGATCTCGTTGATCGAGGGGGCGTTGATGCTGTCCCGGATAGCCGGCGATGCGGCCGCGCTGCATGCCGCCAAGTCCGCGGCGCGCACGTTGCTGAGCAGCTAAGGCATGTCCAGGCCGACATCGAGCGCGCGCACCGAATGGGTCAGCGCACCCACCGCCAGATAGTCCACACCCGTCGCGGCATAGGTGGCCGCGCTCTCAAGGCTGAGCCCGCCGGACGACTCGAGCAGTACGGTGGGCGCGCGAGCGTCCCGTCGCTGCACGGCGATCTGCGTCTGCCACACCGGGAAGTTGTCCAGCAGGACTAGCTCGGGCTTTTCGGCCAGCACGTCGTCAAGCTGCTCAAGTGAGTCGACTTCGACCTCACACGGCAGATCGGGGGCGGCCTCGCGCACCGCCCGCAGCGCCTCGACGACCGAGCCCGCGGCCGCCACATGGTTGTCCTTGATCAGGGCGGCGTCGCCCAGGCCCAGTCGGTGGTTGACGCCCCCGCCCACCCGCACAGCGTATTTCTGCAGGTGACGCAGGCCAGGCAGAGTCTTGCGGGTGTCACGGATCTTGGCCTTGGTGCCCGCGACGGCGTCGACCCAGGCCGCTGTGACGGTGGCGATGCCCGACAAGTGGCAGACCAGGTTCAGCATGGTCCGCTCGGCCGTCAACAGGCCGCGAGTCTGCGCCTGCACCGTCATCAACGGCTCACCCGGCTGCAACCGGGTCCCGTCGGCAACGCGGTCAAGCACCTGGTAACCGCTGGACCCGATCACCTCGTCCAGGACCAGCAATGCGACGTCGACCCCGGCGATCACGCCAGGCTCCCGAGTCACCATCGACGCCGTGGCCACTGCCTCGCCGGGGACCGTCGCGATGGTGGTGACATCGGGTCCGTAGCGCAGGTCTTCGTCCAGACCGCGCCGAATGGCGTCTCGAGCGGCCGACAGCTCGCAATCGGACAGCATCATCAGCAGACCGCCGCAAGCGCCTGCGCGCAGACTCCGTTGCCGTCGTCGGCCAGTCGGACCACGATGCTGCGTGCCTGGTCCGGGTCGGCACAGTCGTATTCGGCGCGGTGGTGACAACCCCGGCTTTCGTTGCGTGCCAGAGCCGCGGCGGCCACCGCCCGTGCGGTCACTGTCAACGCGACGTCCTCGAAGTCGCGGCGGCCGGTCGGGGTGCGAAGCTGAGCCGCCGACAACTTGCCAGACAGTCGCTGCAGGCCCACGGCGTCGCGCAGCACCGAGGCGTCCCGGCTCATCGCGCGTTGCAGATCAGCGCGCTCCAGCGCGGTGTGGTGAGCCGGCTCCGGCAGGGTCGCGAACGAACCGCCTGCCGCCGCCGCATGTTCGGCAGCGGCTTTCCCGGCACGGCCGCCGACCACCAACCCCTCGAGCAAACTGTTGGACGCCAACCGGTTGGCGCCGTGCATTCCGGTTCGGGCCACCTCGCCCGCGGCGAACAGACCCGGCAGCTCGGTCTGGCCGTAGACATCGGTAACCACCCCGCCGCAGCTGTAGTGCGCTCCCGGAACGACCGGGATGGGTTGCCGGACGGGGTCGATGCCGGCCGACCGGCACGCGGCTGTGACGGTGGGAAACCGCGAATCGAAGCCGTCGATGCCGCGTGCGTCGAGGTAGGCACACGAATCGCCGGTGGCCCGCAGCCGCGCGTCGATGGCCGCCGCGACGATGTCGCGCGGCGCCAAATCACCCATCGGATGGACACCGGCCATGATCGAATCGCCTTGCCGGTCAACCAGAGTCGCCCCTTCACCGCGGATGGCCTCGGTGACCAGTGGCCGTCGGCCACCCGTTTTGCCGCTGCGAGAAGCGGCGAAAAGCATCGTCGGGTGGAACTGGATGAACTCGAGATCGCTGACCGCGACCCCGGCCCACAGCCCCAGGGCGATGCCGTCGCCGGTGGAACCGTCGGGATTGGTAGTGGCGCGGTAGAGATGCCCGAGCCCACCGCTGGCCAGGATCACCGACGGAGCACTGATGATGCCGCAGCCGTGGGGGTTCAGCACCAAGACCCCGTTCACCGCTGCACCGTCGTGCAGCACCCGCAAGCCCACATGACTGTTGCGGATATCCAGGGCAGCGGCGGCATGGTCGAGCGCACGCTGGACCTCGGCGCCGGTGGCGTCGCCGCCGGCGTGCACGATACGGCGCCGCGAGTGGCCGCCTTCGCGGGTGAGCGCCCACCGGCCGGGGACCGATTCGTCGAATCGCGCTCCGTCGCAGACCAATTCGGTTACCGCGCGATAGCCGTCGGCGACGATGGAGTACACCGCGTCGGGATCGCACATGCCCGCGCCGGCGGCCAGCGTGTCGGTGACGTGGGCGTCGATCGAATCGTCGCTGTCCGGGTGGTCGGGAAGCACGACGGCGATGCCGCCTTGCGCGTAGCGCGTCGCCGTTACCCCGAGCGCCTTGCTCAGCACCACAACGCGACTACCGGCGCGGTGAGCGGCCAGCGCGGCGGCCAAGCCGGCCACGCCGGTGCCGATGACGACGACGTCGGCCCTGTCCCGCCAAGCGGGGCCGGTCGTCATTCGCCGCCGCCCGGTTGCCCGATTGCGATCATGCGCTGGACACTGCGGCGGCCCGCCGCGGCGATCTGCGGATCGACATGGACCTCGTCGGCGCCTTCGACCAGACAGCGCAACAGCGCCGCCGGGGTGATCATCTTCATGTATTTGCACGAGGCGCGGTCGTTGACCGCCCGGAAGTCGACCTGCGGCGCCGCGCGACGCAGCTGATGCAACATCCCGACCTCGGTGGCGACCAGGACCTGGCGGGCATGGGTCTGATGGGCGGCGTCCAGCATGCCGCCGGTGGACAGGATCTTCACCCGGTCGGCCGGAAAGGCGCCTTCCCCCGCGAGGTACAAAGCCGAAGTGGCACAACCACATTCCGGGTGCACATACAACTCAGCCTCCGGATTCGCGCGGGCCTGCTCGGCGAGCTCGTCGCCGTTGATCCCGGCATGCACGTGGCATTCGCCGGCCCAGATATGCATGTTCTTGCGGCCGGTCACCCGGCGCACGTGGGCGCCCAGGAATTGGTCCGGACAGAACAGCACCTCTCGGTCGGGGTCGATGGAGGCCACCACGTCGACCGCGTTCGACGAGGTGCAGCAGATATCGGTGAGCGCCTTGACCGCCGCTGTGGTGTTGACATAGGAGACGACGACCGCGTCGGGGTGCTCGTCCTTCCAGGCACGCAGCTCGTCGGGGCTGATCGAATCGGCCAGTGAGCAGCCGGCACGCTGATCCGGAATCAGCACGGTCTTGTCGGGGCTGAGGATTTTGGCGGTCTCGGCCATGAAGTGCACACCGCAGAACACGATGGTCTCTTCGGCGGCTTCGGCGGCGATCCGCGACAGTGCCAGCGAATCACCCACATGGTCGGCGACGTCTTGAATCGCGGGCAACTGGTAGTTGTGCGCCAGCACCGTGGCGTTGCGTGCGCGTGCCAGTCGGCGGATCTCGGCGGCCCACTGCGCGTCGCCGTCGACCCCGGCGTATCCGGTTGGGGAGTCGGTGACGCCGGCCATCAGATCGCCCGCGAGCGTGTCCGTGCGGCTCAGGACCGTCATTGGTCCGCTCCTTTCGCACCAGGAGGTTTTCGACTTACAATCGAAAACATGCCCAATGGTAGCACCTCGCATGAAGTGCTCGCGGTTGTGTTCCAGGTTCGCCCGGTTACGGGAGAGCCTCACACCGAAAAACCGGAGCTTAACGTGCTGTTATGGCAGCGTGCCCGGGATCCGCAACGGGGCGCCTGGTCCCTGCCGGGCGGACGGCTGCGCAACGACGAGGATATGATCACCTCGGTTCGTCGCCAGCTGGCCGAAAAGGTCGACCTGCGAGAGCTATCTCACCTCGAACAGCTCGCTGTGTTCTCCGACCCACACCGGGTGCCGGGCACCCGGATGATCGCATCGACGTTTCTGGGCCTGGTGCCCTCCCCCGCCACCCCCGAACTGCCGTCAGACACCCGCTGGCATCCGGTCAGTTCGCTGCCGCCGATGGCGTTCGACCACGGCCCGATGGTGACGCACGCCCACACCAGACTCGCCGCCAAGATGTCCTACACAAATATCGGATTCGCCTTGGCGCCAAGAGAATTCGCTCTTTCTGCGCTTCGCGACATCTACGGCGCGGCATTGGGCTATCAAGTCGACGCGACCAATCTGCAACGGGTACTGGTCCGCCGGGGAGTCATCACCCAGACCGGCACCTTCGCCCAATCCGGCCGTAGCGGCGGCCGTCCGGCGGCCATATACCGGTTCACCGACGCACAGCTGCGGGTCACCGACGAATTCGCCGCACTCAGACCTCCGGGGCCGTGAGGGGTGACGCGAGACACGCGGATGCGTGTAGAGGTTTGTGCCGGAGCCGGTAAATTGGTAAGAAATCAGTAAGAAACAACGCTGGCAAGTTGCCGGCGTTTAAATGTGGCTGGCCAAACCGCACGGCCACTACGGTTTGGTTGGCGGCCATTCGTTCGTGAGAATGCCGGATGGCCATGAAGGGAGCCTCAATGGTTGAGCTCGGCAATCTGGCAAGTGCGACTGGCGCGGAGTGGATCGGCCGCCCGCCGCATGAGGAGTTGCAGCGCAAGGTACGACCGCTCCTTCCTACCGACGACCCCTTCTACCAGCCCCCGCCGGGCTATCAGCACGCCGAGCCCGGGACGGTCCTGCGCTCGCGTGACGTCGAGCTGGCGCTTCTCGGCCTGATCCCGCAGCGCGTGAGCGCTATCCAACTGCTGTACCGGACGATGGACCTGAACGGCCGGCCCGAGGCGGCGGTGACCACGGTGATCGTCCCGGCAGAACGTGCTCCGGGGCAGGTCTGTCCGCTGCTGTCGTATCAATGCGCGATCGACGCGGTGTCGTCGCGCTGCTTCCCGTCCTATGCGCTGCGGCGCAAGGCGAAGGCCATTGGCTCGATCAGCCAATTGGAGCTCTTCCTGATCACCGCGGCCGTCGCCGAGGGGTGGGCGGTTTCCGTACCCGACCATGAGGGTCTGCACGGGATGTGGGGCGTGCCCTGCGAGCCCGGCTACCGGGTCCTGGACGGCATTCGTGCCGCCCAGAAGTCGGAACGCATCGCGCTGTCCCCTGAGGCGCCGATCGGGCTGTGGGGGTACTCCGGCGGTGGCCTGGCCAGCGCGTGGGCCGCCGAAATGAGCGGCCAGTACGCGCCCGAGCTGGACATTGTCGGAGCGGTGCTGGGCTCGCCGGTCGGCGACCTCGGCAATACCTTCCGCCGCCTCAACGGCACCTTCCTGGCGGGCTTGCCCGGACTGGTGGTCGCCGCGCTGCAGCATGCGTACCCCGACCTGGACCGGGTGATCAAAGAGCACACCAACGACGAGGGCCGCGCGCTGCTCGAACGGCTGGAAAAGATGACGACGGCGGGCGCGATCATCCATATGGCCGGTAAGAACATGGGCGACTACCTGGACGAGCCGCTCGAAGACACGCTGTCGAGACCGGAGATTTCGCACGTCTTCGACGTGATCAGGCTGGGCGCCGCGGTGCCCACGCCGCCGGTCTTGATCGTGCAGGCCGTACACGACTACCTGATCGACGTTCACGACATCGACACGCTGGCCGACGCCTATTCGGCCGGCGGCGCCGACGTCACCTACCACCGCGACGCGTTCAACGAGCACATGCTCCTGCACCCGCTGTCTGCCCCGATGGCGCTTCGCTGGCTCACCGACCGCTTCGCCCGCCGCCCGCTGACGCAGCATCTGATCAGGACCAAATGGCCCACGGCGTTCAACCCGATGACCTACGCCGGCATGGCGCGACTTGCCGTGATCGCGGCCAAGGTCATCACCGGCAAGAAGGTGGGCCGCCGCCCGCTATGACACGGCCCCCTCCGGGGCCTCCGGGTGCACCGACTCCACGAACCCCGGTTTCTCGGGGCTGGCGGCCCGCGGCGTAGCGCCCAGGTCGTCGCGTGCGTTCGCAGCCGCCAGCACGGCGTATACCAGCAAGGCGACGGTCGCCGGCCACACGAGCGTGGCCGCCCCCTGCAGCGGTTTGCGCGCGTAGAACACCGGTGGCGCCTGGATGACGTAAGCGATTCGGTGCTCACCGCTCAGCGGAACAGCGTCGAAATTCAAATCGCCGTAGCGCAGCCGGATCAACACCGCCCCTACCGCAGCCGCAACGGCGGCCGCCGCCACCAGACCGACCAATAGCGCGAGAACCATGCCGGGCCCTCGCTGCTCGCGCCACTGCCACAGCAGTACCGGCGCCACCACCGCCACCACGGTGGCCAGACCGAGCAGCAAAGTGGGCGCGACGAAAAAGTGCTGGGAATCGGTGCCCAGATAGTCGTGCACCCGCTCACCCGTGCGAGTGATCGCCACCACCGCGTGAATCGGCGGGGCGATCCAGGCCCACAGCCCGCCGATCAGCAGCCCGGTCGCCGATAGCGCCAGCGCCACCTTGATGGCCGGGCGTGCCGACGACCTGCGCCGCGGGCCAACAGACACGACAGGCACGGCAGGGCCGGCAGGAACGTGAGCGGGATACTCCGTCATCGCTGCGCCTCTGCATCGGCCGAGTCCACCTGTCCGTGCCGCGAGCATTGCGCCCACCAGCCGTCGGGGCGGACCTGCACGACCATCCGGCGTCCGCACTGGGCGCAGAACCGGGGGGGCTCGAGGCCCAATTGAGCCGCTGTCGGGCTGGTCGTACCCGCCAATTCGCCGGTGTAGACGTTGTAGACACCGGCACTGACCGGAGCGCCCAGTGCACCCGCTTCTGAAGCCACGGCTTCCCTGTCTCTTACAAGCTGGCGTTGAGCGCCTTGATCGGCATTTGCAGATCGTCGAGCAGTTCCAGATCGGCCTCGGCGGGGCGACCCAGCGTGGTCAGGTAGTTCCCGACGATCACGGCGTTGATACCGCCCAGGATGCCCTGCTTGGCGCCGAGGTCACCGAGGGTGATCTCGCGGCCACCGGCGAAGCGCAGCATGGTGCGCGGCAACGCCAGCCGGAAGGCGGCAACCGACTTCAGAGCCTCACTGACCGGCATCACCTCGAGGTCGCCGAACGGGGTGCCGGGCCGCGGATTCAGGAAGTTCAACGGCACCTCGTCGGGACCGAGTTCCGCGAGATCTGCGGCGAATTCCGCGCGCTGCTCGAGCGTCTCCCCCATGCCGAGGATGCCGCCGCAGCACACCTCCATTCCGGCGTCGCGCACCATCGACAGCGTCTGCCAGCGCTCTTCCCAGGTGTGGGTGGTCACCACGTTGGTGAAGAAGGACCGGGCGGTCTCGAGGTTGTGGTTGTAGCGGTGCACGCCCATGTCCGCGAGTCGGTCCACCTGCTCGGCGCTCAGCATTCCCAACGAGCACGCAATGTTGATGTCGACTTCGTTGCGAATGGCCTCGATGCCCGCCGCGACCTGGGCCATCAACCGCTCGTCAGGTCCCCGCACCGCGGCCACGATGCAGAACTCGGTGGCGCCGGACTTGGCGGTCTGCTTGGCAGCCTCGACCAGGCTGGGGATGTTCAGCCAGGCGCTGCGCACCGGCGACTCGAAGAGCCCCGACTGGGAGCAGAAGTGGCAATCCTCCGGACAACCGCCGGTTTTCAGGCTGATGATGCCCTCGACCTCGACTTCGGGGCCACACCAGCGCATCCGCACCTCGTGGGCCAGCGCCAGCAGCTCCTCGAGCCGGTCGTCGGGCAGCTGCAGCACCTGTAGCACCTGGTCCTTGGTCAATCCCTCTCCGCGCTCCAGCACTTGCTCGCGGGCATTGGCCAAAATGGCGGTCACAATGTCCGAGTCGTGGCCGGCCTGTGCCGTCGGTCGAGTTGCCGCTTGCGTCACGTACTCCCCTGCCTCTTTGTTCGTGGCCGAGCCTTGCGAGCATGCAACCACACCTGCCCCATCGGACAGCGCTGAATAAAAGGTGTTCAAAGTAGGGTAACGGGCGCAGATCACGAGGCCGCCGGGGTATACCAGCATGGTGACCGACCCGCACGTGGCGTATCTGGCGCACCACATGCTGCTGCTGGCAGTACCGGCTTTTCTGCCGGCGGTGGTCGTTGTCGGGGTGGTCTTGTACGTCGCGTTGAAGGACCGGCGCAACGGCACGCCTTCGGACAAAAATCAGGATTGACGCAGGCTGGATCGGGGCATTCTCAGCGAGTCGCGAGCTTACTGCGAAGTAAGTTCCAGCGGCTAAGATCAACTTTCCCGGCGAGCGTGAGAGGCAGTAACCGTGGAGATAGGAATCGTTGCGGAGGCGCCGGCCCGAGGCGCGGGACTCAACCAGGTGATCGGGCTCTCGATTGCCGCGGTGGTGATAGCCGCGGTGATGCTGTGGGTGGGTCACGCGCATCGCAGCCGTCGGATCGATTGGCTGGGCCGATTCGCCGACTGGATGGGCGTCAAGTTCAAGCGCCCGTCGTGGGTGGCGCTCCCGGTGCTGGTGTACACCACGTCGATCATTTGCGCCCTGTTCGGGTTCATCTGGGACGTCAGCTGGCACATCGGTAACGGCCGCGACCCCGGCCCGCTGGCCAATCCGGCGCACTATTTCATCATCATCGGCCTGTTCGGGATCTTCGTCGGCGGAATGTTGGCGATCGTGTTGCCGTTCGACAAGCCCGGGCCGGCCGCCGTGCGCATCACCAGCAATTGGTATGCACCGGTCGGCGGCATCCTGATGGCGGGTTGCGGGCTCTACGCGATGATCGGTTTTCCGCTCGACGACATCTGGCACCGGATCTTCGGCCAAGACGTCACCCTATGGGGCCCAACGCATTTGATGATGATCGGCGGCGCCGGCTTCTCCCTGTTCGCGGTATTGATGCTGGAGCGCGAAGGCGAAGCGGCACAAGGCGAAAAGGTCGCATTCGGCACGTTCATCTCGTTCCTGCGCTACCTGTCATTCGGCGGAATGTTCATCGGCTTGTCGGTCTATCAGATCGAATACGACTTCGGCGTCGAACAATTCCGCCTGGTACTACAGCCGATGATGATCGCCGCGGCGGGCGCGGTGGCGGCGGTCGCCGCACGGATCACCATGGGCCGCGGCGCTGCGATCATCGCCGCCGTGTTTGCCATTGCACTGCGTGGTGTTGTCGCGCTCCTGGTCGGGCCTGTGCTGGGTGCTCCGATCAACTGGTTCCCGCTCTATCTGGGCCCCGCGGTGGTGGTCGAGTTGCTGGCGCTGACACCGCTGCTGCGGCGCCCGATCGCCTTCGGTGCGGTCGCCGGCCTGGGTGTGAGCACCATCGGGCTGTGGCTGGAGTCGCTCTGGATCAGCGCGGTGTACCACTACCCGTGGCCGGTCAGCATGTGGGCCGAGGCCCTGGCGATGGCGGTGCCGGTAGGGGTCTTGACCGGCGTCTGCGGGGCATTGTTCGGCATGGTGCTCACCGGCCAGCGCCTGCCCAACCGCCCGGTCGGCATCGCGGTTGTGGTTGCGACGGTGCTGGTGATCGGCGGTGCGGTGGCCAACGGGTTGCACATCGTGGTGCCGCGACAAGACACCGCCAAGATCACCTTGACGGACCTGCCCGGCAGCCCACCCGGCCAGCGCATGGTGTCGGTCGATCTGCAGCTCAACCCGACCAATATGGTCAGCGACCACCCCGAATGGGTGACCGTGCTGTCCTGGCAGGGACGAATGGAAAACGACCGGGGTCTGCTGATCGACCGGCTCCGGAAAGTCGACTCAGGGCACTATGTTTCCACCCAGCCGGTGCCCGTTTGGGGATCGTGGAAGACGCTGATGCGGATTCAAGACGGCTACACCATGACGGCTGTGCCGATCTTCGCACCAGAAGATGCCGCCATTCCCGCGCCCGAGGTGAAAGCGGAGTCGACGACCCGGCCGTTCGTCCAGGAGATCACCATCCTGCAGCGGGAACGCGACCAGAGTGCGCCGGCATGGTTGTTCACGGCCGGTTCGATCGTGGTGCTCATCTTCACGTTGATGGTCATCGCCGGGCTGACCTGGGGCGCGGGACGCCTCAACAACGCTGTCGGCGAGCCGGAGCCGGTCGAGGACAAGCAGCCGGTGCCGAAAGCGGCGTAACGCGATGCGATTTCGCAACACCCTCATCGCGACGTGGGTGACGGCCTTGGCTTGCGGCCTGGTTGGCTGCGGCGGTTCGCCGAGCCAACCCCCAGCAGCAGGCCTGGACGTCAACGTCACCATCGCGAACGGCCAGGTCACCCCGACCAACGCGGAACTGCAGGCCAAGGTGAACCAGCAGATCACGTTGAAAGTCACCAGCGACGCCGCTGACGAGCTGCACGTGCACTCGACCCCCGACCACAAGTTCCAGGTCGCGGCCGCACCGAATCAGACGTTTCAGTTCACCGTCGGCGTTCCGGGCCAGGTCGAGGTCGAACTGCACCACCTGAAGCGCACAATCGCCACCATTCAAGTGCGCCCGTGACCGGCGCCGGCGCCGCGGTGGTGCTGGCGCACGGTCTTGGCGGCTCCGGTGATCTTCCGGTCCCCTACGCCTACGCGATGGTCGGCGCCGCGTGGGCGTTGACGTTCACGTTCGCCTTGGTGGCGTTCGCCTGGCGGCGGCCACGGTTCGATCCGCTCAAGCCGGGGCGGCCGTTGCCGACGGCGGTCACCACGCTCGTCGATGCCCGCGCGACGCGGTGGGCGGCCGCAGGAGTCGCGCTGGTTTTCGCGGTGTGGGTGGTGGCGGCCGGGGTGCGGGGTCCGGAAACACAGTCGAACGCGCTGCTCGGGGCGTTCTACGTGCTGCTGTGGGTCGGGCTGGTGGCGGCTTCGTTGTGCTGCGGACCGGTGTGGCGAGTGATCTCGCCGATGCGCACCGTGTACCTGCTGCTTCGGCGCTTGGCGCCAGAGCGACTCGGGCAGTCACGGTGGTCCTATCCGGAAGCTTGGGGGTATCGGCCCGCCGCGGTCGGGCTGTTCGCGTTCGTCTGGATGGAGCTGGCCAGCCCGGACTCGGCGTCGCTGCCCTGGGTGCGGGCCTGGCTGCTGATTTATGCCGCGGCGATGCTGATCGGAGCCTGGCTGTGCGGGCAGCGTTGGCTGGCCCGGGCCGACCCGTTCGGTGTGTACAGCGTCGCGGTCTCGCGTCTGTGCCCGTTTCGGCGCAATCCGGCCACCGGAAGAATCGTCGTGGGGAACCCGCTCGACCACCTGCCGTCGCTGCCCGTGCGGCCGGGTGTGGTCGTGCTGCTGGCGGTGTTACTCGGGTCGACGGCGTTCGACAGCTTCTCGTCGTCACCCACTTGGCGAAACTTCGCCGACCGGCTGACGCGCGCAGCACATGGTGTGCCGGTGACGGTTTCGTCGTCCGTGCTCCGCACGGTCGGGCTGATTGTGTTCATTGCGGTTGTGGCAGTGACCTTTTCGCTGGCCGCCCGGGCCACCGGCGGGCTGGACCGCGAGCAGCGTCGCGCTTTGCCGGGCAAGATGGCCCACTCGTTGATCCCGATCGTGGTGGGCTATATTTTCGCGCACTATCTGACCTATCTGGTGGAGCGCGGACAGCAGGCCGTCTTCGCCATGGCCGACCCGTTCGGCCGGGGGTGGAACCTGCTGGGGCTGGCGCACCTGCACGTCGCCTACGTGTTGTCGGCGCATCCCCCGGTGCTCGCCGCGATCAAGGTGGGATGCGTGGTCACCGGGCACATCGTGGCGGTGATCGCGGCACACGACAAGGCACTGCGGCTGCTGCCGGATGGGCATCAGCTGACCGGTCAGCTCACCATGATGCTGGTCATGGTCGGCTACACGTTCACCGGTTTGTATTTGCTGTTCGGCGGGTAGGTGTGCGGGCGCACCCCCCGCTGTCGCGGGTTTCGGGCCGTGCACCAGCATGTATCTGAGGCTGACGAAGCTGGTTTCCAGCGGTTGCAAAAGCTGCAAAGGCTTTGTGGTCGCGCCGGTCCGCAACCGAGAGGAAGTCAATTGTCGACGCAGCGCCGGACCGAGCCGGTACCTCCGGACGAAGCGACCCCGGCCCCCAGGGGCAAGCGTCGCCCGCGTCCGCTGTCTCGGATCAGCATCCAGTCCAAGGTGATGATCATGCTGCTGGTGTCCAGCCTGATGTCACTGGGCGTGATCGGGGTGGTCGGGTACGTCTCCATTCGCCGTGCCCTGCTGCCTGCCGCTTCCGAACGGATGACGCAGTTGCGTGAGGCGCAGAAGCGCGCAATCGAGACGCTGTTCTCGGATCTGACGAATTCGCTGATCATCTATAGCCGCGGAACTACCGCCCTGGAGGCGGTTCAGGCGTTCACAGCCGGGTTCGACCAACTGGCGAACGCGACGATCGATCCCGGGCAGCAGCAGGCGCTGGTGAACTATTACAACGACAAGCTGATCAAGCCAGTCGAGCGGGACACCGGCACCAAGCTGGATCTGGACGCCGTACTGCCGAGCAACAATTCGCAGAAATACCTGCAGGCGCACTACACCGCGGCCGGGGCTTCGCCCGCATCCGACGACGCCGGCGACGGCAGCGCGTGGTCAGCGGCGAATGCCCGCTTCAACAACTACTTTCGCGAGATCGCGACCCGCTTCGAATACCGCGACGCGCTGCTACTCGACACGCGCGGCAACGTCGTTTACAGCGTGAACAAGAGCGCCGCCCTCGGTACCAATCTCCTCACCGGTCCGTACCGGCAATCCAACCTGCGCGGCGCCTACGAGAAAGCGATGGCCGCAAGTTCGGTGGATTTCGTGTGGATCACCGACTTTCAGCCCTATCAGCCCGCTCAAGGCATACCCATCGCGTGGTTGGTGGCACCGATCGGCGCACCCGGCGGAGCGTCGGGCGTCCTGGCCCTGCCCTTGCCGATCCTGAAAATCAACCGCATCATGACGACCGACAAGCATTGGGAAGCCGTCGGGATGGGCAAGACCGGCGAGACCTATCTCGCCGGCCCCGACAACCTGATGCGTTCTGATTCACGGCTATTCCTCGAAGATCCAAGGCGATTCAAGAGTGAGGCGATAGCGGCAGGCACTCGATCCGATACCGTCGACAAAGCCATCAAGTGGGGTGGCACGACGCTGGTCCAGCCCGTCGCGACGACGGCTGTCCGCGCCGCCGAACGCGGCGAGACCGGAACCGTCATCGACACCGATTATCTCGGTCGTCGGGAACTGGCGGCCTACGGTCCGCTGTCGGTGCCGAATTCCGACCTGCACTGGTCGATTGTGGCGGCCAGAGAAACCGCCGAAGCCAACGCCCGGATCGTGTCGGTCACCCAAACGCTGGTGTTGACCATTGCAGCAATGGTTTTCGTCATCTGCGTGGCTGCGCTGCTGGTCGCCCAGGTATTCGTGCGGCCCATCCGGCGGTTGCAGGCCGGCGCGGAGGAGATCAGCGCAGGGAACTACGATGTCGCGATTCCGGTGACATCGCGCGATGAAATCGGTGAACTCACCGACACTTTCAACGATATGAGCCGGAGTCTGCAGATGAAGGAAGTTCTGCTGACCCAACAACGAAAGGAAAACGACCGTCTCCTCGGGTCGTTGATGCCTGAGCCGGTTGCGCAGCGTTACCGCGAGGGTGAACAGACGATTGCGTCGGAACACCAGGACGTCACCGTCATCTTCGCCGACATCGTCGGCCTCGACGAGATCTCGAATGATTTGACCGGCCACGAACTGGTGGGCATCGTCGACGAACTGATCAAGGAAATCGATTCCGCCGCGGAAGCGCTTGGCGTCGAGCCGATTCGCACCTTGCACAACGGCTACCTCGCCAGTTGCGGGCTGAATTTCCCCCGCCTGGACAGCGTGCACCGGACCGTCGAATTCGCCGTCGAGATGCAGGACATCATCGAGCGCTTTAACAGCAAAACGGGCCATCATCTGGCGCTCCGAGCCGGTATCAACACGGGCAACGTCATCAGTGGACTGGTCGGACGCTCCAGCATCGTGTACGACATGTGGGGCGCAGCGGTCAACCTGGCCCACCAGATGCGCAGCAGCACAACACAATCGGGGGTTTACGTCACCGCACAGGTATACGACGCCATGCACGATATCCGGCAGTTCACACCAGCGGGCACCATTACCGTCGGCGGCACCGAACAGCAGATCTGGCGATTGACGGAGGACCAGTGAGCACCATGGACTCGTCATCGATTTACTGGGCAGCCGGTGTGGTGTTCGGCTTGCCGCTGCTGTTGATCGGCCTGACCGAGTGGCACCAGAGCCTGGTCCGCAAGAAGAGTTATCTGGCCCGGCCCGTTCTGTTGCTGCGCACTTATCTGGTCCCGTTGGGTGCGCTGCTGGTGCTGCTGGTGAATGTGGCGAGGGTGCCGGCACAGATCAGCTCGGTGCGCGTGCTGGCGACGGTGTTCGGCTTCGTGGTGCTGTTGCTGTTGCTGTCGGGGCTCAACGCAACCGTGTTCGAGGGTGCACCACAAGGGTCCTGGCGCCAGCGGATCCCGGGCATCTTCCTCGATGTGACCCGGTTCTTGCTGATCGGTGTGGGTCTGGCGGTCATCTTGTCGTATGTGTGGGGCGTGCGCGTCGGCGGCCTTTTCACGGCGCTGGGTGTGACGTCGGTGGTCATCGGTCTGATGCTGCAAAATTCCGTCGGGCAGATCGTGTCCGGCCTGTTCATGTTGTTCGAGCAGCCGTTCCGCATCGGCGACTGGCTGGACACCCCGGCGGCTCGGGGCCAGATCGTGGAGGCCAACTGGCGTTCCGTCCATATCCGGACCGGGCGCGGACTGCAGATCACCCCCAACTCGGTGCTCGCGACCACCTCGTTCACCAACCTCAGCCGTCCGCCCGGCGGCCACCAACTGGTGATAACAACCACGTTCGCCGAGGCCGACCCGCCGGACCGGGTGTGTGCGGTGCTGTCTCAGGTCGCCGACGCTTTGCCGCAGCGCAAAGCCGATGTTGCGGCCACGGCGGTGCCTACCGGTGGCGCCGAGTATCACGTCACCGTGGGGTTGAAGTCGCCCGCTGACGACGTCGCAGCGCAAGCTACTTTTCTGCGTTGGCTCTGGTACGCGGCTCGGCGCGAGGGTCTTCACCTCGATGGCGCCGACGACGACTTTTCGACGACTGAGCGCGTCGAGAAAGCGCTGCGGACCTTTGTGGCGCCGGTATTGCGGCTTACCCAAACGGATCAGCAGTCACTAGGATCGCACGCCAAACTTGTCCGCTACGGGGCGAACGAGATCGTCGAGCATGCCGGTCGGGTGCCCAGCAAGATGACTTTTCTGATCGCGGGGAGCGTGCGACTGACGGCCGTCGCTCAGGATGGGTCGGCCCTCGGACTGGGCACTATGGACGAGGGCTCATTCCTCGGGGTGACTGCGCTGACCCGGCAACCCAACCTGGCCGATGCGCGGGCCATATCGGAAGTGACAGCGCTGGAAATAGACCGCGAGCACCTCGTCCAGTTCGTCATGAGCAAGCCTTTGCTGCTGCAAGACCTGGGCCGCGCCATCGACGAGCAACGCGCCAGGATTCAACAAGCCACAATGGCCGAACAGGCAGTGTGACAAGGCATTCGATCGACCTCGCGGGGCTTAGCCGATCGGGTGCTCGGCGCGTTTGTTGCCCTCCCAGCGCCGCAAGCCGGCGAAGCGGCCGTCAATCTGCGCCGGCCGGCCCGCAATGCGCAGTGCCCGGCCCAGTTGCGGACCACCGACCCGGCGAGCCAGCGTGACGTGTGCGGTCCACTGACCCGGCAGGCTGTTGGACATCGGCGCCGGTGACAGATGCGGCAGACACAGCCGATGCACCTCGGCGTGCAGGGCCAGCAGCTCGCTGGTCGGCACCACCAGCCGGGCGAATACGACGTTGGCCCGGCCGAACAGCACCGATGCGCCTACCGCGGCCTTGAGCGGGAGCCGCGCGGCGACTGGAGACAGCAACTGGTCGACGGCGGGGTCGATGTGTTCGGCGACTGCCAGCGTCACATGCGGCCGGCTGGCCGGGGCCTGGCTGGGTATTCCGGCGCCGGCCAGCTCGTCCCAGATGCGGCGGATCGCGGCCTCGGTGTCGCGGTCGAAGACCAACTCGATCGAATGGACCATCAGCGCGCCAGCGCCGTCACCCAGTCGCGGTCGAACGCGGCCGCGCTCATCGTCGCGAAGTCGGCGGCGCTCATCGATCCCGCCCCGGCGGGTAGCGCCGCCCGCACGGGTGCCAGCCGGGCCAGCGCACCGAGATTCGAGGTCTCCACCAAGCCGGGCCGCCCCGGCCAGCTGCCGATCACCAGTCCGGCGCACGAAATCTGATGTGTGGCAAGCGCTTCCAAGGTGAGCGCGGTGTGGTTGAGGGTGCCGAGTTCCGCACTGACGGCCACCAGGGCCGCGGCGCCGAGGTCGGCGGCGAGATCACGCAACGTCACCCCGGCCTGGCCGAGCTGGACCAGCAGACCCCCGGCGCCTTCGACCAACGTCAGCCGTCCGGGCCGGTCCAGTCCACGGATGAGCTCCAACAGCTCGTCGCGGGTGGGCAGCGCCATCCCGGCCTGCTCGGCCGCGGCGTCCGGCGCCATCGGCTGCGGATATCGCGCCAGCCCTACGAGCTCGGTCACCCTGGACAGCCGGGCCACGTCGGCGAGGTCGTCGTCGCCGTCGGCAGTCCCGGTCTGCACCGGCTTGCACACCGCCACGTCGATTCCGGCCTGGCACGCGTAAGACGCCAACGCCGCGGTGACGACGGTCTTGCCGACGCCCGTGCCGGTCCCGGTGATGACCAGGACAGTCAACGGCGTGAATCGGGTGGACCCCGAAGAACATCAGTCAGCACCCGCTCAGCAACTGCAAGCTCGGTGGCGTCGAGGGACGCACGCGCCGAAAGCCGCAGCCGCGAAGTCCCGGCCGGCACGGTGGGGGGCCGGAAGCACCCCACCCGCACGCCGGCGTCCAGGCAGGCGGTGGCGGCGGCCAGCGCCACGTCCGGATCACCGAGGATTACCGACACCACCGCCGACTCAGGCCCAGGAGTCACATCGCAGATCCCGGCCAGGATGCGGGCATGTCGCAGCACCGCCTCCGGTCGCCACGGCTCGGCCCGCAAAACCCGCAGCGCGGCCTGCGCGGCGCCCACCGCCGCCGGGGCCAGCCCGGTGTCGAAGATGAACGGGCGGGCGGCATCGATCAGGTGATCTCGAACCGCATGCGGCCCGAGCACCACGCCGCCCTGACTGCCCAGCGCCTTGGACAGCGTCGTAGTCATCACCAGATCGGGTGCGCCCGCCAGCCCGAGCTCGTGCACCAGCCCGCGGCCGTTGCCGCGCACACCCAGACCGTGCGCCTCGTCGACAATGAGCAGTGCGCGATGGCGTCGGCACACGTCGTGCAGTTCACGGACCGGGGCCAGCGCGCCGTCGGCGCTGAATACCGAGTCGGTGATGACGACGGCTCGCTCCTCGTGGCGCGATTCCAGGGCCGCGTTCACGGCGTCCACGTCGCAGTGCGGCGTGACCACCACTCGAGCGCGCGACAGCCGGCAGGCATCCACCAGGGAAGCGTGCGAATAGGCGTCGGACACCAGCAGCGAGCCGGGTCCCGAGAGTCCGACGACGGCCCCGAGGTTGGCCGTGTAGCCGGAGGAGAACAGCAGGCCCGCCGGGGCGTCCATGTAGTCGGCGAGTTCGGACTCGAACTGCTGGTGCAGTTCGGTGTCGCCGGTGACCAGGCGTGAACCGGTGGCACCGGCGCCCCAGGTGCGCAGCGCCCGGACCCCACCTTCGATGACGTCGGGATGCTGCGACAGGCCGAGGTAGTCGTTGGACGCCAGATCAAGCTCGGTGGCGACGGCGGGACGGGGCCGCAGCGCACGACGCAGTCCGGCCGCGCGGCGCTGCTCCTCCACCTCCTCCAGCCAGGCCAGCGGTGACAGCTCGATCGGCGTCTGCCGGCTGGCGTTCATGGGCTTAAAGCCTACGAGAGCCGATCAGCCCGGCGACCTCGACCATCGCAGAGGTGATCTGCGCGATCTCGCCGGGCGGGCAGATGTAGGGCGGCATTGCGTAGATCAGGTTGCGGAACGGGCGCAGCCACACGCCGCGGTCAAGTGCCGCCGGGGTGGCGACGGCCAGGTCGACGGGCCGGTCGCATTCGATGACGCCGATGGCGCCACACACCCGGACATCGGTCACTGCGGGCAGCCCCCGACCGGCTTCCAGGCCGGCCGACAAGCCGGCGGCGATCTCTGCCACCCGCGACCGCCAGTCCTGGGCGAGCAGCACCTCGACGCTTGCCACCGACACCGCACACGCCAGCGGATTGGCCATGAAGGTGGGCCCGTGCATCAGCGCGCCGGCCTCACCCGCGCTGATGGTGTGCGCGATGCCGGTCGTGCACAAGGTCGCCGCCAAGCTGAGGTATCCGCCGGTCAGCGCCTTGCCGACGCACATGATGTCTGGGCTCACGCCGGCATGGTCGGCGGCGAACAGTTCGCCGGTGCGGCCGAAGCCCGTCGCGATCTCGTCGAAGATCAGCAACACGTCATGACGCCCGCAGATCTCTCGTAGGTCCCGCAGATAGTCCGGGTCGTGAAAGCGCATCCCGCCGGCGCCCTGTACGACCGGCTCGACGACCACCGCCGCCAGCTCATCCGCGTGACGAGCCAGTTGCGCCTCGAACGCCGCGCTGTAGCCGGGGTCGTAGTCGCGGGGTACCTGCGGGGCGAAAACCTGGGCGGCCAGCACGGCATTTTCCCCGGACCACAGTTCGTGCATGCCGCCGTCGGGATCGCAGATGCTCATCGGCGTGAAGGTGTCGCCGTGGTAGCCGCCCCGCCAGGTCATCAGGCGATGCTTGGCGGGCCGCCCCCGGCTGCGCCAGTACTGCAGCGCCATCTTCACCGCCACCTCGACCGATACCGATCCGGAGTCGCTGAAGAAGACCGTCTGCAGCCCCGCCGGGGTGATGTCGACCAGCAGTTGCGCCAGCCGGGCCGCCGGCTCGTGGGTGAGCCCGCCGAACATGACGTGGTTCATGACGCCGAGCTGGTGGGTCAGCGCCGCGTCCAACACCGGGTGGCCGTGCCCGTGGATCGCCGTCCACCAGGAGCTCATCGCGTCGAGCACCTCTATCGGCTTGCCGTCGCGAATCAGGGTCAGCCACGCGCCGCGGGCGGCCACCGCGACGGCGGGCGGTATGACTTCAGCGCCGATGGTGCTGTAGGGATGCCACAGATGGGCCTCGTCGATCGCGCTGACCTGCTCGGGTGTCAGCCCGGGAGTCATCGCAGACATAGAGACCGAGGGTAGGCGGCTGGCTGGGCCGATCTTCGCCGCGGGTCGCAGAAACCCCCGAGATCGGGAAGCATCTAGCGGCATGGCTTCGCCGCAACCGCCGCACGACGCCGGCGACTCCGACGGCCGGGACCCGCAGACCCTCCGGCTGCGGATCGCCGTCTGGGACGTGGTCGGCACCTGCGCACTGTTGACGCTGCTCGTCGTCATGGCGACCACGACGAGCTTGCCCTCGCGACTGTTCGGCTTCGCCGCCGACGCGTGCCCGGACGGCAGTTGCGGACTGGTCCCCTTCGGCGCCGATCAATACATCTACCCGGTGATGTGGGGCGGTATCGGTGCGGCCGTTGCGGCGGCTGCGATCGGCCCGATCGTTTCCCTGCTGCGGGGCTGGTACATGTTCTTCTGGCCCATCATGGCGGCCGCCATCCTCATGCTCAGCTCTCTGGCCGGCTACGCTCTGACAACTTTCAGCGAACGATATTGGCACTGACGCCGCTGCGACGGCGCCGCCGCATACCCTCATCTGAGAGTCACATCACAGCTGGACAGCCAGCATTCGGCTGGGCAGTCACCGTGCGATCTCATTCCGACAAATAATCCTCCGCGGATCTGGCGGTTGGTCTTTTCTGTTGCAAAAGTGTCTGTAGTGACTGGTGTGAATAGAGGTGGGCCACGGGAGCCCCGCCATCGCGCGAGTCATGGAACGACAGCCGACGCGCGTAGTCATCGCGCCGAGGCATAAAACCCCAAGAGAGGGTGAAATCAGAATGAAACGCATCTACGCCTTCGCCATCGGTCTGGTGATGTCGGTTGCCCCTGTGGCGGTCACACCCAGTCTCGCGGCTGCGGACCCGGGCGCCCGGCCGATGGACTACCAACAGGCCACCGACGTGGTGGTTGCCCGCGGTCTTTCGCAGCGCGGTGTGCCCTTCTCCTGGGCCGGCGGCGGCGTCAACGGCCCCTCCCGCGGCACCGGTACCGGCGCCATGACGGTCGGATTCGACGCCTCGGGCCTGATGCAATACGCCTACGCCGGCGCCGGAATCAAGTTGCCGCGGTCGTCCGGCCAGATGTATCGGGTCGGCCAAAAGGTGCTGCCGCAGCAGGCACGCAAAGGCGACCTGCTGTTCTACGGTCCCGAAGGCACGCAGAGCGTCGCGATGTACCTCGGCAACGGGCAGATGCTCGAGGTGGGCGACAGGGTCCAGGTGTCGCCGGTCCGCACCAGCAACATGACGCCCTACCTGGTCCGAATCCTCGGAGCCCAGCCGACTCCAGCGCAGCAGGCGCCGGTTCAGCAATCTCCGGTTCAGCAGGCACCGGGTCAGCAATCTCCGGTTCAGCAGGCACCGGGTCAGCAGGCCCCAGTCCAGCAGGCACCGGGTCAGCAGGCCCCATTGCAGCAGGCACCCCTGCAGCAGGTGCCGGGACAGCCGGCGCCGGTACAGCAGGCGCCGGGTCAAGTGGCGCCCACCCCGCAGGCGCCATTGCAGCTGGCCCCGGCGCAGCCGGCAGTACCGGCGCAGCCGGCAGCACCGGCACAGTTACAGCCGGCCATCGTCCCGGCCACCCGGTAATCGTCGGAACCTTCCACTCGCCCGCCACCTGTTTCCACACGACTCGCTGCTCAGCGAGAGAACCAGTGGCGGGGTTTGGGTAAATTGGCTTTCGATCATGCTGAGCCTGTCACCACCCCACCCGCCGGCTGCGACTGCGCAGCCGGCCGGACAGCCAGCCAGGACGGCCGCCGGGCCGTCCGGTTTTTACCGCTACGACCTCGACGGTTTGCGCGGTGTCGCCATCGCGCTGGTCGCGATGTTCCACGTCTGGTTCGGCCGGGTGTCCGGTGGTGTCGACGTGTTCCTGGCGCTTTCCGGGTTCTTCTTCGGCGGCAAAATGCTCCGCGCCGCGCTCAACCCGACGGTCACGCTGTCACCACCGGCTGAAGTGGCCCGCCTGGTTCGGCGGCTGTTACCCGCTCTGGTCGTCGTCCTGGCCGGCTGTGCGCTGCTCACCGTCCTGGTGCAGCCCCAAACTCGCTGGGAGACGTTCGCCGACCAGAGCCTGGCCAGCCTCGGCTACTACCAGAACTGGGAACTGGCCAGCTCGGCGTCGGACTACCTGCGGGCCGGCGAAGCGGTCAGCCCCCTGCAGCACATCTGGTCCATGTCGGTGCAGGGCCAGTTCTACATCGGCTTCCTGCTACTGGTCGCCGGGTGCGCCTTCCTGTTCCGCCGGCTGTTTCGGGGCTCCATTCGGGTCACAGCGGCTCCCTATTTGCGAACCGCGTTCGTGGTGCTGCTGAGCAGCTTGACGGTGGCGTCCTTCGTCTTCGCGATCTTTGCTCATCAGGCCAACCAGGCGGACGCCTACTACAACAGCTTCGCGCGGGCATGGGAGCTGCTGCTGGGAGCGCTGGTCGGCGCGCTGGTGCCCTATATTCGCTGGCCGATGTGGCTGCGCACGGTGCTCGCCACCGTCGCGCTGGCGGCGATCCTGTCGTGCGGCGCCCTGATCAACGGCGTCAAGGAATTTCCCGGCCCGTGGGCATTGGTACCGGTCGGCGCCACGATGCTGATGATCCTCGCCGGCGCCAACCTGGGCACCCGTGACGGCACCGGTGATCGGCTGCCGCTGCCGAACCGACTGCTGGCCGCGGGGCCGCTGGTGACCCTGGGCGCGATGGCGTACTCGCTGTACCTGTGGCACTGGCCGCTGCTGATCTTCTGGCTTTCCTACTCCGGCCACGCGCACGCCGGCTTCGTCGAGGGCACGGCGGTGCTGCTGGTATCCGGCGTCTTGGCGCACCTGACCACCCGGCTCGTCGAGGACCCGTTGCGAGACCGGTCTCCTAAGGGTGCCGCATCGGCGCCGCGTGTCCCGACGGTCCCCTGGCAGGTGCGGCTCCGCCGGCCCACGATGGCCCTGGGGTCGATCGTGGTGCTCTTGGGCGTCACCCTGACCGCGACCTCGTTCACCTGGCGGGAGCACGTCAGCGACCAACGCGCCGCGGGCCACGAGCTGAAACGCCTGAACCCCCACGACTATCCCGGGGCCATGGCCCTGACCGCTCATGTGCGGGTTCCCACGCTGCGGATGCGGCCCACCGTGCTGGAGATCAAAGAGGACCTGCCCGCCACCACCCGGGACGGCTGCATCAGCGACTTCGTCAACCCCGCGGTGGTCAACTGCACCTACGGCGATCCGGACGCCACCCGGACCATCGCATTGGCCGGTGGATCGCACGCAGAACACTGGCTGCCCGCGCTGAACCTGCTCGGGCAGTTACACCACTTCAAAGTGGTGACCTACCTCAAGATGGGCTGTCCGCTGTCCACCGAAGAAGTCCCGCTGATCATGGGCAACAATGCGGCCTACCCGCAGTGCCGCGAGTGGGTGCGGACAGTGATGAACAAGGTGGTTGCCGACCGTCCCGACTACGTCTTCACCACGTCGACTCGACCGTGGAACATCAAAGCCGGCGACGTGATGCCGGCAACTTACATCGGGATCTGGCAGACGTTCTCCGACAACAACATCCCCGTGCTGGCCATGCGAGACACTCCCTGGCTGGTCAAAGACGGTAAGCCGTTCGATCCCGCGGACTGCCTGGCCAAGAAGGGAAACGCGGAGTCGTGCGCGATCAAGCGCTCCGACCTGCTGGTCGATCACAATCCCACCCTGGACTTCGTCGAGCGGTTCCCGTTGCTCAAGCCGCTGGACATGTCGGACGCGATCTGTCGCCCCGACGTCTGCCGCCCCGTCGAGGGAAACGTGCTGATCTACCACGGCGCTCACCATTTGTCCCCCACCTACGTGCGGACCCTGGCGCCTGAGCTGGGCCGGCAGATTGCGGCTGACACCGGTTGGTGGTGATGACTGGCGGGGATCTGCGGCCCCGATAAGGTCAAGTGATGTCGAACAGCGCCGACGACGCCGGAGCGACCGAACCGACGCTGCCCACCGTGTGGCCTGGCACCGCCTATCCGCTCGGGGCTACCTATGACGGTGCCGGCACCAACTTTTCGCTGTTCTCCGAGATCGCCGACAAGGTCGACTTGTGCCTGATCGGCGAGGACGGCAGCGAGTCCTGCGTCCCGCTGGACGAGGTAGACGGATATGTCTGGCACGCCTACTTGCCGAACATCGTCCCGGGTCAGCGCTACGGATTTCGCGTGCACGGTCCATTCGACCCCGCGGCCGGTCATCGCTGCGATCCGAGCAAGCTGCTGCTCGACCCCTACGGCAAGGCGTTCGACGGTGACTTCACCTTCGGCCAGGCGCTGTTCTCCTACGACTTGAACGCCGTTGCGACGAACGGCGACTCCGCCGAAACCGGCACTCCGCCGATGGTCGATTCGCTCGGCCACACCATGACCAGCGTGGTGATCAATCCGTTCTTCGACTGGGCGTTCGACCGAGCGCCGCTCACCCCGTACCACGAGACGGTCATTTACGAGGCCCACGTCAAGGGCATGACGCAGACGCATCCCGGCGTCCCCGAAGAGCTGCGGGGCACCTATGCCGGGTTGGCCCACCCGGCGATCATCGACCACCTCAAGTCGCTCAACGTCACCGCGCTCGAGCTGATGCCGGTACACCAGTTCCTGCACGACCAGCGGCTGCTCGAACTCGGCCTGCGAAACTACTGGGGCTACAACACATTCGGGTTCTTCGCACCGCAGTACCAGTACGCGTCCACCCGGCATCCCGGCGGCGCGGTGGCCGAATTCAAGATGATGGTGCGCAGCCTGCACGAAGCCGGCATCGAGGTCATCCTCGACGTGGTCTACAACCACACCGCCGAAGGCAACCACCTGGGCCCCACGATCAACTTCCGTGGCATCGACAACACTGCCTATTACCGGCTCGTCGACGAGGACCTGCGGTTGTATAAGGACTACACCGGCACCGGCAACAGCCTCAACGCGCGGCATCCGCACACCCTGCAGCTGATCATGGACTCGTTGCGCTACTGGGTGACCGAGATGCACGTCGACGGGTTCCGGTTCGACCTGGCCTCCACCCTGGCCCGCGAATTGCACGACGTCGACCGATTGAGCGCGTTTTTCGATCTGGTGCAGCAGGATCCGGTGGTCAGCCAGGTCAAATTGATCGCCGAACCATGGGACGTCGGCGAGGGCGGCTACCAAGTCGGGAACTTTCCTGGTTTGTGGACCGAGTGGAACGGGAAGTATCGCGATACTGTGCGCGATTACTGGCGGGGCGAGCCCGCGACCCTTGGCGAGTTCGCCTCTCGGCTGACCGGCTCCTCGGACCTCTACGAGGTGACCGGCCGCCGCCCCAGCGCCAGCATCAACTTCGTCACCGCACACGACGGATTCACGCTGAACGACCTGGTGTCCTACAACGAGAAGCACAACGAAGCCAACGGCGAGGACAACCGCGACGGAGAAAGCCACAACCGGTCGTGGAACTGCGGCGTCGAAGGCCCTACCGACGACCCCGACATCGTGGCGCTTCGTTGCCGGCAGATGCGCAACTTCTGGGCCACCCTGATGATCAGCCAGGGCACACCGATGATCGCGCACGGAGACGAGATCGGGCGAACCCAACTGGGCAACAACAACGTCTACTGCCAGGACTCCGAATTGGCTTGGATGGACTGGTCATTGGTCGACAAGAACTCCGACCTGCTGGCCTTTGCCCGGCGGGCGACCAACTTGCGCACCAACCATCCGGTGTTTCGCCGCCGCCGATTCTTCGAGGGCGAGCCGATCCGAAGCGGCGACGAAGTCCGCGATATCGCCTGGCTGACACCCAGCGGCCGGGAGATGACACATGAGGATTGGGACAAGAGCTTCCATCACAAGTTCGTGGCGGTGTTCCTCAACGGCGACGCCATCACCGCACCCAATGCGCGCGGCGAGCGGGTGGTCGACGACTCATTTCTGTTGTGCTTCAATGCGCATGACGAAGACGTCGAGTTCGTCACGCCCCACGACGACTATGGACGAGAGTGGACCGCTGCGCTAGACACGAACGATCCCGTCGGCTTACGAGACGGGGCCGATCTGGTGGTGACAGCCGAAGAAAGCTTGAAAGTACCCGCACGTTCGCTACTCGTGCTACGTAAGACCGCCTGACGCATGGCTTTTCCGGTTCTTTCCACCTACCGGTTGCAGCTGCGCGGTGCGTCCAGCGGGTTCGAATTCACCTTTGCCGACGCCGAGGACATGCTGGACTACCTCGACGACCTCGGGGTGTCGCATCTGTACCTGTCCCCGATCATGACCGCGGTCGCCGGATCCAGCCATGGGTACGACGTCGCCGACCCGACGGCGGTGTCGCCGGAGCTCGGCGGTCCGGAGGGCCTGGCCCGGCTGTCGGCGGCGGCCCGGGCACGCGGCATGGGCCTGGTCGTCGACATCGTGCCCAACCACGTCGGAGTGGACCAGCCAAAGCAGAACCCCTGGTGGTGGGATGTGTTGCGGCATGGGCGGTCCTCAGCATATGCGGACTTCTTCGACATCGACTGGGAACTTGACGAGCAGGGCCGAATCGTCCTGCCGGTGTTGGGTTCCGACGACGACGTCGCCGATTTGAAAGTCGAGGATGACGTGCTGCGGCTGGGCGACCTCGCGCTGCCGATCGCGCCCGGCACTTCCGGCGGAACCGGCGCCGAGGTGCACGACCGCCAGCACTACCGGTTGGTGGGCTGGCGGCGCGGGCTGTGCGGTTATCGCCGTTTCTTCTCGATCACCTCGCTGGCCGGGCTGCGCCAAGAAGATCGTGCCGTGTTCGACGCCAGCCACGCCGAAGTCGCCCGCTGGTTCAGCGAGGGCCTCGTCGACGGTGTGCGCATCGACCACCCCGACGGGTTGTCCGATCCATGCGGATATTTGGCCTGGCTGCGGCAATTACTGGGCCCCACGGCGTGGATCGTGATCGAAAAGATCCTCGCCGTCGACGAGGCGCTGGAGCCGTCGCTGCCGGTAGCCGGGACCACCGGCTACGACGTGCTGCGCGAAGTGGGCGGAGTCTTCGTCGACCCAGCGGGTGCACCGGCGCTGACCGCTTTGATCGAATCCGCCGGTGTGGACTATCAGGGCATGCCGGCAATGTTGGCGGACCTCAAGATCCACGCCGCCACCGAAACTCTGGCGCCGGAAATGGCGAGGCTGAAGCGGTCCATCGTGGCCGCGACGGGCAGCGACCATCCGCAGCTGGGCGAGGCGGTGGCCGCGCTGCTGACCCACATCGGCGTTTACCGCTGTGACTATCCTGGCCTGGCCGCGATCCTGTCCGCCGCGCTGGCCGAAACCCAGCAGGCGGCACCGCAATTGGGCCCGCCGCTGCAGCTGCTGGCCGCCGCCCTGGCCCGCGGTGGCGAACCGGCGACACGCCTGCAACAACTCTGCGGAGCGGTGACCGCCAAGGCGGTCGAGGACTGCATGTTCTACCGCGATGCCCGGCTGGTCTCGCTCAACGAAGTAGGCGGTGAGCCGCACCGGTTCGGTGTGGGAGCGGCGGAGTTTCACCACAGCGCCGCCACCCGCGCCCGGATGTGGCCGCAAACGATGACCGCGCTGACCACTCATGACACCAAGCGCGGCGAAGACGTGCGTGCCCGCATCGGTGTGCTGTCGCAGGTGCCGTCGCTATGGACCGAGTTCGTCGCCCGGTGGGAAATACAGGCTCCCTCCCCCGACCCGGCGACCGGACAATTTCTGTGGCAGAACATCTTCGGGGTGTGGCCGGTGAGCGGGGAGGTCAGCGACCAGCTGCGCGACCGGCTGCACGCCTACGCCGAAAAGGCCATCCGCGAAGCGGCCTGGCACACCTCGTGGAACGACCCGGACACCGCGTTCGAGGATGCGGTCCACAGCTGGCTGGACAAGGTGCTCGACGGCCCGGTGGCCGACGCGCTCACCGAACTGGTCGGGCGGCTCAACCCGCACGCAGCCAGTGACGCGTTGGGCCAGAAGCTGCTCGCGCTGACGGTGCCGGGCATAGCCGACGTCTACCAGGGCACCGAACTGTGGGACGACAGCCTCGTCGACCCGGATAACCGCAGACCGGTGGACTATGCGGCTCGCCGGGCCGCGGTGAAAGACTTGCAGCATCCGAAGTTTCGCGTCGTCACCACGGCGCTACGGTTGCGGCGCTCCCGTCCCGATACCTTCTTGCAGGGCGGACACTTTCCGGTGCTCGCCGACGGACAGGCCAGCGATCATGTAGTGGCCTTCCGCCGCGGGAACGACATTGTGGTCGCGGTGACCCGCTGGACCGTGCGGCTTGCCGGAACGGGCTGGGGTAACACGGTGCTGCCGTTGCCGGAGGGTTCCTGGACCGACACCCTCACCGGCGCGATGGCAAGCGGGCCCACATCAGCGGCCGAATTGTTCGCCGCCCTGCCCGTCGTCCTGCTGGAGCGCAACGATGCCTGAATTCAGGGTGTGGGCGCCGAAACCCGAGTTGGTGCGGCTCGACTTGAACGAAGCGGTGCACCCGATGACACGTTCGGATGACGGCTGGTGGCACGCGACCGTGGATGCAGCGCCGGACGCCCGGTACGGATACCTGCTCGACGACGACTCCACGGTGCTGCCCGACCCGCGCTCGCCACGTCAGCCCGACGGGGTGCACGCGCGCTCGCAACTGTGGGACCCGTTGCGCGCCAACTGGAGCGACGGTGACTGGGCGGGCCGGTCGGTCGAGGGCGCGGCGATCTACGAGCTGCACGTCGGAACCTTCACTAGCGAAGGCACTTTCGACTCCGCCATCGAAAAACTGGATTACCTGGCCGATCTCGGGATCGACTTCGTCGAGCTGATGCCAGTCAATTCCTTTGCCGGGACTCATGGTTGGGGATACGACGGTGTGCTGTGGTACAGCGTGCACGAACCCTACGGTGGACCCGACGGCCTGGTCCGGTTCGTCGACGCCTGCCACGCCCGCGGTCTGGGTGTGCTGATCGACGCGGTGTTCAACCATCTCGGCCCGTCGGGCAACTACCTGCCGCGGTTCGGCCCATACCTGTCGTCGGGCAGCAACCCGTGGGGGGAAGGTATCAACATCGCCGACGCCGACTCCGACGAGGTGCGGCGCTACATCATCGGGTGTGCACTGCGCTGGATGCGCGACTTTCACGCCGACGGGCTGCGTCTGGATGCGGTGCACGCGTTGGTGGACACCACCGCGGTCCACATCCTCGAGGAGTTGTCCACCGAGACCGACTGGCTGTCAAGGCAGTTGGGCCGCCCACTGTCGCTGGTTGCCGAGAGCGATCTCAACGACCCGCGACTGATCACGACGCGCGACCACAACGGCTACGGCATCACCGCGCAGTGGGACGACGACATCCACCACGCCATCCATACCGCCGTGTCCGGCGAACGCCAAGGCTACTATGCCGATTTCGGGTCACTGCCGACGCTGGCGCAAACACTGCGCCACGGCTATTTCCACGCCGGCACGTACTCGTCGTTCCGGCGACGCCGACACGGGCGGCCGCTGGATATCTCCAAGATTCCGGCGACCCGGCTGGTCGCTTATACCTGTACCCACGACCAGGTCGGCAACCGCGCCCTGGGCGACCGGCCATCGCAGAACCTGACCACTGGACAGCTGGCCGTCAAAGCTGTGCTGGCGCTCGGATCACCCTATACGGCAATGCTGTTCATGGGCGAAGAATGGGGAGCGTCCACTCCGTTCCAGTTCTTCAGCTCGCATCCCGAGCCCGAGTTGGCCCGCGCCACCGTCGAGGGACGCAGGGCCGAGTTCGCCGAACACGGTTGGGACGCCGAGGAGATCCCCGACCCGCAGGATCCGCAGACATTCCTGCGCTCCAAGCTGGACTGGGGTGAGCACGGCTCCGGCGACCACGCGCGGCTGCTGGGGCTGTACCGCGATCTGATCGCCTTGCGGCGCAACGAGCCTGACCTGGCCGACCCCTGGCTGGAGCACCTCATCGTCGACTACGACGAAGCGCAGCGCTGGATAGTGCTGCGGCGAGGACGGCTGTCGATTGCCTGCAATCTGGGCGCCGAAGCGGTGACCGTGCCGGTCAGTGGCGAGCCGGTGCTGGCCTGGGATCCGCCGGCCATTGGCGGCGACACCACCGAGTTGCCCGCGCATTCCTTCGCCATCCTGCGAAATTAAGCTGCGCGAGCAGACGCAAAAGCCCCTGAACGCCCGGCGTGTCGGGGGCTTTTGCGTCTGCTCGCCGTCCTGTGGAGAGGTGAATAGCGGCGGTGAGAGCGCAGCCGGATGATTCGCGTATGAGCCATCAGCACCTGTCGCCGATCCCGCCGCCTGACACCGCCACCGATCCCGTGCGCTCCGATTCCGATCTCCAGGAACGCTGGCGTGCCCTGATGGGGCCGCTTGGCTTTGGTGAACGCCTGCTTTGGGTTGGCTTTGTCGGGCCGGATCGCTGTCTGATGAAGAAACTCATGCAGGTGCCCATCGGTCCCCGACCACGCGCCCGAATCATGAAGAGTCTCATGTCATCTCTGCGTACGCTGCTGGACGACATGGCGTCCGGCACCACGGTGGCATTGCTGCTGACCCGGCCCGGGCTCGGCCCGGTGTCGCCGGCCGACCGGCTGTGGGCCAAGTTGTTGACCGATATGGCCGAGCGATTTGCAATACGCCTGGAGCCGATCTTTCGCGCGAACGACGAGTCGCTCGGGCCGGTCGAGGTCCCGCTACCGCGACCTGACCGTTGACCGAAACTGCCCCCGATCACCCAGACCGGCGCAACCTAAACACTCGGGCGGCCGGTTCCGTGGATCGCCTCCGCGACCGCATCAGCCAGCGGATCGATCTCGCCATAAGCCAAGTCGGCGATGGTAATTCGCATGCCCGCGGGTGAGTCCAGCCGGAAGCGGGTACCCGGCGCCGCGGCCCAGCCCGCATTGAGCAGTCGGGTGATCGCCGTCGTTTCGTCGGGTACCGGGACCCAGAGGTTGAGTCCGGATCGACCGTAGGCCGTCACGCCGCGCTTGGCCAATGCTGCGCGTAATCGGTTGCGGTTGTTGGCGTACCGCTCCTTGGCTTCCTCAACCAGGCACTTCGCCGCGTCGTCTGACCACAGGCCCACGGCGAGGTCCTGCAGCAGGTGACTCACCCAGCCGGGTCCGAGGCGCAGCCGTCCGTGCACCCGCTCCACGGTGCGGCGATCTCCGGCCAGGATTGCCAGCCGCAGGTCGGGGCCGTACGCCTTCGACGCCGACCGCACGAAAGCCCAGCGACGCGTCGATCCGGCCAAGGCGTACAGCGGCACGCCGGCTATTCCCGCGCAGTGATCGTCCTCGACGAGCAGCACCTCGCTGGTCTTGCCGGCCAACAGGCTGCGCAGCGCTTTGGCGCGTTCGGCCGACAACGCGGCCCCGGTCGGGTTCTGCGCGCGGGAAGTCACTACCACCGCCCGAACACCGCGGCGCAGTGCCCGCGCCATGCTGAGAACCACCGGGCCGTCGTCGTCGACCTGAACCGGCTCGGCGGAAAGCCCCAGTGCCGCGAGAAGGTCGAGCAGATTGGCCCAGCCCGGATCCTCGACGGCAACCCGGTCACCGGGACGCAAATGTGCGGTGAGAGCCCGTTCGATGCCATCTAGCGCGCCGCTGGTCACCGCGAGGTAATCCGCGGGAACCGCATCCGCGCTCAACGCGGCGCGGGCATACTCGGCCAACTCGGCCGAAATCGCCGATTGCCCGTACAGTCGCGGCGCGCCCGCATTTGCCAAGTCAAGTTGTGCCCCCGCTATGGGCAACAGCGCGGGGTCCGGGTTGCCGGTCGACAGGTCGCGCGCGCCCTCCGGAACGTCGAGGGTGAGCAGCGACCGGGGCGTGGTCGCGGGCCGGTCCCGCACCCGGGTTCCCCGCCGTCCCGCGGTTTCGACCGCCCCGCGATCGCGCAACAGGCGATAGGCGGCGGCCACGGTGTTGGCATTCACCCCGAGTTCGGCCGCGACCTCCCGGATCGACGGCAGGGGGTCGCCAGGCGCCAAGGCGCCCGCGGAAATGCCCTCTTCGACGCTGGCGGCTATCGACTCCGCCCCCGAGCCGGTTATGCTGTATTGTACTGGCACGCTAACCATTCTGTACTAGTACAATTATAAAGGCAAGCATGGAAACCGCATACCGCCCCACCCCGCGAACGACACCGACCCGCTATCGGGAACGCGCGCGCTACGACCGCGAGACCGTCCATCGCATCCTGGACGAGGCGCTGATCTGCCACGTGGGCTATGTCAACGACGGAAGGCCGGTGGTTTTGCCGACGACACATGCCCGTCTGGACGAAACCCTGTACCTGCACGGCTCCACCGGCAGCGCACCCATGCTCGCGGCAAAAGCGGGCGGCCTGCCGGTGTGCGTGACCGTGACCCTGGTCGACGGGCTGGTGCTGGCCCGCTCGGCGCTGCACCATTCCCTGGTGTACCGCTCCGTCGTCGTGGTGGGCGAGGCACACACTGTCAACGATCCGGCCGAGAAACTACGGGCGTTGCATTGCCTGCTCGACCACATCGCGTCGGGACGTGCCGCCGACTGCAGGCCGCCGAATCCCCATGAGCTCGCCGCTACCGCGGTGCTGGCCCTCGACCTCGTCGAAGTCTCGGCCAAGGTGCGCACCGGCGGCGTGGTCGACGAGCCCGAGGACCTTGCCCTGCCGCACTGGGCCGGAGTGCTGCCGCTACGCATGGCGGCCGGAGCCCCGGCTTCGGCCGACGACCTGGATCCCACGACCCCGGTCCCGTCATACCTGACGCCCTACCGGCGGCCATGAGCCGCGAGCGTGCGCAAATGTACGCCGACACGCCGGCAGACGCGTACAAATGCGCACGTTCGGCGGCGTCCAGCAAGAACTACAGCAGCAGGTAGCGGTAGGCCGGCGAGCCGGGAAGCAGGGTTTCGACGTGAATCTCGGTCGCCCGCATCCGGGCCAGCAGGCCATCCAGCTCCGCGGCCGATCCCAGCTGAATGCCGACCAGCGCCTCACCGGTCTCCCGGTTGTTGCGCTTGACGTACTCGAACAAGGTGATGTCGTCGTTCGGCCCCAGCACCTCGTCGAGGAATCGCCGCAACGCGCCGGGCTCCTGCGGGAAGTCCACCAGGAAGTAGTGCTTGAGACCGAGGTGGACCAGCGAGCGCTCCAGCACTTCGCCGTAGCGCGACACGTCGTGATTGCCGCCCGAGATCAGGCAAACCACGGTGGACCCGGGCTCGACGTCGGTTTCCAGCAGGCCGGCGACCGACAGCGCGCCCGCGGGCTCGGCGATGATGCCCTCGTTTTGGTAGAGGTCGAGCATCGCGGTGCACACGGCGCCCTCGTCGACGGCGGTGATCGACACCATGTCGCCGGCTGCGGCCAGCGCGGCATAGGTCAGGGTGCCGGCCCGGTTCACGGCGGCGCCGTCGATGAACTGGTCGACCTCGTCGAGTGTCACCGGTTTGCCCGCGGCCAGCGCCGCCATCACGGCGGCGGCCCCCGCCGGCTCGACGCCCAGCACCGCGGTGTTGGTGGTCCGCTCGGCAAGATAGGTGGTGACACCGGCGATGCAGCCGCCGCCGCCCACCGGCACCACCATCAGGTCGGGCTCCTCATCGAGCTGTGCCAGCACTTCGACGGCAATGGTGCCCTGACCGGCCATGGTGCGCAGGTCGTCATACGGCGGTACCAGCGTGGCGCCCGTGCGTGCGACATCCGCCAGCGCCGCCTCCGCGGCCAGGTCGTAGGTCGATCCGCCCACGATGAGCTCGATGAACTCCCTGCCGTGATAGCGGATCCGGTCACGCTTCTGCTTGGGTGTCTTGGCAGGCACATAGACGCGTCCGTGCACACCCAGCGACCGGCACGCATACGCGAAGCCCTGCGCATGGTTTCCCGCGGACGAGCACACCACGCCGGCGGCCAGCTCGTCATCGGACAACTGAACCAACAGGTTGTAGGCGCCGCGCAGCTTGTAGGACCGGACGGTCTGCAGGTCTTCGCGTTTGAGGTAGACCGTCGCGCCGGTGATTTCCGAGAGCCGCTCGCACAGCTGCAGCGGGGTGGGCGCAATCACCGGAGCAATCCGCTTCGCCGCACCGTCAATGTCGGCCGCGGACAGCGGCAGACTGTTGGGGCTCTGGCTCAGTTCAGCGGACACCGATCAATGGTGCCATGCCGCCTCAACAGGCAAGTCAGCTCACCGGGGTAAGCACGAAGACCGGAATCTGCCGGTCGGTCTTTTCCTGGTAGTTGGCGTAGTCCGGCCACGCCGCGACGGCGCGCTCCCACCAGGTGGCCTTCTCGTCGCCGAACACCTCGCGAGCGTCGTAATCGCGGGTGACGTCACCGTCCTGCAGCTCCACCCGCGGATTCTTCACGACGTTGTGGTACCAGACGGGGTTCTTCGGGGCGCCGCCCAGGGACGCGACGACGGCGTACTGGCCGTCGTGTTCGACGCGCATCAGCGGCGTCTTGCGCAGTTTGCCGCTCTTGGCGCCGACGGTGGTCAGCAGGATGATGGGCTTGCCCTTCATGTCCGCGGCCTCGGTACCGCCGGATGCGGCGTACTTATCGGCTTGTTCGCGGGACCAATCCAAGGGGCTCGGGGCGTATTCACCTTCTAGTGGCATGACACCAACTGTATGCGGCGCTTGCGGTCGCGGTCACCGCGTTCTGGCCAGTTCGGCGATCACGTTGACCCGCCTGATCGCCGTGGCGATCTCGTCGGCGAACTGACGTCGTCGTTGCGCGACGTCATTGCAGTCGGACGGGTCGGGACTGTCGACCAGCTCGCGATGCCGGGCCAGCCGAAGCGCGGTCTTGAACAGTTCCATCGATCTGGACTCGGCGCTGGCGATTCGGCGCTGCAACTCCCACTGCTTGCCCACCTGAAGACACTCGGCGAGAAAAGCCTCCTCGTCGAACGTTTCGTCCTCGTGGGCGGCCAGCCGGTCGGCGACGATGTGGTAGGCGTCCAGGAACGGGCGCAGCACCAGATGCGCCAGCAGCAGGTCGGCCGATTCCAGTAGCCGCCGCACATCGGCCGCCGCGACGGACTTGGTGGTGTCTTCCACTGGTCCGATCAGCCGGACCTCGTCGGCGAGGTCCTTTTCGAACTGCGCCCGCGCGGAGAACAAGAACTCGAACTTCAGCAACTCGCGCAAACTCAGCGCCTCGTCTCGCACGGTCGCCGGCAGCACCGAGCCGTCGGGCGCATTCTCGGTGGCCGCCAGCAAGGCCATTTCGGCGATTGCACGGTCGACCAGAATGTGGATCGCCGTGTTGCGGTAGAACGCCGCGACCAGATGCTGGTCGTCGCCGATTCCCCACACCGCCTCGGTGCCGGCGTCGTAGACGTTCACCACACCGGAGGAAACGAGCTGGTGCAGGGTCCACCGGATCGTCGAACGGTTCGTCAGATCGGCGGCGCCGGCCACCGCCCAGTGCCGTGCCGCAATGTAACTCGCCAGCGGTTGCACGGTGGCCAGCACCTCGCTGATGGGCAGCGAGCGGTCAGCGCCCAACAGCGCGAGGCTGACCACCGCGGTCGGCGTAACCGGTGTGGCGCGATTGATCCGGTGTTCCACGTCCAGCGCGATCCGCTCGATTTCGGTGCCGGTACCCGATTCCGAGGCTTGCAAGGCGCGCAGTTCCTCGAGGCGCTTGCGCAGCGGCAGCGGTTCGCCGAAGTCCAGGTAGGCGCGGCCCAGCCGTTCACCCTGTTGGCGTGCGAGCCGGACCAGGAAGCGAAAGTCTTCCGGCCGTTTCACCGCGCCGTAGGCCTCGGTGGTCATGGCCTCGACCTCGTGCAGCTGGTCGTACACGATGGAGGTCGGCACCAAATACACTTCGGGACCGTCGATTTCGTCGACGGCGTCGGTGATGTAGCGCAGGATGCCGAACACCGGAGGCCGCAGCTTGCCGGTCCGGGTTCGGCCACCTTCTATCGACCATGTCAGGTTGACGTGGTTCTGCACCAGCTGTGCGGTATACGCGCGCAATACGAATCGATAGACCGGAATGTCTTTGGTCTGACGCCGGATGAAGATGGTGCCGGTGCGCTTGGCAAAGCCGCCCATCGGGAAGAAGTTCAGGTTCGACCCGCCGAAGGTCGACGCCGGTGAGAGCCGGTTGGCTTGGATCATCTCCGGCAGCAGCATGCCGTCCAGGTAGGAGCGGTGCGAAAACGCGAACGCCAGCGTCGCTCGGCGGTCCAGCTTGCGCAGCTGCGCGATCTGATCCTCGTCGACGAGCACGTCGTAAGCCCGCATCAGCCAGCGGCTGAAGCCGCGCCACGCCTCCACCGCGCGCTCGTCCCGCGAGGCCGCCACCTCGCGCAGGTAGCCCGCTGCCTCGACGCGCACGCTTTCGGGATCCCGCCCAAGCTCGGCCGCCAGCTTCTGCAGCCGCTCCTCATACCACGCGGCGCCCAGCAGCTGAGCAACCTCAGCCGGATCGCTGGACAACGCTGTCACCGACTCGTCAACAATCCCGGTGCGCTGCAGCAACTTTCGCACCCGTGCGCGTCCGATCTCACGCACGGTCCCTGCCGCTCCCCCGGTCACGCCGGCTGCACCGATGCGACGCTGGCGGGCTCGTGGACGTCGGGATGTAGTTCACCGGCGTAGAGTTCCTCGATCTCGTCGGCGTACTTCGTGACGATCGGGCGTCGTTTGAGCTTCATTGTGAGCGTTATCTCGTCGCCGCCCGGCTCCCACAACGTAGGCAAAACGCGGAAGCGCTTGATCTGCTCCACCCGCGACAGCTTGGCGTTGCCTTCGGCCACTCCGGCGGCGATCCGGGCAATCACCTCCGGGTCGGCCGCCAAGGCCTCCGGCGAGGCGTCGAGTCCGTGCTGGGCCGCGTACGGGCCGACCGAGTCGACGTCGAAGACCAACAGCGCGGTGTTGTACGGACGCCCGTCGCCGATTGTGATCATCACGCCGACCATCGGGCACGCGGCCAGGATGGCGTTCTCAATGTTGGCCGGCGACATGTTCTTTCCCGCCGCATTGATGATCAACTCCTTCTTGCGATCGACGACACGCAGAAAGCCGTCGGAGTCGACGTCGAGGATGTCGCCGGTGTGCAGCCAGCCGTCGGCGTCGATCGCCTCCGCGGTCTTCGCGGGCTCGCGACGATAGCCCTTCATCACCAACGGGCCGCGGATCAAATACTCGCCGTCCTCGGCAATCTTGCCCTCCAGCCCGGGCAGCAGCTTGCCGACTGAGCCCAGACGCGTGTTCCGCGGATCTCCTATGGTCGCGGCACAGCTCAGTTCGGACATTCCCCACACCTCGCCGATCGGGATGCCGATGCCGGCGAAGAACGCCAGCGTCTCCTTCGGGATCGGCGCCGCGCCCGAAATCGCCCATCGGAGTTCGCCGAAGCCGAGCCGCTCGCGCACCTTCGACAGCACCAACTCGTCGGCCTTGGCCCATTCGGAAGCCACGTCGTCGGACATCTCTTCGCCAGTCAGCAAGGCCGCACCGCGCTTGGCGGCCACCGCCATCGCCCAATCCAACGCCTGCCGCTTGGTTTCGTCGGTCTCGTGGCTGACCATGAATTCGATTCCGGCCTTGAGCTTTTCCCATACCCGCGGCACCGCGCCCCAGACGGTGGGACGCACGTCGGGCAGCGCGGCGGCGATCTGACGACCGTCGGACACCACTGTGATCTGGGTGCCGAACATCTCCTGGATGTAGAGGCCACACATGCGGTCGGCAATATGCGCCGACGGCAGAAAGGACGTGATCCGGTCACCGAACTGCACTCCGAGCACGGTGTCGATGCCTTGACCCTCGAACAGCAGGCTGGTGTGCGTCATCTCTACCCCTTTGGGGTTTCCGGTGGTCCCGGAGGTGTAGATGAGCGTGACGATGTCGTCGGGTTGCACCGCTCGCCACGATGCCTCGAAGTCGAAATCCGCGGGGGCGGCGGCGTATAGGTCGTCCACCGAGATCGTGCCTTCCGGTGTGCCGTCGATGCACACGATGTGTTCGATGGGTGCGCCGCTGGCCCGGATGCGGTCGACGTACTGCTCTTCGCAGATCACCAGCTTGGTGCCGGCGTTGTCGAACACATAGGTCAGTTGTTCGGCGGGCAGTGTGTTGTATACCGAAAACGAGGTGGCGCCAACGTGTTGGGCGCCCACCTCGAGCGGATAGAACTCGACTCGGTTGGCCATCATCAGCGAAACCGTGTCACCTCGTCGAACCCCTAAGCCCGTCAGCCCGGCAGCGACTTTGCGCACCTGGTCGGCGTACTCCCGCCAGGTCAGTGTCTGGGTGTCACCGGGTGTACGCAGCGCCACGGCGTCCGGATCGATCGCCGCGGTGCGCTGGAATGCCTCACACATGGTGGCTGGGCGCTCGGTCGTGGTCATTTCCGTTCTCCTTGGTCTGCCCACATATCGGTGAGCGTACGTCCGGGGTCGTGCGACGCGGAAGGCCGTGGCGATCGCGAGCGCGGCGCAGCCGGGCGAAGCGGGTCGCCACGATAGGGCCCGTGGCGATCGCGAGCGCGGCGCAGCCGGGCGAAGCGGGTCGCCACGATAGGGCCCGTGGCGATCGCGAGCGCGGCGCAGCCGGGCGAAGCGGGTCGCCACCATTCGGCCCCGTGGCGATCGCGAGCGCGGCGCAGCCGGGCGAAGCGG
>NZ_JCALDF010000080.1:0-817 GCF_059812725.1 Mycobacterium sp. NGS41
GATGCTCGTCGTGGAGCGGTTGTCGGATGCGCGGCGGTTGGGGCATCCGGTGTTGGCGGTGGTGCGTGGTTCGGCGGTGAATCAGGATGGTGCGTCGAATGGGTTGACTGCGCCTAATGGGCCGTCGCAGCAGCGGGTGGTGCGCGCGGCGCTGGCTAATGCGGGGCTATCGGCTGCTGATGTGGATGTGGTGGAGGGCCACGGGACTGGGACGACGTTGGGCGATCCGATTGAGGCTCAGGCGTTGTTGGCGACCTATGGGCAAGAGAGGGCGGAGCCGGGGAATCAGCCGTTGTGGTTGGGGTCGGTGAAGTCGAATATGGGTCACACGCAGGCCGCGGCGGGGGTGGCCGGTGTGATCAAGATGGTGCAAGCGATGCGCCACGAGGTGTTGCCTGCCACGCTGCATGTCGATCAGCCGTCTCCGCATGTGGATTGGTCGGCGGGTTCGGTGGCGTTGTTGACCGAGGCGCGGCCGTGGAAGGCCGAGTCGGCCGATGGCCGTGCGCGTCGGGCCGGGGTGTCGTCGTTTGGGATCAGTGGCACCAATGCCCATGTGATTATCGAGGCGGTCCCAGCGGAGCTACCCGCCGCTGCCGAAAGCACGGCTCCGGTGGTGCCGTGGGTGATATCGGCAAAGTCGTTGCCGGCGTTGGAGGCTCAGGCCGCCCGGTTGGCTGAGCATGTCGGTGCCCGTCGGGAGCTTGATGTTGCCGATGTGGGGTGGTCGCTGGCGGGCCGGGCGACTTTCGAGCACCGGGCCGTCGTTGTCGGTCATGATCGCGACGGTTTGCTGGCCGGCCTTGACGAGTTGGCC
>NZ_JCALDF010000081.1:0-672 GCF_059812725.1 Mycobacterium sp. NGS41
ATCCGCAGCTTCTTTGCCCACCTGCCCGCCGAGGTGGACCTGCCTACCCGTGAAGCCGCCGACGCCGACCTGGCCGCCAAGGCCAGCCACTACCGCCCCGACGAGTTGGCCAAATACGCCCAGCGGGTCATGGACTGGCTTAACCCCGATGGCGAACTAAACGATCAGGAGCGCGCCCGCAAGCGCGGCATCACGCTCGGTAAGCAGGAATACGACGGCATGTCGCGCATCAGCGGCTACCTGACCCCCGAGGCCAGGGCCACGTTCGAACCGGTGTTGGCCAAACTGGCCGCCCCCGGCGCCTGCAACCCCGAGGACCAAACACCGGTCATCGACGATGTACCCGATGAGGACGCGGTCCGCCGCGACACCCGATCTCAAGCCCAACGCAACCATGACGGCCTGCTGGCCGGACTGCGGGCGCTGCTGGCCTCAGGGGACTTGGGTCAGCACAACGGCCTGCCGGTGTCGATCGTCATCATCGCCACACTCCAAGAACTCGAAGCCGCCATCGGCAAAGCCCTCACCGGCGGCGGCTCCCAGCTACCGATGTCGGATGTGATCCGAATGGCCAGCCACGCCCATCACTACCTGGCGCTATTCGACAACGCCAAACCCCTGGCTTTGTATCACACCAAGCGCTTCGCCTCGCCAGCGCAGCGAATCATGCTC
>NZ_JCALDF010000082.1:0-617 GCF_059812725.1 Mycobacterium sp. NGS41
GGGGCTGCCGTCGCCGAGGAGAACGCCGACGAAGCCATCGAGGCGGAGTTGCCTGCCGGAGTGGCGGTGGCCTGGTTGACCGCGTCGGCCTGTTCGGTCACCCCCTCCGGGTTGACGGTGGTCGGGGGCACTGTGAACGGAGCCAGGATCGAGGCGGTCGCCGAGGAGGCGGCATAGCCATACATCGCGGCGGCGTCCTGGGCCCACATCTCGGCGTATTGGGCCTCGGTGGCGGCGATGGCCGCGGTGTTTTGTCCGAAAAAATTGGTGGCGATCAACGCCATCAACAACGCCCGGTTGGCCGCGATCACCGGTGGGGGCACCGTCATGGCGAAGGCTGTCTCGTAGGCCGCCGCGGCCGCGCGGGCCTGCATACCGGCCTGCTCGGCTTCACCGGCGGTGGCGCTCATCCAGGCCACATAAGGCGTTGCCACGGCCACCATCGCCGCTGAGGCCGGCCCTATCCACGGCGCGCTGGTCAGCTCGGCGATCACCGACCCGTAGCCCGCTGCCGCGGTGTCCCATTCGGCGGCCAGCCCATCCCAGCCCGCCGCAGCCGCCAACATCGGCCCCACGCCCGGACCGGCATACATCCGACCCGAATTCACCTCCGGCGG
>NZ_JCALDF010000083.1:0-608 GCF_059812725.1 Mycobacterium sp. NGS41
GTCACCCCATCGGGCGAACGGCAGGTTCGACGTCAAGATCAGCGAGGCGTGTTCGTAGCGGCTGGAGACCAGTTGAAAGAACAGGTTCGCGGCGTCCTGCTCGAACGGGATGTAGCCGACTTCGTCGACCACGATCAGCCCGATGCGGCGCAGTTTGATCAGCTCAGCAGGTAGGCGGCCGGCGTTGTGGGCGGCTTTGAGGCGGGCGACCCAGTCCACGGCAGTGGCGAACGCGATCCGATGCCCGGTCTGGGCGGCCTTGATGGCCAGTCCGATCGCCAGGTGGGTTTTGCCGGTTCCCGGTGGTCCCAGGAGCACGACGTTGCGGGCCTTCGCCAGGAACGCCCCGGTGCCCAGGTGCGCGACGACGTCACGACCGAGGGAGGGTTGATGGTCGAAGTTGAACTCCTCCAACGATTTGCGGGTCGGGAACCCGGCCGAGCGGATGCGGGTCGCAGCGCCAGAGGATTCACGGGCAGACACTTCGCGCGACAGCACGGCTGCCAGGTATTCCTCGTGGCTCCAGCCACCGTCACGGGCTTGCTCGGCCAGCCGTGTCGCGGACTCCCGGATTCGGGGTGCTTTGAGGGCGTGGGCATAGTGTTCGA
>NZ_JCALDF010000084.1:0-602 GCF_059812725.1 Mycobacterium sp. NGS41
CGATGGGCCAGTTGCCCGAACACCTGCGCCGCTCGATCACCTGGGATCGTGGCAGCGAGATGGCCCACTGGCGCCAGATCCAGCTGCAGCTGGCCGCCCCGGTGTATTTCTGCGATCCGCACTCGCCGTGGCAGCGTGGCAGCAACGAAAACACCAACCGGCTGCTGCGGTTCTGGTTTGAAAAGGGCAGCGACTTAAGCGGTTACACCAAAACCGATCTCAAACGCATCCAAGACATGCTCAACCGGCGCCCCAGGCCCACTTTGGATCTCGACACTCCCGCCGACCGGCTGGCGGTCCTGCTTGACCAAGCCGCCGCCTAACGGCGGTATACAACAAGCGGAGGCGGCTTCGCCGCCGCTGACCCCTTCCCGGTAAGCGCCGCGTCAGGCTACGGGGCCGCCCCTCCGGCCTCAAGGGTCGCTGGCGCGATCGCGGCGCGACGGGCCTGCGGCCCGCCCTTGACCCCCGAGCCTCTACGGCCCCTGACCACGCAGCGGCACGGGCAGGCGCACAGCCCCTGCCCGCCAGACCCGCCGCGGCGCTCACCAACTCCATTCGCCCATTACCAAGCAACGTTGCAATAACCACTTGACAATGAG
>NZ_JCALDF010000085.1:0-572 GCF_059812725.1 Mycobacterium sp. NGS41
TTGCCCGCATGGGTGGGGCCGCCGTTGGCGTGGGGGATGGTGTGGTCGATGTCGCAGCGGGTGGCGGGGACGTCGCAGCCCGGCCAGCGGCACGTCAGATCGCGGCAGCGCACGAAATCAGCCAACCCCTTCGACGGGGTGTAGCCGGGTTCGGGTGGGGCGTCACCGGGATGGATCAGTGGCACCGACTTGGCTGAGGCGGCCAGCTCGGCGAGCAGTTCGGGGGTGATGAGCCCGTCGGCGCCGATCTCCCACCCCGACGTGCTGGCGGTGCCGGTGGCCGGTGGGGCGATGACGTGCATTACCACCGGAGAAGCCGCGGGGCGCCCGCCGGCCGCGCAGTCGGGGCGTCGGCAGCGACAGCCCAGCCGATCGGCGCCGGCGGCCAGCGCCCCCAGGGCGTCGGCGCGGCGTTGCGCGGCGGTGCGCGGGTCGTGGGCGCACACGGTGGCCGCCAGCGCCGAGAGGCGCTGGTCCAGGGCGTGGGCGTCGGTGCTGAATAGGCTGCCCTCGATGCGGGCGATGCCGTCTTGATCCCCGCCGATCCAGATTTCCCGGTCGGCCTGGTCTTT
>NZ_JCALDF010000086.1:0-540 GCF_059812725.1 Mycobacterium sp. NGS41
CCAAAACCTATGCGGCCGGCCTGAAATTACGCGGCAAGCACGGCGGAATCATCGGATGCGCCCTAGCCCACCGCGCCACCCGCATCGCCTACGCACTGGTGCGCGACCACGCCGACTACGACTCCTCGCGCTGGAGCTAAAGCATCACTTACTGGGGTTTCCTCGGTCTAGGCCATCAGCGCCGGAGACGCAGGGAGTTGTCCACCTGCAGCGCCCGCAGCGCAGCGAGGACGAACGAGGTGGACAGCGACGAGCACCGGCGCACCCTGTGCCGGCGAGGAGAATCATCTCCCACAGAGAAAGGCCACTAACGAACTGCCTCTTCACAACTCCGGCGGTCAGTGCCAGGCTGAAACCAACGAAGGGCCGGATCAGATGCCGATCGCGCTATGGCGGACCCCCAGGGCCACGCCGAATCTAGCTTGGCACCCCGGCCCTTCGCCTCGCGCAGCCCGAACGACGCCAGATGACCCTTCCTAAGGTTGAGGTCGCATAAGTCAGCGTGGGCGCTCTAGGCAAACCATTGGTCAGTCGACACCT
>NZ_JCALDF010000087.1:0-507 GCF_059812725.1 Mycobacterium sp. NGS41
GACGCAAAAGCCCCCATTTCCGTACCGAAATGGGGGCTTTTGCGTCTGTTGGGCAGTGGTTAGAGCAGGCCGAGTAGGCGTAGGTCGCTGATGTATTTGGTGATGATCGGCGCCGTGATGTGGGGGATGTCTTTGTCGGGGCCGATTTTGGCGTCCTGGACGGCTGCGCGGAACCGGTCGGTGGGGGCGATGGACCCGTTGATCGGTTTTTGCGGTGTTTGGTAGTTGTGTAGCAGCGGCAGCAGTGAGCTGTTGCGCTGTTTTTCGGGCAGGCCGCGCAGGGTGGTCTCGAAGCGGGCCAGCCACTGCCCATAGTCGGGGATGCGCTGGATTGCGCAACCGGCCCCGTTAGTGGGGGAGATGAGCCAGTCGACGAACTCATCCATCCCGATGCCGTCGTCGTAGGGGTTCATCACGTGGTAGGTCTGGTATCCGTCGCCGTTTTGGGCGCCCAGGGTGGCGATGGCGTCGGCGATGAATTCCACGGGCAGCCCGTCGTAGTGGGCG
>NZ_JCALDF010000088.1:0-497 GCF_059812725.1 Mycobacterium sp. NGS41
CGTGCATTTGAATCGGTAAATCGGATGGCCTTCAAAGACAGCATCCGTGCCCATGTCCTAATCAACGGCACCATCGAAGCAGGACTGGGATTAGCGCTGCTCAACTCACTTACTCGTCGAGCCGCCCTCGCGGCCACAGCTGCCTACCTGAGCTACTTCACTGCCAGCCTCATACGTAGGCAGCGCTTCCTGTGCAAGTAAATACGTAGTAGTTACACGCTCACGCACTTGGCCGAGCTGAGCAAAATTTCACCCGCTAGCTAACACGCCCGTACCGGCGAGATACCGGCGACCGAGGGCGATTTGTAGCCGTATCGAAGGCCTGCCGCGGCCGTACTGGCGACCGCCGAAACTGATGTCTTACAGGCGACTTAGGGCAATTCTGTTGACTGAATGGCCTGGCCGCTACGGCGTTGGCTAAGGACTCATAATCCGTTGGTCGCGGGTTCGAGCCCCGCCCGCCCCACTCGTTTTCGAGTATTACCTCGGCTGATGCT
>NZ_JCALDF010000089.1:0-461 GCF_059812725.1 Mycobacterium sp. NGS41
CACCACGCTTTTAATCGGTGCATCACGCAGCGGCCTCCGGGAATTAACCGCGGCGAGATTTTATTCGCAGACGTCATTGACAGTGATTCAATGAGCGGCCGCCGCAAACTGAACGGCCGGTTAACGTTCGGTGTGTTGTCCCAGGTCGCGGAATAGATTTGAAGCGACTGCGCGTCAAGCCCCGGCGGAAGGTAAAACTGCTTTCCGCCTAGCAATCCGAGCGTCGAAAGCAGCGGGGCACGTTATGGCGATCTAGTGTCCGTAACCAGGCGATGTTGCTGAAGCTGGGGATTGTTGAGGCATAGTGCGCAGTCGGCTCATGAGACGAAAAGTGCTGGTGTCGCTGAAAATGTCGGATATCGGTACGACAATTGACTACACCAGCAGCGCGGTGTGCTTCCAAAAGCGGGTAGCTCGTACGCAGCGGCTAGGGGTGGATAGTGCTTGACTTCGGGGCGTTG
>NZ_JCALDF010000009.1:0-186491 GCF_059812725.1 Mycobacterium sp. NGS41
CCGAGTCAACCCATTCGTCGATACAAGCCGTGATCAGGTCACCGGGTTTGTTTCTCCGTCCCGGCAGGTCGGGGGCAAGCACGGTTAACTCCGGTGCTATCCGTTGGATCTCCGCGACTGTCAGCTCCCACGAATCGGCTGCGAACCCGCTCCCATGTACGAGGACCAATGCCGGCAATGCCATGGCGATCCTCCTTCAGCGCCGTGAGCCCAGAACCGCATCGTAAAGCAGGCCGCAGCCCCCGTCATGGGTAGAGCATGTCAAAGCGCCGGGCCCAAGCGCACCACCCCGGCGTCACCCCGGCGCCCAGGGGTCTACTGGGCGCCGACCCCGTGCCAACCCGGCTACAACCCGAAGCCGCCCAAAAATAGTCTCTGACGTGCGCGGGGATACCCGAATGCTATGGTCGAGACACACAAGGAAGGAGGTGGTCCGCGAAATTGATAGCTTCATGGACATGTGAGGTGGCTGCGCGCTAGCAGCACTGGCTCGGAGAAGCTAGCGGCCAACGCGCGCTGGCGAATTCCCCGCAGCCACCCGGCCCCCGAGCTTCCGGTCTTGTCCAACCAGAGCATTGCTCGGGGGCCGCTCCATGTCAGGACGCGTTATCCGACGAATCGGGACAGTCGCGCCGACAGGTGCGGCACAAGTCCGCCGTCGGGGTCCACGCGCTCCTCGACGTAAGCCAAATCGCCGCCTTCGACGATGCCGTAGAGCCGCTTGGCGCCGCCCACCAGGATGCCGGACCGACTGCGGGCCAGCGCATCGGTAACCAACTCCCATGACGACTGGTTACGCGGGCGCCCGTAGAACAGCTCGACGTAACCGGCGGAGTGAGCCAGCAGCAGCTCGATCGCCTGCGACTCGCTCGGGTCATCGGGATCGATAACGAACCGCCAAAAACCCGTCTCGCGCAAGCCTGGTTCCTGATACTCGCCCGTGTCGTCGAGACGCCACGAGCGGGCTTCCCAAATTAGATAGTTGCCACCGTCGTGTGAGACCACGATCTGCTGTCCGAATCGGTAGTCCCCGTCGGGTCCGCGGCCCTCACCCTCGCCGCGCCACACACCGACCAACGGCAGCAACGCCAGCAGGGCGTCGTTCAGATTTGCGCCCTCGCGCAGGTTCGCGGTGTCGGGGGGCACCGGCAGATCGTCGAAGGCGGGGATATTGCGGGCGGCGGTAAGCCTTGAGCGTTCGGCTGCTTGAGACATTCCAGCGACCGCATCGCTCGAGCCCGCAGGACCAACCGATTCGGGGCCCTCGTCGGAGGTCACGACTCGTCAGTGATCAGCCGGTACAGCGTGTACAGCGCGAACCAAGTGATGACGAGTGTCGCCGCCACCAGCATGATCTCGAAGAAGAGCACCACGGGAACGAGTCTATTCGTCCCGGGAGTGTTGCGGCGAGCAGCCCGTCAGGCGATCTTGACGTCCACCTCGTGGATGCCCGCACCCGACGGCGCCACAATGGCGTCGCCGTTGCCGACCGCCGACAGCGCCCGCAACGTCCAAGATCCGGGGGCGGCGAAGAACCGGAAGTCGCCGGTGGCCGATGCGACCACCTCAGCCGTGAACTCGTCCGACGAATCCAGCAGTCGGACGAACGCGCCGCCCACGGCCTGGCCATCACGGTCCACGACGCGGCCGGTGATCACCGTTTCCTTCTCCAGGTCGACGCTGGCGGGCAACGTCAGGCCTTGCTTCGGTCCAGAGCACATATCAGCTTCCCAACTCGATCGGGGCACCCACCAGGGAGCCGTATTCCGTCCAACTGCCGTCGTAGTTCTTGACGTTTTGATGCCCGAGCAATTCCTGCAAAACGAACCAGGTGTGCGAGGATCGTTCCCCGATCCGGCAGTACGCAATCGTTTCCTTGCTGCCGTCCAGGCCGGCGTCGGCATAGATCCTGGTCAACTCCTCGTCGGATTTGAAGGTGCCGTCCTCGTTGGCCGCCCTGCTCCAAGGCACGTTGATGGCACCGGGGATGTGCCCGGGCCGCTGGCTCTGTTCCTGCGGCAGATGCGCAGGCGCCAGGATCTTGCCGGAGAACTCGTCGGGCGAGCGCACGTCGACCAGGTTCTTGACGCTGATGGCCGCGATGACCTCGTCGCGGAACGCCCGGATCGAGTTGTCCGGCGCCGCGGCGGTGTAAGACGTTTCGGGCCTGCTGACCGGGTCGCTGGACAGCGGGCGCCCATCGAGCTCCCACTTCTTGCGTCCGCCGTCGAGCAGCTTGACCTTCTCGTGCCCGTACAGCTTGAAGTACCAGTACGCGTAGGCCGCGAACCAGTTGTTGTTGCCCCCGTAGAGAACCACCGTGTCGTCATTGGAGACGCCGCGCTCGGACAGCAGCTTTGAGAATTGCTGTGCGTCGACGAAGTCGCGCTTGACCGGGTCCTGCAAGTCGGTGCGCCAGTCCAGCTTGATCGCGCCGGCGATGTGCCCGCCGTCGTAGGCGCTGGCGTCTTCATCGACTTCGACAAAGACGACGTTGGCGGCGTCGAGATTGCTCTCAGCCCAGTCGGCGGAGACCAGGACGTCGGAGCGTGCCATGGTGGGTGTTCCTTTCGATTTCCTGCTAAACAGCCTGGTTAGCGCATTGAATGCCGCGTGATGCGGCGGGGATGTTACTGCTCGACACGGTGCTACTCCTGGGTACTCCTTGGACACGGCAAACGGGGGAGGCAAAGCCACGGTAGGACTCCGAGGCTGCTCCGAGTGCGGCGCTGAAAAGCGCGGCTACTCAGCAGCTACAGCAACAGCAACAGCAACAACCCGCGATGCGGCACAGATCGACTGCGCGACGCCTGGTGAGCATGGGCTCGATGCGGGATGACACGACGGACAGCTTACCCAATGACATAGTGATCAAGCCAACAGCGCTACCAGGGCTGACGCACGTCCCAGACGTCGTTGGCGCGCGTCATGACTGCTTGAACCCTTCGAGTGTCACCGTCGCTCCCCGGGTGATGCCCTCGATGATGACGTCGGAGCCGCGCGCTCCCGCAGCGGTGGGCGCTACCCCGAATGGCAGCCTCTGGTTGGGCAGCCGCGCGTCGAAGGCGTGGAGCACCGCGTCTCGTTTGTCGTCCGGAACGGTCTGGTCGGCGGTATTGGGACCGGTCAGGACACCGGTGGGGGTGAACACCAATGTCGCCGGGTCGTCGGGCGCGATGGACAAATCCACCGAGACGCTGACTCGGTGGTCGAAGCCGGCCGATTTCGGTGTGCCGCTGAACACCAGCCCGTGATTGCCGGATATGCCCGACTCGGTGGTACCGCCGGTGGCGTCGTTGGTCTCCTGCGGCGGTGCCTCGACCATCAGGTCGCTGATGCCCAGATAGCGGCCCAGATGCGTCGAGCTGATGATGATGCGACTCTCCAGCTTGCCGACCGACAGCTTGGCGTCCGGCCTGATCAGCCAGGACGCGTCGGTCAGGTCTATCGAGTGCATAGTGGCTTCGAGGGTCGCCTTGCCGACCATGGCGTGGTCGACGGCGTTGGCCTTGATCTCCAGCTCGTTGTAGTGGCGGTGTATCGCCTGCGGGATGAACGGAAACGCCAGGATGGCGACAAATGGGTCAGACCCCAGACTGGCCGCTTTGCGGACATTGGCCGACAGCCGGTATTCGGCGTAGATGCTGGCTCCGTAGTCGACAGCGATGGCACCGCCGACGATGACGGCCACGGCGACCGCCACCGCGGTCAGACTGACCACCATCCTGCGCATTCGAACATTGTGGCTCATCCGGGCGGACCAGGCCGCACACCCGACTCCTCAGCCGCCGCTGACGCGGCGGCATCGTCGTCGGGCGAAAGACCAGGTGGCAAGTTATCGTTAGATGACCTGGCCACTGTGGCCATCTGGGGCCGCATGGCGTTATCAACTTGGGAGACGCCTTCCCCACAAGCGCTGGAGGGCTTGTTGGAGCTACTGCTGCTGACTTCGGAGCTGCATCCTGATCCGGTGCTGCCGGCGTTGACGCTGCTCCCGCATACAGTGCGGACGGCGCCGCCGGAGCCGTCGTCGTTGCTGGAGGCGGGCGCCGCGGACGCCGTCATAGTCGACGCCCGCCAGGACCTGTCGGCTGGCCGGGGTCTGTGCAGGCTATTGAGCACGGCGGGTCGATCGGGCGCGGTCCTGGCTGTCGTGAGTGAAGGCGGCCTGGTAGCTGTCAGTGCCGACTGGGGACTGGACGAGATCCTGTTGCCCACCACCGGCCCGGCCGAGATCGACGCCAGGTTGCGGCTGGTGATCGGCCGGCGCGGCGGGCTCGCCGACCAGGAAAGCGCGGGCAAGGTGACTCTGGGTGAGCTCGTGATCGACGAAGGCACCTACACCGCCCGGCTACGTGGTCGCCCGCTTGACCTCACCTACAAAGAGTTCGAACTGCTCAAGTACTTGGCGCAGCATGCCGGCCGGGTGTTCACCCGCGCGCAGCTGCTGCACGAGGTGTGGGGCTATGACTTCTTCGGTGGCACCCGGACCGTCGACGTGCACGTACGTCGTCTGCGCGCCAAATTGGGCGCCGAGCACGAAGCCCTGATCGGCACGGTACGCAACGTCGGTTACAAGGCGGTCCGGCCCGCGCGCGGACGCACGCCGATCGCCCAGCCCGACGAAGACGACGGCGCCGAGCCCGAACGAGACGGTGTCGCGGAACCACTGGTCGACCCGTTGCACACTCAGTGACCGAACCTGAGTGGCGCTCCGCGCTGACCGCCGAAGAGCAGCAGCGAGTGCGCGAAATCGTCAGCGCAGCAACTGAATTCGATGGCGTTGCGCCTGTCGGCGAACAGGTGCTGCGTGAACTCGGCCAAGAGCGCACCAATCATCTGATCGCCGGACCCGGACCGGGTAAGGCGATCAGCGGCTACCTCAATCTCAGCTCAGCACGCGACGGCGAGGTCGCGATGGCCGAGATGGTGGTGCACCCGCAGGCTCGTCGCCGCGGTATGGGCGCCGCGATGGCACGCGCGGCCCTGACCAAGACCGGCAACCGCAACCACTTCTGGGCACACGGCACGCTCGAACCGGCCCGCGCGACGGCCTCCGCGCTGGGCCTGGTCAAGGTCCGCGAACTGGTCCAGATGCGGCGCTCCCTGCGCGATATGCCTGAACCGATGATCCCGCCTGGACTGCGGGTCCGCACTTACGCGGGCACCGCCGATGATGCCGAGCTGCTGCGGGTCAACAACGCCGCGTTCGACTACCACCCGGAACAGGGCGGGTGGAGTGCTGCGCAGCTCGAGGAGCGGCGAAACGAACCGTGGTTCGACCCGGAGGGCCTGTTTCTGGCTTTCGGCGACACCTCGAGCGACGACGCGGACAGGCTGCTCGGCTTCCACTGGACCAAAATCCACGCCGACCACCCGGGCCTGGGCGAGGTCTACGTGCTCGGCGTGGACCCGTCGGCGCAGGGCCGCGGGCTGGGGAAGGTGCTGACCTCAATAGGTCTGGCCTCGCTGGCGCAACGACTGGCCGGATCGACGGAACCGATCGTGATGCTCTACGTGGAGTCGGACAATGTCGCGGCGGTACGCACCTACCAGCGGCTGGGCTTCACCACCTACAGCGTCGATACCGCCTATGCGGCCGCCGGCGAGGGCCAGACGCCCGCTGAATAACTCCCTCCCAGCCCACGCGCATACTTTCGGGGTGACTTGGCAACCTCCTCTCAGGGAGTCGGCCGGCAGCCAGGACCCGACGACGCAACGAAAAGCGCTGAGGAAAGCGAGATCGGTGAGGCTCGACAGGGCGGTGGCGCTGGCGGTCACCACGTGTGTCGTCACCGTCGCGGCGTTGACTGCCTGCAGCAGCGACAACCACCGCCGCGGCGCTTCGACGTCAGTCCACTCGGGAGGACACGTCGCGGCAGTGGACTGCGGCGGCAAGAGTGCGCTCACGGCCGAGGGCTCGAGCGCCCAACTGAACGCGATCGAGTCGTTCAATCAGGCGTGGGCCCAGGCGTGCCCGGGCAAGAAGGTGTCCTACACACCGAGCGGTTCGGGTCCGGGCCGCGAGCAGTTCATCGCCGGTCACGTCGATTTCGCCGGCGCTGACTCGCCGCTGGTTTCGGAGCAGATCGCCCCGGCCGCCAAACGCTGCAATGGACACCCGGCGTGGGACCTCCCGCTGGTATTCGGCCCGGTCGCCCTGGTCTACAACCTGCCCGGCGTTCAAACCCTGGTCGTCAACGGTGATGCGCTGGCCAAGATTTTCAGCGGCATGATCACGAGCTGGAACGATCCGACGCTGGCCGCGCTCAATCGCGGCGTACCACTGCCTGACGGCCGGATCACGGCGGTCTATCGGACGGATCCTTCTGGAACCACCGACAACTTGCAGCGGTATCTGACCGTCGCCGCGCCACAGAGCTGGATCCAGGGCGTCGGCACCAGGTTCCAGGGTAGTGGCGGGCAGGGAGCCGCCAATTCGGAAGGCATCATCCAGGCGGTACGGTCCACGCCGGGAGCAATTGGATATGTCGAGAAGGGGTTCGCCGACCAGGCCGGCATGCCGTACGCCCAGATCGACAACGGCAGTGGAGCGGTCCCGCTCACCAACGACACGGCCCGCAACGGCGTCAACGCCGCCAAGTTCGTGGCAAGTGGCAACGATCTGGTGCTCGATCTGTACTCGGTCTACGGCACTCACGAGCCCAACGCTTACCCGTTTATCCTGGCCACGTACCAGATCGTGTGCTCGGGCGGATACGACGCGGACACCGCCGTGGCGATTAAATCGTTTCTCACCGTGGCCGCCAACGATGGTCAGAGCGGCCTTTCCTCACGCGGCTACGTTCCGCTGCCCGATAAAGTCAAGGAGCGCTTGGTCACCGCGATCAACGCAATGCAGTAACCAATTGACGCTGCGCGGCGTCCCCGCTGGGGGCGGCGCGGGCACAGGCAGGAGCAGTTAGTGGCTAAGCGGCTGGACCTCAAGTCGGTCAACATCTACTACGGGGCGTTTCACGCCGTCTCGGATGTGTCGCTATCGATTCTGCCGCGTAGCGTGACGGCGTTCATCGGCGCTTCGGGCTGCGGCAAGACGACGGTGCTGCGCACGCTCAACCGCATGCACGAGGTCATCGCCGGCGCCCGGGTCGAGGGCTCGGTACTGCTCGACGACGAAGACATCTACGCCCCGGGCATCGACCCGGTCGGCGTGCGCAGGGCGATCGGGATGGTGTTTCAGCGGCCGAACCCCTTCCCGGCCATGTCGATTCGCAACAACGTGGTGGCGGGCCTGAAGCTGCAGGGTGTGCGCAACCGCAAGGTGCTTGACGAGACTGCCGAATACTCGCTGCGCGGCGCGAACCTCTGGGATGAGGTCAAGGACCGGTTGGACAAGCCCGGCGGCGGGTTGTCCGGCGGGCAGCAGCAGCGGCTGTGCATCGCGCGCGCCATCGCGGTGCAACCCGACGTGCTGCTGATGGACGAGCCGTGCTCGGCACTCGACCCCATCTCGACGATGGCGATCGAAGACCTGATCGGTGAGCTGAAGCAGGATTACACCATCGTCATCGTCACCCACAACATGCAGCAGGCCGCACGGGTAAGCGATCACACCGCGTTCTTCAACCTGGAAGCGGTGGGACGGCCGGGCCGGCTGGTGGAGATCGACGAGACCGAGAAGATCTTTTCCAACCCGAACCAGAAGGCCACCGAGGACTACATCTCCGGCCGCTTCGGCTAAGACACCGTCGGCGGGCTAACTGGAGACCCTGAGCTTTCGTCCGGGAACTTGCCGGTCGCCTGGAAGATGACACGCCGTGCAACTTCGACGGCATGGTCGGCGAATCGTTCATAGAACCGGCCCAGCAGTGTCACGTCGACGGCGGCGGCGACGCCGTGGCGCCACTCGCGGTCCATCAGCACGCTGAACAAATGCCGGTGCAGATCGTCCATCGCATCGTCTTCTTCGCGGATCCGGGCGGCCTTCTCCGGGTCTCGCGACAACAGCACCTCTTGCGCGCTGTTACCCAATTCGACTGCGACCCTGCCCATTTCGGCGAAATATCCGTTGACCTCTTCAGGTAACGCGTGCTGCGGATGCCGCCGCCGCGCGATCTTCGCGACGTGCAGGGCCAATGCGCCCATCCGGTCGATGTCCGCCACCATCTGGATGGCGCTGACGATCGCGCGGAGGTCGCCGGCGACCGGCGCTTGCAAAGCCAGTAGGACGAAGGCGCTTTCTTCGGCGCGGGCGCTCAGCGCAGCGATCTTCTCGTGGTCGGAGATCACTTGCTCGGCCAGCACCAAATCGGCTTGCAGCAAGGCTTGGGTTGCCCGCTCCATGGCGATCCCCGCCAGGCCGCACATGTCGCCGAGCTGCTCGGACAAATCCGAGAGTTGCTCATGATACGCGGTCCGCATGTGGTCAAGCCTACGTTCTCAATGGCGGAAAACGCCGTCAGGCGGTGCCGAAACGCCTACTCGCAGGTGGTGTCGGCGGCATTGATCACCGCAAGGTCTCCGGGCAGCTTGGTCGGCGGGCTGCTGGAGTTGCGCTCAATCTGCACGGTGACCGACGAGCCGCTGGGCGGGGGAGCGGTCACCGAGCTGAAGTCCGGGCCGAGGACTACCTGAACAACCGGCCCAATGCCGGTGACCCGCTCGACCTTCGACGTGGCGAACGCCGAAGCGACCGTGGCGGCCGCCTGTTCGTTGCCGGGGGAGAAGAACACCGTCGTGGTCCGCAGTGAACTCGGATAGTCGTCCGGCGTCATCACGTTGAAGCCGTTGCGCTTGAGCTGGTTACTGGCGACGCTGGCCAGCCCGGTCTGCGCGGTCGAGTTGGAGACCTGGACGGTGACCTCGCTCGGCGAGGTCGTCGTGACCTGCTCGCGGTGGCCTTCGGGAGTGGCACTGGGCGGCGGCGCCTTCTTGGTACTGGGCGCGGTCGTCGGCGTCCGGCCCAGGCTCTGGGCGTTGTGATCGTTTTCCAGCGGCAGCGGATCGTCGTTGATGATGGCCGCAAAGAGCGCCTTCATATCGGCCGTGCGCGGCGGCTCGTCGCCGTTCTGGTCGGTCACGCCGGTCGGGACGGTGACGAACGTGACGTGGCCGGCCGCCATGTGCTGCAGCGATTGACCCAGCTGGACCAGGTCTTTCGTCTTGACGTTGTCGACGTAGCTGTTGGCGACGAATATGTTGACGACGTTGTTGAGCTTGGCGGGGTTGAGCAGGGTGTCTGCCGAGATCAGCGAACGCAACAGCGACGACACGAACAACTGCTGACGTTTGATGCGTCCGTAGTCGCCGTTGCTTTCGGTGGTGACCTGGCGGGCTCGCACGTAGTTCAACGCGGTTGCCCCGTTGATGGTCTGGCGCCCGGCATGATCGAGCACCGTGCCCAGCTCGTAGTCCTTCAGCGGGGTGGTGGTGCACACCTCGACGCCACCGAGTGCCTCGACCATGCGCGCGAAACCGACGAAGTCGATGGCGATGAACCGATTGATGCTCAAGCCCGACAATTTCTGGATTTCCTTCACCAGGCATTTAGGGCCGCCGAAGGAGAACGTCGAGTTCAGCTTGGTCTCGGTGTACACCATGCGCGGGCCCATTTTTCCGGTCTTCTGGTCGTAGATGGGTCCGTACTTGCGGGTTTCGGGGTTCCAGGCTTCGCATTGCATCGGGGTTATGGCGAGGTCACGCGGAAACGAGACCGCCACGACCCGTTGCCGGTTGGCCGGAATGTTGACCAGCATCACGGTGTCCGACCGCGCGCCCCCGGCGTCCTCGGTGTCACCGGCTCCCATATTGGCGTTCGCTCCCGCGCGGGAGTCCATACCGACGATCAGGAAGTTCTCATCGCCGTACTGCCCGTCGGGATCGATGATGTCGGACGAATGCGGGTCAAGCGCACTGACGGCTTTGAGGCGGTCGTTCTTGGAGTTGCTCCAGTGCCATGCCCCGCCGGTCATGGCCAGCGCCACCGCGGCGAATAACGCCGCCAGCGACCGTCCGGCCACCAGCATCGGGCGGTGGGATTTGGCTTTGGGGCCGGGGTCGTTCTCGGCCTGAGGACCCGCCGGAGCCTCGGATGCCTTGCCGATCAGCTTCGGTGTTGCCCCGCGCTCCTCGGCGGTGTGCGCGCACACGGCGTCGAAGTCGTCGTCATCGTTCGGGTAGTTGGCCGTCCCGAGCTCGGGAAGTTCGGAGACGAGGTCGAGCGAGTACGCCGGGGTCTCGATGACCTGTGTGTCGGGTCCGTCATCGACGGCTTCCGCGGCTTCGACAGCTTCGGAGGAGTCGGTCTCCGGGGCGACGTGACGGCGCCGGGGCCGGTCAGGCCGGGGGGCGCCGATTTTGGCGATCAGGTCCGCAACGCTGATTGCGCCGTCGGCGTGAGAGGCGACTTTCTGGGTGTCCGTCGCAGGCTCTACCTGGGGCTCGACCGGGGGCTCAGGCTGCCACAGGTGGGCGCCGTTGTCGGGTTGCGGCGTGGAAAACCGCTCCCACGGCGCAGCGGCATGCGTTGGCCGCGGGTTGGGAGTTGGTTGGCCATCGCTGCCCGCGCCCGATGCGCGCCGAGGGCCAAGAGTGGCGTCGTGCTCGCCGTCACCCATGTCCAGCCGGCCTCCGAAACTTTGATGCGGACGTCAGTGGTACCAAGCGCTGCGGTCAGGCGCAGTGCTGGCCCTATACCACTGGCTCAGCGCCGCCGGCCGCGCTACCGCAACCGAACAATGCAGCAAGGCTCACATCGTACTGAGTTATCGGCCCGTGCGCGATTTCGAGTGTGTTTCGGCTCAACCGCCCGAGTGCATGACGTCCGCCGCGGCGGGCACCGTGCAGTCGTCGGGATCGTTGAGCCAGCCCTCGGGCAGTGCCACGCGGGCCGGTGAGCCCTGACGGCCCCGGGGCCCATTCGCGGCGCTCGGGAACGGGATACTGCCATCCAGCCCGTCCAGCAGACCGTCGAGTTCGGCGAGCGTCTTGACCAGCGCCAATGCCCGCCGCAAGTCCGATCCGGCAGGAAAGCCATGCAGGTACCAGGCAATGTGCTTGCGGATGTCGCGCATGCCCTTGTCCTCGCCGAAATGCTCGGACAGCAACGTGCCGTGGTGGCGGATGATGTCGGCGACCTCACCGAGCGTGGGTGGAGTGGGTGGCGGGCTGCCGGTGAACGCGGCCGACAGCTCGGCGAACAACCACGGCCGGCCCAGGCAGCCACGGCCGATGACAACGCCGTCGCATCCGGTGGCGGCCATCATGGTCAGCGCATCGCTGGCGTCGTAGATGTCCCCGTTGCCGAGCACCGGAATCGTCCGCACCTGCTCCTTGAGCGCAGCGATCTGGTTCCAATCGGCCGTGCCGGAGTAACGCTGCGCCGCGGTCCGGGCGTGCAGCGCCACCGCGGCCGCGCCTTCGGCTTCGGCGATGCGCCCAGCGTCCAGATGCGTGTGGTGGTCGTCGTCGATGCCGATGCGGAATTTGACGGTCACCGGTACCTCAGTGCCTTCGGCGGCGCGCACCGCAGCACCCACGATCTGACCGAACAACCGCCGCTTGTACGGCAGCGCGGACCCGCCGCCGCGCTTGGTCACCTTGGGCACCGGGCAGCCGAAGTTCATGTCGATGTGATCAGCCAGACCTTCGTGGGCGACCATCCTGGCGGCCGCATACGTGGTGACCGGATCGACCGCGTACAGCTGCAGTGATCGCGGCGATTCGTCCGGGGAGAACGTCGTCATGTGCATGGTGACCGGGTGCCGCTCGACGAGCGCGCGGGCCGTCACCATCTCGCAGACGTAGAGTCCGCTGACGGTACCGACCTTCGACTGCTCCAACTCACGGCACAACGTCCGGAATGCGACGTTCGTCACACCGGCCATGGGTGCCAGCACAACCGGGCTGGCGAGCTCGATGGGTCCGATGCGCACCGCGCGGCTACCGCCGGCTCATCGCCAACTTGCCGGCGGTCTGATGCAGCTCGAACGCTGTGGTCCGCTTGCCGGTACGGGCTTCCCGGTCGAGTTGGCGTTGCTTGGACACCTCGAACTTGTCGCAGGCCGCCTCTAGTTCCTTGATCAGCAGCGCAAGGTCGTCGCGCAACTCGGCGGCTTCACCGGTGATGTCTTCACGCTCGAAGAAGCGCCATTTCTTCAGCACCGGCATGACCACCTCGTCGAGATGGATGCGGGGGTCGTACACCCCGCCGACAGCGATGAACACGGCCTTGCGGCGGAACTCGGGTACCTGGAAGCCCGGCATCTGGAAGTTGCGCAGGATCTTGTGCAGCGACTTCGTCGCCTGGTTGGGGGCAATTTCGAAGCCGGCCTCGCTGACATCGCGGTAGAAGATCATGTGCAGGTTCTCGTCGGCCGAGATCTTGGCCAGCAACTGGTCGGCGACCGACTCGTTGCAGGCTTTACCGGTGTTGCGGTGCGAAATCCGGGTCGCCAGCTCCTGGAACGTGACGTAGATGACCGAATCGAACAGGCTCTCGGCGAACAGGTCGTCCCGAACCTGGTGGTTCTGACCCGGGCTGAAGCCCCGATTCACCACCTCGATGCGCAACTTCTCCAGTTCGACAGGGTCGACCGCGCGGGTCACCACCAGGTAGTCGCGCAGCGCGATGCCGTGCCGGTTCTCTTCGGCGGTCCACCGGTTGACCCACTGACCCCAGGGGCCGTCCAAGCCGAAGTTCATTGCGATCTCGCGGTGATACGACGGCAGATTGTCTTCGGTCATCAGGTTCTGCACCATCGCCACCTGGGCGAGGTCGGAGAGCTTGCTCTGCTCAGGATCCCAATCCTGCCCGCCGAGCGCGTAGAAGTTCTTCCCGTCCGACCACGGGATGTAGTCGTGTGGGTTCCAGTTCTTGTGCATGCTCAGGTGCCGGTTGAGGTGTTTCTCGACGACCGGTTCGAGTTCGTGCAACAGCTGTAGGTTTGTCAGCTCGGCTGACATGGGCCCTCCAGTTATCTGTGTCTAGTGGTAGCAGTCAATATATCTGTGTATCCCAGTAGCATCAAGTTTGCCGCGCGGCGCGTCATCTCGAAGTTCAAGGTGTTCCCGCACCGGGTGCTGACGGGCTGGCGGGGACCTCAGTCGCGGGGTGCGGACTGCACCGATTGATTGGCTTCCTGCAGCTCACGGCGGGGAACGTAGGCCGCGGCCGTGCTGAGCAGCATGTCGACGCAATAGTCGATGAATTCTTCGCGGGTGACCCCGAGCTGTCCGCTCAGGTATGCGGTGAACAGAGCTGTAAGGCCGCCGATCAGGCTGGTGGCAACCAACTTCTGCAGGGCTGCATCACGGATCCGGGACAGCTTGCGCTGCAGCAGCTCGATGAAGTTGGGCATCCATTCCGCGCCCGACCGAGTCAGTATCGGTTCTACCGCCGGCGCCAGCAGCAGCACCCGCCCGCGCACTGGATCGTCGACCATCAGCGCCACGAATTGCTCGACGGCTTCCCGAGGCGTCTTCGCCGAGGCCAGGGTCTCCATCGCGCGCGCACATACATCGTCGTAAACCGCGCGCACGAATTCGTCGCGGTCGGAAAAGCTTTCGTAGAAATAGCGTTCGGTCAGCGCCGCCTTGCGGCACACCGCGCGGACGGTAAGCGCGGGCCCGCCGTCGCTGCCGAGCAGTTGCACGCCGGCGGCGAGGAGATCGTCTCGGCGCAGGGCGAGACGGTTCTCCAGGGGCACGCCGGACCAACGGCTTCGTCGTTGACCGGATGGCACATCGCTCCTAAGCTAAAAAGTGACAACGCATGTAGTCAAAGTTACCGAAATCCACGGGGAATTAGCCAGTGACTCAAGATACGTCCGCAACCTGCCCGCTGACCAGCGCGATAGCTGGTGATGACAGCCTCGGTGAACACAGCGAAGTGGCGGGAGGATGTCCGGTATCGCCACTGGGCTACGACGCACCGCCGATTCCGCTGGGACCGGATTCCCTGACGTGGCGCTACTTCGGCGACTGGCGCGGGATGCTGCAGGGTCCATGGGCGGGATCCATGCAGAACATGCACCCGCAGCTGGGTGCGGCCGTCATCGATCACTCGACGTTCTTCCGCGAGCGCTGGCCGCGGCTGATGCGGTCGCTGTATCCGATCGGCGGAGTGGTTTTCGACGGCGACCGGGCCCCGACGACCGGTGCCGAGGTGCGCGACTACCACGTCGCCATCAAGGGCATGGATGAGCAGGGCCGCCGCTACCACGCGCTCAACCCTGACGTCTTCTACTGGGCGCACGCGACTTTCTTTATCGGCACTATTCACGTTGCCGAGCGGTTCTGCGGCGGGCTGACCGAGGCGCAGAAGCGCCAGCTGTTCGACGAACACGTCGACTGGTACCGCATGTACGGCATGAGCATGCGGCCGGTGCCCGCGTCCTGGGAGGAGTTCCAGGTCTACTGGGATCACATGTGCCGCAACGTGCTTGAGGACAATTACGCGGCACGCGCGGTGCTCGACCTCACCGAACTCGCCAAACCTCCCTTCGCCCAATGGATCCCGAACAAGCTATGGGCAGCGCAGCGTAAATTGCTGGCGCCGTTCTTCGTCTGGCTGACCGTCGGTCTGTACGACCCGCCGGTTCGGGAGCTGATGGGTTACAAGTGGTCGCGTCGCGACGAATGGCTACACCGGCGGTTAGGCGACGTCGTGCGGGTGATTTTCGCTTTCGTACCGTTCCGGTACCGCAAGCACCCTCGCGCCCGCGCCGGCTTCGATCGCGCCACTGGGCGGATCCCGGCGGACAAACCGCTGGTGCAGACGCCTGCCCGCAACCTGCCGCCGCTCGACGAGCGCGACAACCCGAAGCACTACTGCCCGACGGTCTGACCCGCCCGCGTCAGCCGTGGGCGTGGTTGTGGACGTCTTCGAGGCCGGCTTGATGCACGTGCTGATGGACGTGCTCGGTCCCGTCTTCATGTGAGTGCGGATGCTCGTGCGCAACGTGGTCGTGGTCATGGGTGGTGTGCGCGTGCGTGTGAGCCTCGTCGCCGTGGTGGTGTTCGTGGGCATGCGGGGCATCGTGGGTGTGCTGCTCAGTCATGTTCTGTTCCTTACTGTGAGATAGCTTTTAGCTCGCCGTCGGCGCGGTGATGCCGCGGAACCCCCGGGCCGGCGTGCTCGGCGTTGTAGACGGCATCGGTGACGAGCTGGCGGACGTGATCGTTTTCCAGGCTGTAGAAAATGGTGGTTCCCTCGCGGCGGGTGCGCACCAGCCGCGCCATCCGCAACTTCGCGAGGTGCTGGGATACCGACGGCGCCGGCTTGCCCACATGCTCGGCTAGTTCATTGACCGACATCTCGCGATGCGTCAGCGACCATAACACCTGCACGCGCGTGGTGTCGGCAAGCATGCGGAACACCTCGACCACCAAGCTGGCCTGGTCGTCGGGCAGCCGATCTGTAGCGTTATTTGCATGCATACGCAGATAATAGCTTAAGCTCCGCTGCGCCGCCAGGATCGGTTCAGCCGGGCGGAACCACGGTGGATCTCCGCTCGCCGCCGTTGCGCTCGTTCCACAACCGGTAGACGCCCACCGCGTCGTCTTTGGGCTCATAACGCATGGGCAATCGCCGTTGGTCCCAGTTCTTGGCGAATTCGTCGTAGAAGGTGGCGACTTCGAAATATCTGCGGTCGTCGAGGTAGTACTGCTCGTAATTCTCCCGCATGACCAGGAAGATGAGTTCTTTGGGCGAGCAGTAGTAAAGCGAGCCCAGGCACATCGGGCACGGGTGGGCCATCGCGTAGATGGTGGCGTCGACCAGGTCATCGACCTGCGCGACGACTGGGCCGCTGCGCTGCGCTCGGCGGGGTTCGATCCGCAAGCACCTTCGGTGTGGAGCGCCGAAGGCTTGCTGGTCTACCTGCCCGACGAGGCCCAGGACGCCTTGTTCGACAACATCACCGCGCTCAGCGGGCCCGGCAGCCGGCTTGCCTTCGAATTCGTGCCCGACACCACGATTTTCGGGCACGACCTGTGGCGTGAACATCACGACCGGATGGCCGAACTCGGCTTCGAAGTCGACTTCAACGATCTCGTCTATCACGGCCAGCGCGGCCACATCATCGACTACCTGAACAAGCGCGGTTGGCGGACGTCGTCGCTGACGGTGGCAGAGCTGCACGCCGCCAACGGCTTTGCCTATCCCGATGACGAGATCGCCGCGGCCTTCGGCGATGTCACCTACACCAGGTCGGCACTAACGGCATAGGTGAAAGGCCTACGCGCTGTTGACCAGCATCGCGTACTGGGCGGCGGCGCGCTGCCGGACATCCTTTTCTTCGTTGCTCCAAACGGTGGCGACATAGCGCCCGAACGACACAAAGCACACGAATCGAATTTTGCCGCTGTCGGCCCAGATTGCTTCCTTCTGTTCCACGCACCGGGCCTCCTTGAGGCCGTCCGGCGGCGCTACGTCGTGGTCGACGAATTCCGCCCTGGCCGCGTCCAACAGCTTGGGCATAATGCTTTTCGCCGCGTTCTCGTTTTTGGCTCGCACCAGTTGGCCGTCAGTACTGAAGGCGCACCGGTCGATCCCGGCCTGTGCGAACAGGCCGTCCTTGCGGGCTTGGCTGTCCGCACACAGGCTGGCCCCGCGCGGACCGATGCTCCCGAAATTCACCGACACTTTCGGCTGGTCTCCGGCGACGAAAGTTCGACTGAGCATGTCATCCGGATCGAGCGGTAGCGTAGTGAGTCCGGCTTCGACGCCGGGAACGAGCTTGGCCATCAGCGGCATTTGCAGGTCCAGGGTGCGTTTCACCCGCTGAATCAGATAGTCCAGTTTCGGCGTTGAGTCGCTGCGAGCGGCGATGGAGACAACCACTCTGCCCGAGGCCATGGTCGCCGCGAGGGAAGGGGAGGCAGGCCGATAATGTGCTTTGGCCTTTGGATAGCCGGGGATCGTGGCCGGTTGATTTTCCGGGTTGACCGCGAAGTCGACGGCGTCCATCTCCGGGGCGGCGCGCGCCGCTGAGTCCTCGTTGGGGAAGCTCGTCAACATGATCATCAGCAGGTCTCCGGACTTCTCGCGGGTAAAGTCCAAGAGGCGCTTGGAAACCCCCTCGGCGAGATAGGCCGTGATCATGCCGTACTTTTCCAATACTGGTTGCACGAGCGGGGTTCCGGTGCCGGCGATCGACGTGGCGGCGGTCTTTGGATCGACCAGGGCATTCCCGTAGGCGTGATCCAGCAGGGGATCGACATCGTAGGGATTTGCGATGCCCTCGAGGAGCCGATACGACTCCAGAAACAGGCCTTCCTCTTTCGTCGTGGGGCCCGGCAGTGGCCGCGGCTTCGTCCCGTAGCGTCCCACATCGAGTTTGCTGAGGTCGACATGCTGCGCCTGCGATGACTTGCTGGTCAGCTTCCAGATCCCGAGGCCGGCCACCAGTGCCAGGACCACGACAGCTGCCGCCGCGACCAGGAGCCACCGGCCCCGCTTCCGGCGCGCTGGTGGAGGTGGTGGCCAGGGAGGACCGGTCGGCGGGCCAACGGGTCCGGTACCCGGACCGTATTGGTTGGGAGCTGAGGGCTGCGCCCAGTTCGGCGGCGGGTATTGCCCGGGCGGCGTGTGGTGTTGCCCCGGCGGCTTGTGCTGCACGGGGGGAGTCGGCGCGGGCGCAACAGCGGTCTGCGGCAACTTGAAGCTAGCCGTCGCAGAGCCCAAAGTCGCGACGGCCGCCTCCGCGGCGCGGGCAAACTCACCACTCGAGGCGTATCGGTCTTCGGGCCGTTTGGCCATGCCGCGGGCGATCACGTCGTCCAACTCCGGCGGGAGCCCAACACGCAAACTGGCGCGGGGGACGGGCTCGCTCAGGTGCGCGCCCACCAAAGTCGCGCGATCGCCGGAAAATGGCGGCGTTCCCGTGAGAGCTTCGAACAATACGCAGGCCAGGGCGTAGGTGTCAGCCCTGGGGGTCACCTGATTTTCGTCGCCGCTGAACCTTTCCGGCGCCATGTAGGTCCAAGTTCCGAGCGTTTCGCCTACCTGGGTCAACTTCTGCTCAGTAGCGGCGTTGGCGATCCCGAAGTCCACCAGATAGGCGAAGTCGTCGGCCGTGATCAGAATGTTTCCCGGTTTCACGTCGCGGTGCAGTACCCCGGCGGCGTGGGCGGCGTCCAAGGCTGAGGCGACTTGGCGCACGACCGATACCGCCTTCGCCGGCGGCAGCGGTCCCGAGCTTTTCAGCATGGTGTCCAAGTCGGTGCCGTTGATCAGCCGCATGTCGACATACAGCTGTCCGTCGATCTCGCCGGTGGAGTGGATCGGCACCACGTGCGGCTCCTGCAGGCGCCCGGCAATACGGGCTTCGCGCTGCAGCCGCTGTCTGTAGCCCGGATCCTGCGCGTAGGTGCTCGAAATCAGCTTCAATGCGACGACGCGGTCCATGACGGTGTCTTGGGCCTCATACACCGTCCCCATGCCGCCGCTGCCGATCAACCGCGTGAGACGGTAAGGCCCGAACTGAGTCCCAATCTGCGGCCCTGTATCGCTCATCGACGCTCTCCTGTCCGGGCACCCACTCATTGGTCACCGCCCGGCGACCTTCCGCAGTGAAATGCGGTCGGTCGTTCGCGCGCCCGGACGCTGTAGGGGCATCCTAAACCGCTGGCTACCACCGTCGTCCATGGATCAGAGTGTTTGCCAAAGGCGACCGCGGGTTGTGCATCGAATCGTCTGTGAGAAACATTGGCGGCCGATATGACCGTTGCGGTGCCCCCAGTAGGACTCGAACCTACGACCTGCGGATTAAAAGTCCGTAGCTCTACCAACTGAGCTATAGGGGCGCGGAGACTCAGGATACTGGGTTGCTGAGCGGCACTCGTTTGAGGATTCGAGCTGCGGTAACCTAAGCTGGCGTGGCTCCCAACGGTGACCACGTTGCGAGTGCCCCGGAGAGATTCGGTTCTGGCCCCCTTCGTCTAGACGGCCTAGGACGCCGCCCTTTCAAGGCGGTAACGCGGGTTCGAATCCCGTAGGGGGTACCCGTGACGCGGGAACGCGGAGCGGAAGTACAGCAAGGCCCTGTGGCGCAGTTGGTTAGCGCGCCGCCCTGTCACGGCGGAGGTCGCGGGTTCGAGTCCCGTCAGGGTCGCCAGCACGGCGAGGCACACGCTGCCTTCCGGCCAGGTAGCTCAGTCGGTATGAGCGTCCGCCTGAAAAGCGGAAGGTCGGCGGTTCGATCCCGCCCCTGGCCACCAATCTTGAGCTGCACGGACGCGATGACAGCACTCTATGGATGTTTCGGTGTGTCCGGTTCCTGTCCGTTCGCCCGGTCTTTGGCGACGTCATTGAGCCGGTCGAGATTCGTAGCGACGTGGTCGAGTTCGTCTGAGTAGAGGTCGCTGTAGATGTTGGCGGTGACGGTCGGCGTCGAGTGCCCCATGGTCTTCTGGACGTAGCGGAGGTCGGCCCCGGATTTCCGGGCGAGGCTGGCGTAGGTGTGGCGGAGGTCGTGGATCGTCAGCGGCGCCAGGCCGGTTTTCTTGAGGGCTTTCTTCCAGTGGGTGTGTCTACGCCAGTTGTTTGATCTCAGGAAGCCGCCGTTTGGTGATGTGATCGCTTGTTCTTTGGGTGAGCGGTTTTCGATTCGTGGCTTGAGCGCGTCGATGACGATTCGGGGGAGTGGGACGGTTCGGACGGCTGCGCGAGTTTTCGGCGGCCCGACGATGATTCGGCCCTCTACGTCCGGGGCGGCTTGGCGGACGTAGAGGCGGCGTGCTTCGAGGTCGATGTCGCCGACGCGCAGGCCGACGAGTTCGGACCAGCGCAGACCGGTAAAGGCCAGGATTGTGACGATGTCGCCTTGGTCGCCGCAGGCGTGTGCCAGGGCGGCGACTTCCGTGGCGGAGAGGTAGCGGTGACGTTCCCGCGCCGGAATCCGACCGGATGACACACCCTGGGCCGGGTTGATGTGAATTCGGCCGTCCTCGTGAGCCATGTCGAGAATCGAGCGCAGCAGCCGGAGCGTGGCGAGTTTGGCCCACGGGCCCACGGTGAGGCCGCCGATGAACTGCTGCACGTCCTTCCGGCTGATCTCGTCAACCGGGACATGGCCGAAGCGCGGGCTGATACGTAGCTCCCAATGCTGCGCGTAGCCGCTCCACGTCTTGGGGGAAACGGCTGGCTGCTTCGATGCGCTGTATTGCGTCCAGATAGCGGAGAGGCTGGCGCGGCCAAGTCTGGGGTCGAATCGTCGGGCGCCAATCGCCGCCTCGCAGTCGCGATCGGCCTTGAACGCGCGCGCTTCCCGCATGGTGGCAAACGTCGATGACGTCTCGACCCATCCTGACGGAGAGTTTGGATCGCGCACCAGGTAGCGCACTTGGTAGCGCGCCTGGCCGGCTGAATTCGTCCGCTTTCGGATGCCGCGCGGTACTGATCCGGCCACTTAGCGGCGCACCTGCTTGAGCCACGCGCGGACTTCCGTTGCGTCCCAACGTCTTACGCGATCGGATAGCGTGTAGCAGGGTGGTCCCACGTCTTCGCCATGTTCGCGTAACGCGCCCCATCGGCTCACGGTCGCAGCGGATACACCAAGCAGCTCGGCCACCTGCTCCGCTGTCAGAAGCTGTGGAAAAGTCGCTATCGCGGGAGCGGTGGTGTTGATGCCGAGAGTTGCCATGGCGATTTCCTCAGCTATCTGCGGGACCAGCGGGTCTTTGGCAAGTGAGACCGTATTCTTGTGCAACAGAACGGATTAACGAATCTCGCCAGTAGTCGGCACGTACTCGCATCGTTGATCCGTCTTCGGCGATGACGTATCCGGTCCCAGGTTCACTCGGGTTGATGCGGTGCGCGGGTGCGGCATCAGCGAGGCCATCACCCAGAACCATCGCGACTTCGTCGCGTGAACGCAGCCGCAATGCAACGGTCTGGGTGAACAACCCGCGCATGGGCAGAATCTCCTTGCGAGGGTCCTGCATGAAGGCGGCGACCACGATGCCTACGGCCCTGCCCTTCGTCAGAATGCGTGAGAGCGAGCCCGCAACTTGCTTCCTCAGGGCGGCGTCCGTCATGTACGCGGTCAAGCCCGCCAATTCATCTATAAGCAGCACAACTAGCGGTTCGGCGGCGCTCGGTGTGTGCGACCGTGCTCGGCCAGCCATCCTGCGGCCACGGCTATCCAGCAGCTCCTCCAACTTGTTTAGCAAGGTCGCGGCCTCGACCTCGGTTGTCGCAATCTTGCTGAATAGGGCGGAGCCGACTGACACTTCGATCCCGTACTTGAGGTCGACGGCGAACAGCCGGACGGTTCCTGACTTGACGGCTGGGCCCAGTCCGCCTGCGATGCCCCAGAAAATGGAGCCTTTGCCCGCCCCTGAGCACCCAACAGTGAGGGTGTGGAGGCCAGCGACGCGGAGAATCCAAGCCGAGCCGTTCTCGCGTCGGCCAATCTTAACGGCAGTTGCCTCGGTGCAGGTTGGCCGTCTAGCAGTTTCGATGGCCGACAGCTGTTGTCGCATAACCAATTCCATGCGAACCGTCCCGGGTGCAACCACCGTGGAACGGGCGGAATGTGCCCCGACAGCGTCGCGGATTGCGGGGACCGCGGTTTCGAGGTCATCGACTGTCTGGCCCGTTCGTGTGCGGACGGTCATGTGCAGGCAGTGATCGGAGATACTCACTCCGAGAAGGCGAGGGTCGGTCCAAACCGTCTTCGTTGTGGTCTTGCCCTGCGAGTCCGTACCTGCCACCCGCTCGGAAGTCGACAGCCCGCAGGCCTTGGCAACTCGTGGCCAGGAAATCAACGCCCATAGCAGCCATCGGGCCCGCCGCGCAGGGGTTGCGACATAGCGCCTAAATGTGGCGGGCGAACGCAGTCTCCAAACGACGAGCGAAAGGGTGACCACGCCGGTCACCGCGGTGAGCCACGTGGCGCCGACCGTCAGCAGGTGCGTGAGGTCAAAGAGGTCCGTCCCGGCGTCGGGATCTGGAATCGAATACGGATCGCTAGGTACTACGGGGCCGTACTGACTCATGCTGACGCCCGGTCTGCCGCTGAGGACCCCGCCTTGCCGGTGTCCGCGGTCATGCCCGAGGCCCGAAACGACCACGCAATGCGGCCGGATTCGCTCGAACGGTCTACGTACGGCAACACGCACAGCCCCTCGAAAATGACTGGTGTGAAAGGCATTCCGGTAGTGTTCGGTGGGCACACAGGCTGCTTGGGCGTTGCGAACTTGACGGTCAGGGTGCGTGCCCGCTTGCTCGCGGCCGGATCGCCGTCGAGGACTTCCACCTGCCACAACGGCAGGCCTGATTCTCGATCAGTCGCCTGAACCTTGTTGTCTTTCGTTGACCGCTCGTAATCGATCACCGGCGTCACGTCGGACACCACGAACGCTTTGTGTGGGAAGACCTGCTGATGAAGGTCACAGTGCAACGTCTCACCGGCGCCTACAAAAACCTCACTCAGGGCATTGTCGCCCTGGTCTACCGGTGCAGTCCTGCCGCGGGCGACGCTCACCCGACCGCCGAAGCTCGGGAAGTCCGTTGGATGACGAAAGAACAAGTTCAGTCTGAGATGAGCCCTGCCTTCGCAGTGCGGGTTCTAGATGCATTCGATGAAGATCCGCACTCCCGCGCCCATGATGGAGTAAATGTCGTTGAAGGTTAAAGGTTATGACGGACCAGATTGTGGGCAGCTGGCAACCGTCTGGCCCGGACTTCCACAGCGGTCTGCACTCACTCGAATCCAGCCAACGTAACCCTCAAGGCCCGTTCCAACTCCACGTGGAGCGGTGGGGCTCGTTTTAGTGTCTTCATTCAGCCAGCGTCGAAGTATGAATTGTGCAGTGGCCAAGGCCGTGTGGACTAGCAGCGAGGGACGAATGTCCAACCCTGCATCGACGCCCATCCGTGCAGCGACGAGTTCGATGAACTTGCGGCCATCGTTATCGCTGATCAGTGCCGATTTGCTCAGTAGGTGGGGGGCGGTCAGTATGGCTTGTTGCCAGTAGTGCGGCTTCGGATTGGTTTCGGCCCACGCGGTTTCGGCGAACAACGCGATCAGCGCGTCGGCTGCTGATTGGTCCGATGGCAGAGTGCCATAAGCGGCAACGATTTCAGCGACCGTTTGCCGCAAGGGGGCGATCAGCAGATCTTCCTTCGAAGGCGCGTAGCGGAAGTACGTGCTGATGGATATCCCGGAAGCGGCAGCGATGTCCTCGGTGGTCACCGCAGCAAATCCACGTTCGGCAAAAAGTTGATGTGCGGTTCCCTGGATCTGCGAGAGCAACTCAGCGCGGCGTCGGTCCCTTAACGAGCCAGTGTTTGCGGAGGGCATGACATCGCCTTCGTCAATCCGACATTCCAGGCTTCCTTCTGCGTTATGGTACGAACAGTAGCGTAGCGAAACCAACAGTACTAGGGGTTGTTTGCTGGTGTCGCGATGTCGGGGACCGAGGCGGGTGCCGCGGATTGCACGGGAATGGCGGTCGCCTCACGAAAATTCGCGAGTAGCCGTGGCCACAGGCGCCCGCCAATCGGGCTCAGGTTTCACACCGGCTCGGCATGGCGCAAATTCGGCGCTGGCTAGATCCGTCGCCAAACAGTGCGCTCGTGCCTGCCATTCTTGGTGCTGTCCGGGTTGTCGGCATTCCGCTGAGAAATGGCGCCCCGCAAGCCTCGGATTGCTAAGTCCATCCCCCAGTAGAGGTCTGTGTCTTGTTGGCTGAGGTAGAGGCCGCGATGTCTCGTCCAGGGGCACACACCGCGAGCAGCGCCGCAGTCCTCGACGCCACCCGGGCGGTCGCAGCGTTGGGCGGCTTCAAGGCGGTCCACTTCAAATCGGTCGCCAAGCAAGCCGGCGTCACGGTCGGGTCGGTGTATGACCATTTCACGTCGAAGACCCATCTGCTGGTGACGCTGCTCGCCCGCGAATTCGTGCGCCTGGATGAAGAACGCGACTGGAGCACGTGTGCGGCGTCCCCGATTCGGCGAGTGGAATCCTTGACTCGGCGGCTTCACGACGAATGGCAGCAAAATGTGAAGCTCACCGAGGCCGTGGTTCGCGCATTCGTTGCTGCTGGCACCGATGAAGCTCTGGCGGCCCAACATGCCGCCGATCTGATCGAGAGCATGCTGGCGCGGGCGCTGAGTGGCGGTATGGAAGGAATCCACGAGCGACAGATCGCAGGGCTCATCGCTGATATCTGGCTGGCCAACTTGATGGCCTTCGTCGGCGGCCGGGCAAAAGCGGAGCAGACACGCGAGTGCATCGTCGGAGCTATGCGACTTGTTCTTGATGTGGGCGGGCGCCAACGATCTCTAGCAATACCGGCAGTATCGCTGCGATACTAGAAGTCTTATAAGTGTGGCTCCGCTGACGTGTCGAAGGGAGCGGCTATGCCTGCACAATGGATCGAGCAGTGCACTGTTCAGCGAGTCTCACTGCAAGGTGGCCTGGTACTCGACCTCGACGATTACAGCGAGCTCGTAATCTCCCGTCCGATGCGGCTGACGCTTCCTGCAGTAGGAGCCTGGCCCGAGGAAGAGGTGTTGATCGACCCCGCCCACCTTTCGCCGGAAGAGCGGACGTTGTTGGACCTTGCCGGAGCGGTATGCACGCGGGCCTGGTTCGACGATGACGGGTCGCTCCATCTCGGGTTCTCCCGCGGACACCGCATCGATGTCCTCCCAGATGCAGCAGCGACCGCGTGGGAACTCTATGGCAAAGGCCATGGCTACGTGGCGTGTCTGCCTCGGGGCCGAGTCCGAGCGGTTCGGCACGACCTTTCTGCCGAAGACGACGACTCAGATACTACGTAAATCACTACATGCGGGGCGTAGGGAACAATCTGGAGCGCTTAGTCGTAATGGCAGCCCGATTCGTCGAATTCAACGAGATCAATAGCAGGGCGGGCCGTGTCCATTGATTGGATCTTCATGTCATCCCCATTGTGCGGTCGAGGAAGTCGGTGACGGCGGCGGTGAACGCATCGTTGTTGTCGCCGGCAACCATGTGACCGGTCCCGGTGACGTCCGTCGTTTCGGCGTGCGGGACGAGCTGGACGAATTCGTTGACGGTGTCCTGAGAGACTACGTCTGAAAGTGCGCCGCGTACTAGCAGCGTTGGGGCCGTGATTCGACGTGCTCCTTCGGCGAGAAATCCACTGATGGCGTCGAACTCCTCGCTGCCCGTTATCAGATTGCCTTGCAGGACATCGAAGTTGGAGCTGATGAAGGCCGGGTCCCAGCGCCAGATCCACCGGCCGTCGCTCCGTTGGCGCAGAACCTTTTGCAGGCCGTCGAGATTTTCGGGTCGCGCGCGACGTGGGTTGTATTCGGCGATGACATCGGCGGCATCACCGAGCGTGCCGAATCCGTCGGGGTGTGCGGCCATGAATGACACGATGCGATGGGCCCCATCAAATTCCATTCGCGGGGTGATGTCGACCAGGACAACGGCTGCCCAGAGGTCGGGTGGGGCCAGCAGGTGGGTAGCGAGGATGATCAGCCCGCCCAGCGACGCGCCGACGATGGCGGGGGCACTGTCGGGGCTGACGTGGTCTCGTACCGCGATCAGATCGGATACGAACCGTTCGACGTCATATTGTCCGCTGGGGTCCCAGTCGCTGTCGCCGTGACCTCGTGTGTCGTAGGCGACGACGGTGTAGCCGTGGGAATGGAGTCGATGAGCGGTGGTGGCCCACGCGTGACGATTCTGACCGCCGCCATGGAGCAGCAGCACGACGGGGCGAGTCGCGGCGTGGCGGTAGCAATCGGCCACGAGGGTGATCCCGTCGCTTGTGCGGATACGCTCCTGGCTAATCGTCATGTGGTCCGATGTGGTCAGCCGTTGTGAGTCAGGGGTTTGCGTTGCGGCCACCAGCTCGCTTCGCGCAGCAGTGTGGCGATCGCGGGAACGGTGAGGGTGCGAACGACGAAGGTATCCAGTAGTAGGCCGCAGCCGATGATGAATCCGGCTTGGATCATGATCGCGATGGAGCCGACGATCAGGCCGAACATGCTGGCGGCAAAGATGAGCCCGGCCGAAGTGATTACTGAGCCGGTGTTTGCGACGGTTCGCAGGACGCCGACGCGAATGTTGTGGGCTGATTCTTCGCGTAGTCGCGAGATGAGCAGCATGTTGTAGTCGGCGCCGACGGCGACCAGGATGATGAACGCCAGAAGCGGTACGGGCCAAGCGATTTCCTTGCCGAGGCCATATTGAAAGACGAGGGTTCCCAGTCCGAGCGCGGCGCCGTAGTTGAGCACGACGGTACCCAACAGGTAGAGCGGCGCGACCAGGGCGCGCAGCAATACGACCAAGATGAGGCCGACGATGACGAGGGTCGCAAAGGCCAGCTGATGAAAGTCGGCGGAAAGCAGGCGTTGGATGTCGGAGTTGACGGCGGGGAAGCCGGCCATCGACACCGTGGCGTTGGCCAGCGAGGTGTTGGGTCGTGCGGCATCGGCGACCTCGGTGATTTTGTGGGCGAGGTTCATCGCGTCGCTGCTATAGGGGTCGTAACTGGATTCGATGGTGAAACGTGCGGTTTTGCCGTCGGGCGACAGGAAATGCTTTGCAACGTCGGCGAATTGGCGGTTCTCGAAGGCGTTGGTGGGAAGGTAGAAGCCGCTGGCGTTGTCGGAGCCGGCGGTGGTTCGTGCGGAATTCTGCAGTTGGGTGGCGATTTGGCTCATGCCCGACAGCATTTCGATGTTGTTGTCGGCGAGGGTATGGACGCCGGTAGCGAGGGCCTGTGCGCCGGAGGCGAGTTGGCTGATGCCGCTTTGGAGGCGGCGGATGTTGCCGGCCAGGTCGGCGGGGTCGCCGAGCGCTCCGAACGTCTTGTCCAGCGACGTGATTGTGTTTTGGACGTCGGCCACGGTGCCGGCCGCGGTGCCGCTGCTGGGCTGGTACAGGTCGCCGAGGTTGGCGAGCTGGTTGAAGAAGCCGGTATGGCGCAGGGTCACCAGGATCTGCACCTGGTCGCGTAGTTGGGCGCATTCCGGTGTGGTCGCACACCACGGGGAGGTGTTGAGCGCACCGATGAGCGGGTCGATGGCGGCGATCGCGTTTTGGGCCTGGTCGGCTTGCTGGCGCAGTCCCGGACCGGTTCGGATGGCTTGGTCGACGGCCGGGGCGGTTCCCGAAAGCTGCTGTAGCAGCGGACGGAACCGCTGGACTTGGAATCCACTGGATTGGGCCTGGGTGAGGATTCCGGTCAACGGGGTCAACGCCGTGCGCAAGGTGGTGTCCAGTTGCGCGAGCCCGCCGGCGAGCTGGTCGGCGCCGTGGGTGAGTTTGGCCAGGTCATCCTTATGGGCGTCTCCCTTGGCGACCGCGCCGGCCATCTTGTCGCCGATCTGGCCGTTTTGCCACGACAGTTGAGCCTGGTCCAGACGCGCGCCCGTGGGCCGGGTGACACCGGAGACCTTGGTGACGCCGGGCAGTTGCGAGACCCGAGACGCCAGTTCATCCAGGTCGGCCAGGGCCTGGCTGGTGCGCATATCGGTGGGCGATTCGACCAGCATGAATTCGGTGATGATGACGTCCTTGCGAAAGTGGCGGTCCAGCAGGTGATACCCCTCATTGCTGGCCGTGGTCGCCGGCTGTCCTTGGCGATCGTCGTAGCTGATGTGCATAGTCAGCGCGACGGCCGCCAGGCCTAGCACCAGCGCCAGACTGGCGACAAGTAGCGGCACGGGTCGACGGACCACCGCCACGGCGATCCAGTTCCAGTAGCGGCGAGTGCGATCTGCCTTGGGTTCACCGATGCCGTGTTTGGCCGCCAGCGCCAACACCGGGGGAAATAACGTCACCGTGGCCGCAAATCCGACAAAGACGGCGATCGCGCACGCCGGACCCAACGCGGCGAATACGCTTAACTTCGCGAATACCATGGCCAGAAACGCGAACGCCACGGTGGCGGCCGAAGCCAAAATCACGCGCCCGATGGTGGCGGTCGCCTTGATCACCGACAGATCCGGCGGAACGTTTTGGCGCCGCTGCTCGTGATATCGGCTGATCAAGAACACCGAATAATCGGTGCCGGCACCCAGCAGGATCACCGTCATGAAGGCGATGGTGAACTGTGATACCGGCATGCCCGATTCGCCCAACGCGGATAGCACTCCGCGCCCCACCGTCAGGCTCACGCCGATGACTAGCAGCGGCAGCAAGGCGGTAAACACCGACCGATACACGACCAGCAAAATCATTGCGATCAGGCCTGCCGTCGCGATCGAGATGATAACCAAATCCTCTTCGGCCGAGGCGATTTGATCGCGGAAGGTGGCGGGGGGCCCGGTGACGCGAACATTGGTGGGTGAGCCGCTGAATGCTTGGGCGGCGATCGTGCGGACCGCCTGGACCGATTCGGCTGCTTTGAGGTCGCCCAGCGTTCCGGCCACTCCCACCGGTACATACCAGGCTTTGCCGTCTTGGCTGACTGCCTGGCTTGCGGTGACTGGGTCGGCCAACAAGTCTTGAACCAGGCGTACGTGCTCCGAGTCGGCACGCAACCGCGAAATCATGGTGTTGTAGCGACCGCGCACCGGCGCAGTCAGGCCCGCCGGATCCTCCATCGCGACAAATATCGTCGTCTTGGATCCCTGCTCGCCGAAGGCCGCGCCCATGCGGTCTACCGTCTGAAGCGATGGCGCATCGCGCGGTATGAGATTCACTGACTGTTGTCTAACAACGGTTTCCAGCTGCGGGAACAGCACCGCCAGGGCGGCGGCGGTCACCACCCACATGCCGATGATCAGCACCTTATGCCGGATGCTGAAACCCGCTAAGCGGGCGAGCCGATCGCTGTATGCGCCTTCACCGGCCGCCACTTTTTGAAGTCGCTTCCGAACGGGGCGACTCAAGGTCGCCACACCCGTAGAAACCCACCCGTAATCCGGCATCCCCCGCCCGCTACCTCAAAAGAAACCAACGGTATCGCAACAGTACTACCAGTACCCTTCCGCCTGCCTTACGAAACCGCCACCGGTGTCCGAAGCTCTCTGATCGCCGCCGCGCAACCAGCCGCTTGCGGCGGTGACCAACGCGCCGTCGACCGTCCAGCATGTCCGGTACAGCGATACATGATCCCTTTGCGCACAGTTGATTGGCAAGAACTTTGCACCCCGCACAGTGATAGTTTCATGAACGGCGCAGGCGAAATCCCAGTCGGGATATCAACCTGATCGGCTCTTCGCGTACGTGGTCATACATTTCCCGGTTCATCAACTCGTCGTCCAAGTAAGAGCACGAGCGAGGGGGGTAGTGACGGGGACGAACGCGGCCTTGGTCGTCAACCGGCGGCCGTGGGCGTAGGCGCCTGGCGATAGTGCGGCGGGCCAACCTGAAATCTCGAACCCCCAGCGCCCACACACGCGTCTTGGTTACCGCAAGCGCCACATTCATCGCCGCCCTGCCCCGCCCGTCTGCACGATTCCCCCTCGCGGCCGTCGGCAGAGTTCGTTCGTCCGCCACACGAACCGGCCTGTGGTGGCCGCGCCCTGAAGCTGCTCAACCAGGAATCGTCCGACCCACTGCCCGATCATGCTTCCTCCCTCGCCGCGCCAGCCCCTTCAAGAAAGTGTACTAGTAGTAGCGCTACGCTACTATAGGAAGCGTTAGTTGCCTAGGGTCCGGATCAATCGACCGATGCTGGGGCGATTCGGTGCGGGCCGGGTAGGCGTGAGGTTTACGGTGACTACGTGGAGCGTGACACCCTGGAGTTCCCGGTCGACGACGATGACGACGTTGACCCGCGCCGGCTGCGCTCACGAACCCGACTATTGGATGCGGCCACCAAACTCCTGAGCGCCGGCGGCATCGAAGCCGTCACCATCGACGCGGTCACCAAAGCCTCCAAAGTCGCGCGCACGACCCTGTACCGCCACTTCAGCAGCTCCACCCAACTGCTGGCCGCCACATTTGAGCGGCTCCTGCCGCAAGTCCACCCGCCACCGGCGACGGGATCTATGCGCGACCAACTCATCGAACTGTTGAGCCGACAGGCCACGCTGTTCCAGGAAGCCCCGCTGCATGTCACCACCCTGGCTTGGGTCGCGCTTGGCCCAACACCCGACGGCACCCAGGAAACCCAGGACCGACACGCGCTGCGCGCGCGGATCATCGACCAATATCGACAACCGTTCGTTGCCCTGTTGCAAAGCCCCGAAGATCGCGCCGACCTGGATGACTTCGACATGGAGCTGATCCTGTGTCAACTCATCGGGCCTGTGGCGTTCGCCCGCCTCACCGGGCTGCGTGCCATCGATCGTCAAGACTGCGAGCGCATCGTCGATGACTTCCTCGTCGCGCACCGCCGCCAGGCAGATAAACCCGCACAGCGGGCCGTCAGCCGTAAACCAGTTTCGCGCCGCAGCGGCTCCGACTAGCCTGCAGCGCGGCTAATTTGGCGACCACGAGATCGGCAACGACAGATAACCTCGGATGGGGCCCGACCGCAGGCGTTGCGCGCGCTCTAGGTCGACCTCCCAGTTGGGCACCCGGGCCAGCAGGGCACGCAACGCAATCCGGGCCTCCATCCGCGCTAACGACGCGCCGAGGCAGAAGTGAATGCCCCTGCCGAATGCCACTTGGTGTTCGGGTTTGCGCCCGATATCAAATACGTCGGGATCGGCGAACACGCGTTCGTCACGATTAGCCGAGCCGAACAACAACAGCACCGATTCACCGGCGGACATCCTGACGCCATGCACTGTGACGTCGCGGGTCAACGTTCGCGAAAGTCCTTGCGCCGGTGAGTCATACCGCAGCAACTCCTCAACGGCTGCCCCGAGCAAGCTCTCATCGCCAGCCAGCTGGCGGCGGGTGTCGCGATAGTCGGCCAGTACCACCGCGGCGTTGGCCAGCAGATTCGACGTCGTCTCATGACCCGCGATCAGCAGCAGCAGGCAAAAGCCAAGCAGTTCGTCGTCACTGAGGTGCTTTCCGTCGATCTCGGCACACACCAACGCTGACATCAAGTCGTCGCGCGGTTGGCGGCGGCGGTCGGCGAGGAAATCGGTGAAGTACCCATAGATCGCGGCCGCGGCTGCCAAAGCCTCGCCGGTCTCGCCGTGGGTGGGATTGGATTGCACCAGCGCGTTCGACCATTGCCGAAATTGTGTGCGGTCCTCGCGCGGCACACCGAGCAAATCAGCGATCACCATCGCTGGTAGTACAGCTGCGAAGTCGGCGACGAAATCGGCCGAACCTGCTTCCTGGATTAGGCCGCCCGTCAAGTGATCAGCGAGGTCCTCGATCGCGGACGTCAGCGCCGCGATTCGGCGTGGTGTGAAGGCTTTGCTCACCAATGCCCGCCGCTGATCGTGTCGCGGGGGATCCATCAAAATCATCATCGGCAGCAGCGATTCGCGAAAAGTCGAGCCCGGCGGAGTCGGAAATACTCCGTCGACCGACGAGTAGCTGTGATGGTCCAGCAGCGCGCTGATGACATCTGCGTGGCGACTCAGTACCCACGTGTTGGTATCGGTGGCGTGGTAGACGGGTGCGTCGTCGCGTAGCTGCCGGTAGACGGGGTAGGGGTCATCCTGAATTTCCGGGTCAAAGGGGTCGTAGCGAAGTTGTACGGTCGACATGAGCGTCTCCTGCCACATTGCAGAACACCGGTTTAGACTGAGAGTTTAAACCGAGGGGAGGACTTTATGCGTAAGATTCCCGCTCAGATTTCCGAACGGTTGCCGGCTGCGGCCGAACTCTTTGCCGAGCGCGGACTCAACGACACAAAGATCGAAGACGTGGCCGCGACCACGGGCATCGCCAAGGCCACGCTCTACTACTACTTCGCCGGTAAAGAAGAAATACTCGCCTTCCTGCTCGAAGACGTCCTACAACACGTCGCGGACGAGGTCACCGCGATCGTCGAGGCAGACGGCACCGCCGCCCAACGCCTGCACGCCGTCATCAATGCTCAACTGCGCGTGATGGCCCAGCGGCCCGCGGTCTGTCGCGCCCTCATCGGGGAACTGGGCCGCGCCGCCCGCATGCCCGCCATCGCGGACATGATCACCACTGCCTACTTCGAACCCGTCGAGACCTTGCTTCGGGCGGGTGCCGCCGACGGCTCACTCGTGGCACTCGACAAGCCGAGAGCTGCCGCCATCGCCCTATTCGGTGCGGTCACCACCAGCGCGCTGACCTACCTCATCACAGACGATGCGCTCAACGAAGATCTGATCGCGCGAACAATTCACGACGTCGTGTTTATCGGCCTACGGCCACGCTAGGTGCCCCCGCAGACGTGTCACCGTACGTCTCGTATGTGAATACCTCGCTCGACGGCCCTGCGGCTTGCGGAAATGCGTGTTGGGTCGTCGTCGCCCGGGTGAGAAGGACTAGCAGGTAAGGAGTTCGCGCCATCGTGCAGCGGTGCTGCCCCCGTCCTATAGTCTGCGCACAAAATGTGTCGGCACCATCGCCGACCGACGCAGAGGTCCACCGAGTGAACGAATCATCCGATATCCCGGGTAACGCCGGCAAACCCGGCGACTTCATAGTTCTCCGCGCAGAATTGGCTGAGTTAGTAGATGAATTCGTGCCAGTTGTAGCCGACCTATGGCCACGCTTGGAAGATCATAAATACCGTTGGCAACTCTATGACTACGGGCTGTCAGACGGCGAAGACAAACTCGTCGTCTCGGACATCATTGCTGCGCTGCTCGAAGCGCTGAAGGGCATGGGCATTGCGCGCAATAGACTCGTTCATGCTCAGCTCAAAGCCGACGACCACGAGCCAGGGCCCTCAGGCACGACATGAAGCGGCAGGTCGCGGTTGGGTCCGGATGAGCCTTTCTCTACCGATAACGCCTTCGCAAGCTGGGATGCGAACGCCGGTCCGTCATTCACAAGCACGTAGCCGCCAGCAATTCCGCCTTGGTTACAAAGAAGCCGTCGCCGGCGGACCCTCCGATGGCGTACTTTGCCAGTCTGACTGTCCACTCGTCGAACTACGAAGCGCGCCATTCGCGGAACGACCGCGGTGGGGAAGCGTTGCGTGGAATTACCGTAGCTGGTTTGTGAACGAGACCAGCGACGGATGATCCTTCTTGCGGTCAGGTACGCATCCTTATTGATCTCCACAATCGCGGTCGCTCGTCGCAACCCGTGGACCCCCCAAAAGCGACCCGGCCCGTAGCCCGGCCGCCGCCAGGCTTCGGGGACAATGTGCTGATATTCCTTATCGCCCAACTTATTCGGCGAAGAGTGTTTGGTGAAGTAAATGGCCAGGCGCTTGGGATCGCACGCACGCAATCCGTTGAGAACGTCGATCCCCGTGCCGGCGAGCAAGTGACGCGCGCGTTGTTCCGGATCTGGATGGCCGACAATGTTTGCCCATTCCTGTGACAGCCAGTCGCGGAACGTGCGGCCTGATCGCCCCACAGCGGGCGGCGGAGTCATCCACATGTGAATGTGTGGTGCGCCGCGGCGTTGAAACTCCAGTTTCCAGATATACCGGGCCGGTTCACCCCATTCGCGTTGGAACCGCTTGCGCCACAAGGCCATATGCCGTTTCACGCTGGCGCCGTCTGGCGCAACGGATTGCCATTCGCCTGGGTAGGTCAGGGTCACCATCGCTGGCACACGGCCGCATTCCACCAGCGGTGTGTAGTCGAGCTCGGCGAAGGCGCGGCACATCGCGGCACGAGATTTGCGAGACCATTCCGTGATCGCTCGCCCAGGCGAGTTGGACATGTTACGGCCCGTATTTATGCGATCCTCCTCGGCGGCCACATCCAGCCGGTGACGGTCGACTGACCGCTCCGATGCCTTCTCCGCACGCACAGGACTGGTCCAGCCGAGGCGGACTACACCGGGGCCGATCGTGATCCGGAACCGGCCGGACTCTGGTTCCACCGCGAGACGGTCTTGCCCGCCTGCCCATGGCTGTGCCGGCTCAAACAGCGCTGCCGCCGAGGCCACCAAGTCGGAGTTCTGGAACCGCAGCCCCAGCGCATCTGCGGCCGACAGCTGCGCATCAACGCTGCCCTCGCCGGTGTCGCGGACACTTTTGGGACATATAACAAGCCCGTTGGTCCCAGCCGGAACACGGCCTACGCCGCTCCCGCCGTTCGACCGACCGCTGCCGCTCTCGCGCCCTGCGGCCTTGGCGGCCTCGAGCACTCGCGGTCTACCGGCGTCCGCGGCTCCGGTCGTGTTCCGGCTGGCTGTTCGGGTGGTCTCAGTTGCATCAGTCGGTCGCTCTGCGGCCGTGCTCGTTGGACGTGTGGTCGACCCTTTGGCGCTGGGCATCGGGTACCTGCTCCCCGGGAGCCCTCGTCGCGCATCACTGAGTGACGGGCGATCATAGGTTCCCTGTCGGGAGTGCTGTCAGCGTGTCCGGTTTGTGTCCGATCGTCGGACGAACACCGTGCGTCAGACGCGCTCAGCGCGCCGCATTTGACGTATGGGCGTCGTTAAACCGCAGGTCAACGGCCATTCCTTCCGCCTGAAAAGCGGAAGGTCGGCGGTTCGATCCCGCCCCTGGCCACCATCGCGCAAGGCTGCGGAGCGACGCCGTCGAGCGCGAGACTATCCCGCGTGACCGGCGGCCGCTTCGCCTTCGCGGGTGAGACCTGCGGCTCCGATCAGTTCTTCATGCAACTCGAACCACACCGTGTGATAGGAGTCGACGATTGGCCGGGTCAGCCAGGTCGTGTCGCCGCCGCGAACCTTCTGGTACGCGCTGGTCAGCTTGTCGCCGTAGAACCCCAGCCGGGGAAGATCGTCGGCTATCGAGTCGATGATCAGCACCACCTTCGCGTGGAGGTCGTCCAGTCGTGCTAGTACTTCGCTGTCGTACTCGAGGTCTTGATGGTCGTTGGGCTCACCGTGTCTGAGTTGCCAATCCGTCACCAGTGCCTTGAATTTCGCATTGACACCACGGAATTTGTCGTATTCGGCCAGAATGGCGGCTGTGTCTGCGGATGCGCGTTCCTGCGCCAGCAGCTCAGCGAGTCGCTCACGGCCCCGTGGGGACAGCCGTACCGTTTTGTCCGCCGCCAGCAGACCCGAATCACAAAGTGAGGCAACGGCTTCAGAGATTTCTGTGGCATCCTCGTCGATCGTCGTGGCGAGATCCGCCGGGTTGACCCTGCCCTTGAGGCGGACGGCCTGCAGGACTTTCAGCTCAAGCACGGATGCTTCCCCCGTCGAGCGCACTGGCCGCCCGCAGCGCGGTCAGCATGGTTATCAAGGGATTGGGGGAAACGACGTCGGTGTGACCTGCGGCCATTGCTTCTCGCACAGCGGCAGCGGAATTATCCTGCAGCCGAAAGTAATTCCCGTCGACATGAGCGCGCAGCGGGCCGACCCGACGCGCCAGGTCAGCCAACTGCTTCAGATCCGGGGAGTCGGTCATCGACCAGGCGCGTAGCTCCAAGATGCCTTCGCGAACTTCACCTTCGGTGCCGTCGACGGTGACCCGCTTGCCTTCGAGGGCGGTGGTGATACCCACTCCGCACCCGACGATGGCAGGACGTCCGATCTCGCGGCTCACCACTGCCGCATGCGACGTGGTGCCGCCGACCTCGGTGACGATGGCGCGCGCGGCCAGCATGCCTTGGACGTCATCGGGACTGGTGGTGCAACGCACCAGGATGACGTCTTCGCCTGCCTCGGCGGCATCGATTGCCGCGTCAACATCGGAGTAGACCTGCCCGGATACCACGCCGGGGCAGGCGGGCAGCCCTTTGGCGAGTAGGGTTGCGTTCAAACGTGTTTCGGGCTGTAGTGACGGTAGCAACAGCGTTTCCACGTGGGTGGGGTGGACGCGCCGCAGCGCTTCGACAGCGTCGATGAGTCCCTCTTCGTGCAATTTGAGTGCCAGTCGGACGGCGGCTTGCGCGGAGCGTTTGGCACTGCGGGTTTGCAGCAGCCACAATCGCCCGTCTTCCACGGTGAATTCGATGTCTTGAACGTCGCGGGCGAGCTGCTCCAGAATGGCCGCGGCGGAAAGTAGTTCCTCGTACACGCCCGGCAACGTGGCGCGGAGTGCGCTGACGGGCTGGCAGTCCGTGGTGCCTGAGACGACGTCCTCTCCTTGGCCGCCGGCCAGCCATTCACCGAACGGTTCGTCGGCACCGGTCATCGGGTTGCGAGAGAACAGGACTCCGGTACCCGAGTTGGCGGCGTTGATATTGCCAAAGACCATCGCCTGCACCACAACCGAAGTGCCGCCGGTTTCATCCAGGCCGTGGTGACGTCGATAGGTCTGCGCCCTCGACGAGTTCCAGGACCTGAATGCGGCCTCGATCGCGCCCCTGAGTTGCGCGTACGGGTCGTCGGGGACATCGGTCGCCTCGTCTGTGGCCACGATTCGTCGATATAGCGCGCAGAACCGGTCGCGGATGTCGGCGGCGAAACTGGGAGTGAAGGATTCCGCGAGAGCGTCGTGAACGGTGTTGTCGATGCCCAAGTTCAACACGGTGTCCAGCATGCCCGGCATGGATTGGACGGCACCACTACGGACGCTGACCAGCAGCGGGCGCGGCCCGGTCCCAAACCGGCGTGCGGTCTCGTTCTCCAGCCATTGCATCGCCGACAGGACGTCGTTCCAGATGGTCTCTATCGTGTGCTCGGGGTCAGCGAAATACCGTCGACAGACCTCGGTGGTGATACAGAACGCGGGTGGCGCGGGAAGGCCGTGCCGACGCATCAGGTCGATGCCATACCCCTTGTTACCGAGCAGCTCTCGGGAAGGCGCGGTTTCACCCGACAGCAGAACGACAGGGGAGGTTGTAAAGCCATCGCGTGGTTTGTCTGCTGCCGCGTCAGACGCGGTGCCGATCATCGGCCTCTCTCTCTTGTTTGAGCCGGTGCCGGTGGCTCAGCCCAACTATAGTTGCGCAAGACGACGGGTGCCCGGACGCAGTCGAACCGCAATGCTGGGCGATCCGCTCACTTCACCACCCGGCGGTCTGCTCGCCTCAGCAATCTGCGCCCACGATGTGAAACGTAGACGGAGAGAAAAGGATTGAAAGCGCCTTCCCGAACTCGGGTCGGCTTCGCGGACTTGCACTGCCACCGTCGGTGAGCGGCAGGTCGGTGTTCAACGGAGAGCCTCGCGATATGTGGTCGTCACTTCGCGTCGTGTTCTTGGCCGTAAGTTGGTGGCGAGACGCGTCATCAAGTTGGGACGCAGGAGTGTCGAGGGCGGGTCAATGAATTGGGTCACCCGGAAGATTCTCTCTGTGAGCGCGGGGTCATTTTCGGCCGCGGCGAGTGTCTTGCCGATGCGCCATGTGACCAGCCTTTGCGATAGCGACCGCCGGCCCTCCGGTTTGGTCATGTAGAGGTCGTTGGCCTGGTTTGCCGCCCAGACGGGGCGGATTCATCGAACGGCAGCCCCGAGGAATCGTCCGATCAGATCGGCATCACCGTGGGATAGGCAGTCGCGCAACGCGACTGCTTCCAGCAGCGCCATGGTCATGCCCTGGCCGTAGATCGGGTTTAGGCTGCAAATCGCATCGCCGAACACCAAAAAGCCGGTGGGCAGTGCGGACATCTTGTCGTAGCGTCGCCATGCGCCGCGATGGCGGATCACGGAGACTTCACCCAGGGGTTGGCCGGCACGCAAAGCCGCCACGGCGGCAGGGGGTGCGAATTGAGCGAAAGACGCGATCAAGCCGGCTGAGTCCCTGGGCGGCTGACGCCCGTCGACGCATCCGACCGAGAGCATCCAGGTGCCGTTCTCATAGGCCGCTAACGCGCCACCGGTCGGTCGGCTCGATTCCGGACAGACGAAGATCAATTGCTCGGCGATCATTCCGTCCGGGATGCGCAGTAGCTGGCTGGAATAGCTGCCATGCATCACCGCGCGCTGCTCGATGGGCCGGCTATAGCCCAGGCTTTCCAGAAACGCCGGTGTACGTGCGCTGCGGCCCATCGCATCGATGACTAGGTCGGCATCCAGAACCTCCTCCGCACCGGTGTCGCGGTCGACAACCCGAGCTCCGGTGATCTGGTGGCGCCGCGCCGCAACAGGCCCGACCACGTCGTGACCGTCCAGGACGACCACATTAGCGATGTCGCGAATACGTTGCCGGACAGCATATTCCAAGAGCCCCCGGCTGATGAGAAACATGACTACCGCAGTCGGGTCAGCGAACTGGCCTGACCGGTTGAGCTCGTGTCCTCCCGCCGTAAAAGAGACCCGCGACAGGTTGCCGTCAGCGCAGACCGTTGCGCCGGCGGCCTTGAGTTCGTCGAGCAGCCCGGGGAAAAGTCGCTCTAGTATTTGCGAGCCGCCGATCGACAGGGCATGAAAGTGCCGACCTTGGGGCACGCCTTGGCGCTGGACCGCACCGTTGGGTAGTTGATCGCGTTCGACGATCGTCACGGTCTTGTAGAACTCCGCGAGCACCCGAGCGGCAAGCAATCCGGCCATCCCCGCCCCGCATACCACCGCGCGTTCACCGAGCTCGTTCACGAGTCTCCCCTCAGTCGGGCCATCTCGGGACACGACACTAGACCCAAAAATAAGGAAAATAAGGAGAATCTAAGGTTACGATAAGATCTCGTGCGGTCGGCTGCGTACACAGGCCGGAACCGCGACGACTAGCGATCTGTGCTCAGGTTGATCGAGAAACCCAGTCGTGCAGGAAGGCCCGTGTTCTGTCCCGCCCCTCGGGAGATGCGTCGAAAGGGATCGCGACGAACTCGTCGATACCTGCCGCGCGGACGTCGTCGAGCCTGTCGCGCACTGTCGCCTCGTCGCCGATTAGCGCTGCGTCCTCCGGTCCGGCATAGCCTTCGCGATCCAGCATCGCCCGATACGAGGGCAGGTGGCCGTACATGGCGAACTGCTCCGCCGCCAGTGAACGCACGGCGGCCACGTCGTCGGTGACGGCGAGGGGTAGCGCGGCGGCGACGCTGACAGCTCCGTCGGGGCGCCCGGCCTCGGCAGCCGCGGTGCGCAGGGTAGGCACGATGTGCTCCTTGAGCGTTTTGGGTCCGGTCATCCACGTGATGGTTCCGGCGGTGCGCCGGCCGGCCAGCCGAAGCATCTGCGGACCCAGTGCCGCGACGTACACCTCCGGCGTGGGTGCACCGGAAATCTGCAGCGCGCCTCTGGTTGTCAGCATTTCGCCCGTCGTGTTGACGGGTTCGCCGGCGAGCAGCGGAAGCAGGCCATCGAGGAACTCGCGCAAGCGTCGAACCGAGCGGTCCCAGGAGATTCCCCACATTCCCTCGGTCACAGTGCGGTGGGTGACCCCCACACCGAGGGTGAATCGCCCGCCCGCGATGAGGTTGAGCGTCAACGCACGTTGGGCCATCAGCATCGGGTGCTGGTTCTGGATCGGTACGACCCCGCTGGCGACCTCGATGTCGCTTACCTCGTGCATCGCGACCGCCAGCACGGTGAGCAGGTCGACGTCGAATGGCATCTGCGTCAGCCAGAGTCGGGCGAACCCGTCGTCGCGTGCCTTGGTCAGCTCACGGATACAGCTCTCGACGGGGGTCTTGTTGGATAGGTTCGCGATCAGGCTCATGCGCATGTGTTTCTCCTACGCCAACCGGCTCCGTTTGGCAACGGGTGGGTGGACGTAACACCAGCGTGTGGCGTTACGTCGGCGACGACGTCGATTGGCGGACAATGCCGGGATGGGCTTTTTTCGGCAGGTACTTCTCCTCGTGGCCTGCGTGGGACCAGTCGCGCCGCTGGGTCTGGGGGTCGCCGCCGCTGACCCGTCGGGTCCAGGTGTGCCGCCAGTGAGCGACGCGGCGCACGCGGCCGGGCTCGTGGATGTCCGCACCGTGGTTCCCGACGCGATCATCGACCTGCGCTACGCGACTACCACCAACTTCACCCACACTCAGCTGTATCCCGCCGACGCCCGATGCCTCGTGCACCAATCGATGGCTCCCGGCCTCGCGGCCGCCGCGACGGCCCTGCGCCCGCAGGGGCAGGCGCTGGTGTTCTGGGACTGCTACCGGCCGCACGACGTCCAGGTCAAGATGTTCAATGTTGTCCCCAACCCGGCCTGGGTGGCGCGCCCCGGGCAGTATGCGCACAGTCACGAAGCCGGGCGCTCGGTGGACGTGACATTCGCCTTCCCGCAAACACCATGCCCGCCGGAGCGGCAGGAGGCGAACGGGCCTTGCCTGGCCGACATGGGTACCGACTTCGACGACTTCTCCTCACGCGCAAACGCTTTCGCGACCCAGGGCGTCAGCGTGGAGGCGCAGGCGAACCGCAAGCGTCTACGGGATGCGATGAACTACGGCGGATTGACCGTCTACCAGGGAGAGTGGTGGCATTTCGACGGGCCCGGCGCCGGCGCAGACCGCCCGCATCTCAACGCCCCTGTAGATTAGGTGCGTCTTATATAGTGAGAATTCTATCTCATAATTAAGCAAGCAGCGGTAAGCTCACGCCATGAACCCACGGGCTGTCTACACGCACGGACATCACGAGTCGGTGCTGCGCGGTCACCGGCAACGCACGGCGGAGAACTCCGCCGGCTACCTGTTGCCGCACCTGCAGCCGGGAATGTCTGTACTCGACATCGGTTGCGGCCCTGGGACGATCACCGCCGACCTTGCCGACCGAGTCGCACCCGGATCGGTGACGGCCGTCGAGCCAACAGACGCTGCGCTGGACCTGGCCCGCGCTGAGGCGAAAGCGCGCAACGTTCCGAACGTGTCGTTTGTGATCTCCGACGTGCACGCGCTCGACTTTCCCGACGACACGTTCGACGTCGTCCACGCTCACCAGGTGCTGCAGCACGTGGCCGATCCGGTTCAGGCGCTGCGCGAGATGCGACGGGTATGCGTGCGGGGCGGAATCGTGGCGGCCCGCGATGCCGACTACGCGGGTTTCATCTGGTTCCCGCAGCTTCCGGCGCTGGATCGCTGGCTGTATCTTTACCAGCGCGCAGCCCGCGTCAACGGCGGGGAACCGGATGCGGGCCGACGGCTGCTGTCCTGGGCGCGTGCCGCGGGCTTCGACGACATCACCCCCACCGGCAGCATGTGGTGCTACGCGACGGACGACACTCGCGAATGGTGGGGCGGGATGTGGGCCGACCGTATTCTTCAGTCGGACTTGTCGCGCCAGCTGGTGGAGTCGGGCATGGCCACAATCGCCGAACTCGAGGAGATCTCCGGGGCGTGGCTGGCGTGGGCTAAGGACCCGGATGGTTGGCTGGCGATCCCAAACGGCGAAATCCTCTGCCGCGCTTAGCATGGCGCCTGCTCGCCCACCTTGCGCTATGGAGTGGGGAAGCCGCCGCAGAGGGATTCGAACGCAGCCGCGACCTTCAGGACGGTGGAATCGTCGAATCGCTTGCCTACGATCATCATTCCGGCGGGCAGGCCGTCAACTAGACCGGCGGGCACCGAGATCGCGGGATGGCCGGTGACGTTCAGCGGCGCGGTGTTGAACGCCTTGCCGAGGGTGCGTTCGAGCAGTGCAAAATCCGCAAGGCCGCCGCCGGGCAGTGTGTCAGCCGTGCCAGGCACGGTGGGCATCACCAGTACGTCGTGTTGGTTAAGGGCCGCATCGTAGGCTGCACGCAAGTGCGGCAGTAGATTACGCGCCTTCGCATAGTATGCGCCGCCCAACCGGTTCAGGCCGTAATGTCCGGCCACAGCCGTTGCTTTGATGGTGACGTCGAATTGATCGGCCTTGCCGGCTCGCTGTCTTGCCCAGTACGCCATGAGTTCTGGGTCATAGAGTCCTTGCACGCCGAGGCCGTAACCGTTGCCGTCCAGCATCTGATAGCTCGAGCCATCGGTGAAGATGACGGCGAAGACGTGCAGTGCGTTGCGATGCCAGGGCACACTGACTTCGCTGACCGAGCAGCCGATCTCGGTTAACCGCTGCGCTGCCGACCGGATCAGCTCGTCAACCTCCGGCAGCGCGCCGGGCTGCCCGAAGCCCTCGACGAGCACGCCCACCCGCAGGCCGGCCACATCGCCGGTGAGCGCGCCCCGGTAGTCGACCGCGGGCATCTCAGGTCCTTGGCGCGGGTCGTGGCCGTCGGGTCCGGCGAGCACGGTGAGCAGAAGTGCGGCATCGGCCACCGTGCGCGTCATCGGGCCCAGGTGATCGAGCGTTCGCTCGATCGGAAACGCGCCCGTGAAGGGCACCAGGCCGTACGTCGGCTTGAGACCGACGATGCCGCACAGCGATGCCGGGATCCGTACCGATCCGCCTTGGTCGCCGCCGAGGGCCAGCTCCACCGCGCCGGCGGCGACCAAAGCGCCACTGCCGCTGGACGATCCGCCGGTCTCACGGGCGGGATCCCATGGATTGCGCACCGGTCCGCTGGCCGAGGTGAAGCTCGAGCCCGAGCAGCACAGCTCCTCGCAGACACTCTTGCCGGCAATGATCGCCCCAGCGTCGAGCAAGCGCTGCACGACGGTCGCGTCGCGGCTGGGGATGAAACCTTCCACCACCCGCGAGCCGTTCATCATCGGAATCCCGGCTACCGCGATGTTGTCCTTGATCGCCACCGACCGGCCCGACAGCGGCCCCTCGGCACCCGACGCGACCTCGGCGGTGACGTACCAGGCACCGAGGGGGTTGTCGGCCGGCTCGGGAAATCGGTAGGCACGCTCGGGCACTTGCGGCCGCGCGAGCTCGTCGTAGAGCTGGTCAACCGCGTCATAAGACATCAGGGCGGCGGCGACCAGCGCCGTGTAGTCCCGTTGTGCGGCCGCGTCGAGGCGGAAACCGAAGTGCCTGGCCGCGGCGTCGATGTCTGCTTCTGAGGGCCTGACAGCCCGAGAACCCGTCATGTCGACCTCCGTCATCCTCATCAGCAGCCTAGGGGGCGCCCGCGGGCCGTCACGACCGTTGCGTAATGAGGTATTCGGCCAGGTCAGCGCTACGGTATTGGCATTCTCTTTTTTTGCAAGTACGTTATCCACTGATGGATAATGCAGCCCAGACCGCGTCGGGCATTCCGCTCGCGCCGGTGTACGGCCCGGAGGACCACAAGACAGAGCCTCCACCGCCGGGGGAGTTTCCCTTCACCCGGGGTAACTTCGCGTCCGGGTACCGCGGCAAGCTGTGGACATTCCGGCAGTACTCGGGGTTCGGTACCGCCGAGGAATCCAATCGCCGCTACCGCTACCTGCTGGACCAGGGCGGCACGGGGCTGTCCGTGGCGCTCGACCTGCCCACCCAATGCGGGTTCGACTCCGACGATCCCGAGGTAAGCGAGGAAGTCGGGCGTGTCGGCGTGGCGGTGGACACCCTCGCGGACTTCGAGATCCTGTTCGACGGCATTCCGCTGGACAAGCTCAGCACGAGCATGACGATCAACGGCACGGCGGCGATCCTGCTCGCCTTCTACGTGGCGGCGGCCGAGCGGAAAGGGATACCGCGGGCGAAGCTCACCGGCACCATTCAGAACGACATCCTCAAGGAGTACGCGTCGCGTGGGACCTGGATCTGGCCGCCGGAGCCGTCGTTGCGGCTGATCGCCGACACCATCGAGTTCTGCGCGGCCGAGGTTCCCAGATTCAACGCGATCTCGGTGGCCGGGGCGCACTTTCGCGACGCCGGGGCCACCGCGGTGCAGGAGATGGCGTTCACCCTGGCCGACGGCGTCACCTACTGCGACACCGTGGTGGAACGGGGCCGCATGACGATCGATCAGTTCGCGCCGCAGATCTCGTTCTTCTTCTACACCCATGGCGATTTCTTCGAAGAGATCGCCAAATACCGTGCGGGACGCCGACGTTGGGCGACGATCGTGCGGGAACGCTACGGTGCGACGACGGACAAGGCGTCGATGTTCCGCTTCGGTTGCGTGTGTGGGGGCGCTTCGCTGTATGCGCCACAGGCGCACAACAACATCGTCCGAGTGGCCTACGAGGCGATGGCCGCCGTACTCGGCGGTGTCCAGTCGATGTTCACCGCGGCCTGGGACGAGCCGTTCGCCCTGCCCACTGAGGAAACCACGACACTGGCGCTGCGCACCCAGCAGATCCTCGCGCACGAAACCGGCGTGGCCAGCGTCGCGGATCCGCTGGGCGGCTCCTATTTCGTGGAGGCGCTGACCGACGCGACTGAGGCCCGCATCATCGAGATCATGTCCGACCTCGAGCGGCACGGCGGAATGGTCCACGCCATCGAGGACGGTTACCTGCAAGGCCTGATCGCTGACGAGGCCTTCAAGATCCACCAGGACATTGAATCCGGCGCTCGTCCGGTCGTCGGGGTCAACCGGTTCGTGACCGAGGAACCCGAACACGATGTCGTCACCTACGAACTCGACGCCGAGGGCCGTGATCTGCAGCTCAAGCGCCTCTCCAAAGTCAAAGCCGAAAGAGACAGCGGCGCGGTGCAATCCGCGTTGGCGGCCTTGGCGCGCAGCGCCGAAGGAACCGACAATCTCATGCATAACCTGATCGACTGCGCGAACGCCTACTGCACGGTCGGTGAGATGGTCTCCGCGCTGAAGGCCGTGTGGGGCGAATTTCAGCAACCGGTGGTGTTCTGATGGCCGTGAGGGTTCTGGTGGCAAAGCCCGGCCTCGACGGGCACGACCGCGGCGCCAAGATTGTTGCCCGCACCTTGCGCGACGCCGGATTCGAGGTCATCTACACGGGGATCCGGCAGCGCATCGAAGACATCGCGTCGATCGCCGTTCAGGAAGACGTGGCCGTCGTCGGGCTCAGCATCCTGTCGGGTGCTCATATGGCGCTCACCACACGGACAATCGAGGCGTTGCGCGCGGCCGATGCCGCCGACATCGCCGTCGTCGTCGGCGGAACGATCCCACACGCCGACGTGCCCAAGCTGCTGTCCGCCGGTGCCGCGGCGGTATTCCCCACCGGGACATCGCTGGACGACCTGGTGCGCGACATCCGCGCACTGACCGGCACTTCCCAGCCCACGTCAGAAAAAGAGGAACAGTGCGCGTCGGAGTGATGATCGGCGCCGAGCGTGGCGACATGGCCCGTAAGGTGGCCAAGCTGGCCTCCGATATCGAATGGGCCGAATCCGCAGGGCTGGACACCGCGTGGATGCCGCAGGTGCCCAACGACTTCGACTGTCTGACCATGGTGTCGCTGATGGCCGCCCACAGCTCGCGCATCGAGCTGGGTACCGCAGTGGTCCCGCTGCAGGCTCAACACCCGATTGCCCTTGCCCGCCAAGCGCTCTCGACACATGCGGTGGCCGGTGGGCGGCTGGCTCTGGGCGTCGGCCCGTCGCACCACTGGATCATCCGAGACATGCTCGGCTTACCCTATGACAAGCCGGCCGCCTACACCCGCGACTACCTGCAGGTGCTCAACGCCGCCATTGCCGGGCCGGGACCGGTTGACGTCGAAAACGATTCGTTCACCGTGCACAATCCGACGGCGATCGGGGCAGATACCCCGATGCCGGTGCTGGTCGCCGCGCTGGGGCCGGTGATGCTGCAGCTTGCCGGTGAACTCGCCGACGGCACCGTGTTGTGGATGGCGGACGAGCGTGCGATCGGTGATCACATCGCGCCGAAGATCACCAAGGCCGCCGCGGACGCCGGGCGTCTCCCGCCGCGCATCGTCGCGGGCATCCCGGTATGCCTGTGTGGGCCTTCCAAAGTCGATGAGGCCAAGGAGCGGGCGAACCGCATCCTCGGCGAGGCCGAGGTGTCGCCCAACTACCAGCGCCTGCTGGAACGCGGCGATGCCCGCGATGTCGGCGATCTGTGCGCGGCCGGCGACTCGGAACAGATTCTGCGGCGATTCCACTCTTTCGCCGACGCCGGCGTTACCGACCTCTCGGTGCGGCTCTTGCCGATCGGTGACAACCGCGACGAACTCGTCGCTTCCAAACGCCGGACCCGGGAGATGATCGCCGAGCTCGCAACGGAACTGCGGTGAGCTCCGCGGGGCCACTGGCCGGGATCCGTATCCTCGAGGTCGGCACCATGCTGGCCGGACCGTATGCCACCATGCTGCTCGCCGACCTCGGCGCCGAGGTCCTCAAGATCGAGCCGCCCGGCGGCGAGATCTCCCGCAGTGTGGGAGACAGCTATTTCGCCAGCCTCAACCGCAACAAGTCAAGTATCTGCCTTGACTTGAATTCCGATGCGGGACAACAACGTCTGGGCGAGCTGGTAGCCGAGACGCAGGCGTTGCTGGTGAACCTGAAGCCGTCCGCCATTCGCCGGCTGGGCCTCACCTACGAGGCGCTGCGACGCTGGAATGAGCGGATCGTCTGTGTGGCGATCACCGGTTTCGGTCTGTACGGCGGCGACGCTCCGGCATTCGACTACGTCGTTCAGGCGGCTGTCGGAACCGCAGCTCTGACGGGCGAACCGGATGGTCCGCCGACGCTGCCCGGTTACTCGTCAGCCGACAATTCCACCGGAATGTCTGCGGCACTGGGGCTTCTGGCCAAGATCGTCTCCGGCCAGGGCGGGCAAGTGGACGTGTCGCTGCGCGACGTCATGCTTTCCCAGCTCAACTACCATGCCGCCGCCTACCTCAACGAAGGCACCGAGCCGCAGCGCCATCCGTACGGTGCCCATTCGTATTACGTTCCGGCGCAACTTTTCCCAACCGCCGACGGCTACCTGGCGCTATTCATCACTCATGACGGCTTCTGGAAATCCTTTGCCACCGAAGCAAGGATCGACGGTTTCGAGACGATGACCCAACGCGTGGCCAACCGCGACGAGGTGCTGGCGGTCGTCACATCAGCGCTGGCGACCGACACCGCCGTCGGCTGGGAGCGGCGGTTGCGGCCGCTGGGTGTGCCGGTGGCCGCCGTCCGGACCCTGCCCGAGGCACTCAAGGTGACGCCGGAAGTGGTTGTGCAGGCGGGTGATTTCCGGCTTGTTGGCAACCCGATTCACGTGGGGGGCTATCAGCCCGAATATCGTCCTCCGCCGAAATTGCCTGAACACGACGGGGGCTAAGCCCGCGCTGGACTGGCTGCGGCGACATACATTGCCCGCTGCATCTAACCCGTCGGGCCGTACTCGGTTGTCACCTCGAGTAACTGCATCACCGGCGGCGGATCCAATTGCAGCGCATCGGACATGTGCAGCTGCCGGGCGTTGGCCCTCATGTTGTTCAGGATCCCTTGCAGGTCATCGCCCTCGATTTCATAGAGTGCGAGGTAGGGGCCGTCGCCGCCGACCGGGCGCAGTCGGCGTGCCGAAACGAATCCGTCCAGCGCCACGAGTTCGGGCAGGTGGACTTCGTCGTACCAGGTGTTGTATTCCTGCTCGCGATCCGGCGAACTGGGTCGAGTCTCGACGTGGATGATCCCCTTGGCCATGTGGCCGCCTCTCTGCGACTACTCGTATTGCACCGTGATCGACGGCGTATCGGGTACGCCCTGGCAGGTCAGAATGTAGCCGTCGGCCACCTCGTCGTCATCGAGTGCGTCGTTGACCCGCATCGTCGCGTGGCCCTCGGTGAGCCGGGCCATGCAGGTGCCGCAGTTGCCGGCCTCGCAGTTGAACGGGGGCTCCAGGCCGGCCCGTCGCGCGCTTTGCAACAGGGTCTCGCCGGGAACCAGCGGCACGGTCACCTTCTTGCGATCGAGGTGGATCGTTACGGTGCCGCCGTTCAACGGATCTGTCACCCGTGGAATCTCCTCGATGATCCGGGTGACCGTCACCGTGACCACCCCTTCCGTACTTGCGTTCTTCAGTATAGAGAATACTATTCTCTCTTAGCGATAGTTTCTTCTCAAGACTGAATGTCGGGACAGCCGGGCCTGCCGAGGAAGGACGGGACGTGACTGAGCCGACCGTGCTGGTGTGCGAGGAACGGCAGTTCAGCCTGCCTCAACTCGACGCGTTGGCCAACGGCCTGGTCGTAGCGCTGACCAAGAGGGGCGCTACCGCAGGTGAACGGGTCGCGGTGATGGCGTCCAATCGGCCGGAGTTCATCGCTGTCGTGCTGGCAATCTGGCGGCTCGGCGCGGCGGCTGTGCTCATAAGCCCTGCGTGGAAGCGCGACGAGGTCGACCACGCGCTGGCGGTGACAAACCCGGGTCATGCTGTCGGCGACCACCCGGTGCTCGCCGGTTTGATGCCGATGCTGCACCTGGACGAACCGGTCGTCGCCGGGGAATCGACAGCTGGGGTTCCGCCGGCCGACGATGATGCGCTGCTGGTGTTCAGTTCGGGTACCACCGGTCTGCCGAAGGCGGTCCGGCACACCCACGCATCGCTGGACGCGGCGGTACGGCACTGGCGCGGCGCGTTGCAGCTGACCGGTCGCGACCGGATCCAGGTCGCCACACCGCCGTCACACATTCTGGGACTGCTCAATATCCTCACCGCGCTGCGCACCGGCGCGTGGATGCGGCTGCATCCGCGATTCGACGTCGAGCGGATGCTGCGGTGCATCGAAAAGGACCGCATCACAGTCGAAATGGCGGTTGCGCCCATTGCCCTGGCCATCGCCTCGCACCCTGAGCTGGAGTCCTACGATCTCTCGTCATTGCGGTTCATCATGTGGGGCGCAACGCCGGTCAGCGCCAGCATCGCCGAAACGGTGACGCGGCGCACCGGCATCGGGTGGGTGCCCGCGTACGGCACCACGGAACTGCCGGTCATCGCGTGCAATCCGCTGGCCGGAACGCGCTTGGACGCCGTCGGGAAAGCGGTGGCGGGGGTACAGGTTCGGGTGGTGTCTCTGGAAACCGGTGTTCCGGTGGGTCCGGGAGAGGTTGGTGAGCTTCAGGCGCGGTCCAATTCGCTGATGGCCGGTTACCTCCCGGCCGAGGCGACCGCGGACGTGTTGTACGACGGTTGGTACCGGACCGGGGACGTCGGCTGGCTCGACGCCGAGGGTTGGCTGCGGATCACTGACCGTCTCAAGGAAATGATCAAGGTGCGCGGCTTCCAGGTCGCGCCGGCCGAAATCGAAATGGTGCTGCACGGTCATCCGGCCGTCAAAGACTGCGCGGTGTTCGGCGTCCCGGACGGCGCGAACGGAGAAGCGGTGGTCGCCGCCGTCGCGGCGCGAGCTCCCGTCGAGGCCGCCGACCTGGTAGCCCAGGTGGACCAGAAGCTGGCATCCTACAAACGCCTGCGCCGAGTCATCTTTGTCAACGATATTCCGCGCCTGCCGTCAGGCAAGGTGCTGCGCCGAGTTCTCAAGGAGCGCTATGGATGTACGGCTGACAGCTGAGCAGCAGCAACTACGTGACGCCGCCGCCAAGCTGGCCGATGATCTCGGGCCGGGAGCGGTGCAAGATCTCGGCGACGAAACTCGAATTGGGCGTCTGGACCGGCAGATTCAGACAACCGGGTGGCGATCGTTGCGCTCCGACGGCGCCTCCGGCGTCGAAGTGGCAATTGTCGCTGAGGAATTCGGGCGCCGACTGGTGGACGCACCATTCCTCGGACCGGTGCTGGCCGACGATTTGGCCCGGCACATCGGTGCGGGCGCCGCAGCAACGCTGACAACCGTAGCCGTCGATGATCGCGCGATCGACGCTCGCGGATGCCAACGCGCCCTGCTGCTGTCCGGAACCACCGTGCTGGCCGCCGATCTAGACACCGATAGTGTCTGCGCGGATCTGACCCGGGCCGAGGCGGTGATTGTCGGAACGCCGCAGGCTATCGGCGAGGTGTCCGACGAAGTCGCCGGACGATGGCAGGCCTTGGCGCTGGTCGCCACGTCGGCGGACCTGGTCGGAGATGCGCGTGGTGCGCACGCCGTCGCCTGTGACTACGCGAAAATCCGTGAACAGTATGGCAATACGATCGGGTCCTACCAAGCGGTGGCGCACCTGCTGGCCGAATCCGTGGCGCTGATCGAAGGTTCGGTGAGCGTGCTGCGGCATGCGGCCTGGGCCGTCGACGAACTCCCTGTAGCGCAGGCCATTCAGGCCGCACGTGTGGCAAAGGTCTACTGCGCGCGCGCCACCCGAACCGTCTGTGAGACCGCGGTGCAGGTGCACGGCGGCATCGGCAATACCTGGGATTGTCTGGTGCACGTCTATCTGCGCCGCGCATTGACCTCGACCGAACTGTGGCCGGTAGCGCTGAAGGAGATCGATCTTGGACTTTCGTGACTCGGCTGAAGAGGCCGCCTTCCGGGAGCGGCTCCGATCCTGGCTTTCGTTGCACGCCAAGGAGTATTCCGGCTCAGGTGATGAGTACTGGGTACGCATGGCCGACTGGCATCGGGCCCTTTACGACAACGGTTTCTTCGGGTTGTCGTGGCCCCGCGACTACGGCGGTCAGGAGCTGCCGGCGGTGTACGACGTCATCGTCGACGAAGAACTCGTGCGCGCCGGAGCGCCACCGCGCCCCAGTGTCGGTTACCTGGTTTACGGCATCGGCCGGCACGGCGGCGACGAGCTGCGCCGGCGCTTCCTGCCGGGCATCATCAACGGCAGCGAGCGGTGGTGCCAGGGCTTCAGCGAGCCTGGCGCCGGTTCGGACCTGGCGTCGCTGACCACCACTGCCACCCGGGAGGGCGACAACTATGTGGTGCACGGACACAAGATCTGGACCAGCTACTCCGACGTCGCCGACTGGTGTCTGTTGCTGGCCCGAACCGACCCCGCGGCTAAACGGCATCGTGGTCTGTCGGCGTTCGTGATCGCGATGAAACAGCTTGGCATCCAACAACGTCCGCTGCGCATGATGAACGGTGTGACCAACGAGTTCGGCCAGGTGTTCTTCGACGGCGCAAATGTGCCCGCGGACCAGATGGTCGGCGCTCCCGGCGACGGCTGGGCGGTTGCCATGACGGTCGTCGGCCACGAACGTGAGCCATCCACCCTGGGATACGCGGCCAGATACGGCAAACTGGTCCGGGATCTGGCGGCGCGCAACAGCGCCGTCCAAGCTCCCGTACCTGAGGAACTCTCATGGGCAGCGGTCCAGTCGGAGATGCTGACTCATCACGTCCGCCGGCGGCTGTCCGAACAGCTGGACGGCGTTTCGCACGGGCCCGAAGGGTCGCTCGACAAGCTGCTGATGACCTGGGTTGAGCAGTCCGTCGGGCACGCCGCGCTGGCGGTCACCGGAACCCGCGACCCAGACCTGCTCAGCGCGTACTTGTACAGTCGGGCGCAGAGTGTCATGGGCGGGACTTCGCAGATACAGAAGAACATCATCGCTTCGCGGATCCTCGGATTGGGAGTCTGAAATGTACGACATGCCAAGTGAAATCGACGTTCGCGCCGAGGGGGGCCTGCGGATCATCACGCTCAACCGCCCGGATGCGCTGAATGCCGTCAACGACAACCTGCACGTCGGGCTCGCGCGGCTGTGGCAGCGGCTGACCGACGATCCCACCGCCCGCGCGGCGGTGATTACCGGTGCCGGTCGGGCATTTTCGGCTGGCGGCGATTTCTCGTATCTTGCCGAGCTGGCGAACGACGCCGATCTGCGGGCCAAGACGATTCGCGACGGGCGCGAGATCGTGCTGGGCATGGCTCGGTGCCGAATTCCCGTGGTGGCTGCGGTCAATGGGCCTGCCGTCGGGCTGGGCTGCAGCCTGGTCGCCCTTAGCGACATCGTCTACATCGCCGAAAATGCCTACCTCGCCGACCCCCATGTGCAGGTAGGGCTGGTGGCCGCTGACGGCGGACCGCTGACCTGGCCGCTGCACATCAGCCTGATGCTGGCGAAGGAATATGCGTTGACGGGCACGCGGATTCGCGCCGACCGGGCCGTCGAACTCGGCCTGGCCAACCACGTGGTCGCCGATCCGGTCGCCGAGGCGATGGACTGCGCGAAGCGCATCATGGAGCTGCCACAGCAAGCGGTGGAAAGCACCAAGCGGGTGCTCAATATTCACCTGGAGCGCGCCGTGCTCGCCAGTCTGGACTACGCCCTTTCGGCTGAGCATCAGTCGTTTACCACCGAGGACTTCCGCTCGATCATCACCAAGCTGAATGCGGCCAAGAACTAAGTCGGGCGAGCAGACGCAAAAGACCCCATTTCGGGGGCGCTGCGGGTGCTTTTGCGTCTGTTCGCGCTCTAGAATGCCGTGGTACCGCCCTATCGTGACGTCGCAGAGTTCGATGATCGGGCCACGTCGTATGACCAGGGCTGGCGCGGTCGTTTGCACCACATCATCAGCGACCGCACCGCCGCCTTGACAACGACGACAGTGGCGTCACCACAGCGCGTCCTCGATGTGGGATGCGGGACCGGATGCCTCCTCCGGTTGCTAGCCAACCGCTATCCGGGAGCCCAACAACTTGACGGAATTGACTCTGCTCCCAACATGATCGAACCGCCAAATGGTTGACCCACGACGATCGACTGACATTCGTCACCGGGATGGCCGAGCACCTGCCCCACAGCGATGCGTCGATGGACGTGGTGGTCAGCAGTACGTCGTTTGACCATTGGTCGGATCAAGCCGCCGGGCTCGCGGAATGCGCAAGGGTGCTGCGGCCGGGTGGCCATCTGGTTCTGGTCGACCAGTTTTCCCGACGGCTGATCCCGACGCTCGCGATCACTCGGCGGGGCAAAGCGCGAACGCCCCGCCGTGCAACCGAGCTTCTGCTGCGCGCGGGATTCAGTCGCCCGCAATGGCACACCGTGCACACGGCCATCATCAAGGCAGCGGTCGCAACAAGGGCTTCGTAGCGAATCACACGTCGTCGTGTTGCCGAAGGAATTCGCGCATCACCTGATCGAACCGGTCCGGCTCTTCGATGAACGGCATGTGCGAGCTCGACTCGAAAAGCTCGAACCGTGACCCTTCAATGCGCTGGTGCATTTCCCGCATGTGCTCTGGCGCGCACTGGTCGAACCTGCCCGCGATCACCAGGGTCGGCACCGTGATCTCGGTCAACCGGTCGAACACCTCCCAGTCGCGGATGGTTCCGACGATATGAAAGTCGCTCGGCCCGAACAAGGTACCGAAGATCTCATTGCCCATGTTCTTGAAGGCTTCCTCTAGTTCGTTGGGCCAGGGATGCAGACGGCAAAGATACGTCTCGTTCCAGGTACGGATCGCGGCCTGGTATTCGGCCGACGAAGTCGTGCCGGCGGCCTCGTGACGGTCTATCGCGGATTGCGTTGCCGCATCCAAGCGGGACTTCTTGTGGGCCACCATATCCGAAAATTGCGGTATTGACGCGATGCTGTTCGAGATGGTGAGACTGGCCGCAGCAGGTGCCGCGTCCAGGACGTACTGCTGCGCCAGCATCGCTCCCCACGAGTTGCCGAAGATGTGGAAGCGGTTCAGGCCGAGGGCTTCCAGAACGGCAGCCATCTCGGCGACCGAGCGTTCCATCGTCCAAAGTTTCGTATTCGACGGGCATTCGGATCTCCCGCAGCCGAGCTGATCCCAGAAAATGACTTCCCGCTCGTCGGCCAGACGTTCCAACGAAGTGATGTAGTTGTGCGGCAAGCCCGGTCCGCCATGAACCGCGAGCAGCGGACGGCCCGCGCCGCCGCCGATCCGTTTGAACCAGACGTTTCCGCCGGGGACCGCGATCGTTCCCTCCAAGCTGGCCTCCTGATTTATTGGCGAGCAGACGCAGAATCGCACGATTCGATGCACGTATGTGCGATTCTGCGTCTGCTCGGCTGCAATGGTGACCCACCTTGCAACTCATACTCTCAAACTGAGAGAATAGTGTTCTCATGAATGTGCGGTCGGCTCTCCGGCCCCGCGCATGCCTGTTGAAATGCCGCCGAAGTGGAGAAGACCTGTGCCTGAAGCCGTCATCGTGTCCGCGTTGCGCACCCCCATCGGAACCGCGCGAAAGGGAACGCTGCGCGACACCACCGCATTCGACCTTGCCAACCACGTAGTCACCGAGGCCGCGGCGGGTCTGGATCCGGCGCAGGTCGACGACGTCATCCTGGGCGAGGGTCTTTACGGCGGCGGCGTTGTCGCGAGGCACGCGGCCATAACCGCGGGACTGCCCACGGTTCCCGGCCTGGCCAACAATCGGCACTGCGCGGCGGGTCAGGCGGCGGTGCAGAGTGCGGCGGCAAGTGTGCGCGCGGGGATGGATCAGCTCATCATCGCCGGTGGTGTGAACTCGGCATCCACGTCGCCGCGGTCAAGGTTTCAGATGGACGGTGAGTGGGTCGACTGGTTCCCGCCGACCCATCCAGACCGGCCCGACGCACCCAACATGGACATGTCGATCACCGTGGGCTGGAACGCAGCCGTGGCCGCTGGCGTGAGCCGCGAGGAGATGGACGCGTGGGCGTTGCGGTCGCACCGCAACGCGATCGCCGCTATCGACGAGGGCCGTTTCGTCGACGAGATCGTCCCGATTCAGACGCCGCATGGCATGTTCTCGGTCGACGAGCACCCGCGCCGCGACACAAGCATGGAGAAACTGGCTGCCCTCAAGCCGCTGCATCCCGAAATCGATGGCTTTTCTATTACCGCCGGCAACTCCTGCGGCGCCAACGACGCCGCCGCGGTGCTAACCATCGCCAGCGACGAGCTGGGACTGCCCGCACTGGCGCGCGTGGTTTCCTGGGCCTCGGTCGGTGTCGATCCCGCCTCGACGGGCTTGGCACCCGTCGACGCTATTCCGAAAGCGCTTAAGCGGGCCGGACTTTCAGTTTCCGACGTAGACCTGTTCGAGATCAACGAGGCATTCGCGGCAATGTGTGTGGCCACCGTCAAGCTGCTCGATCTGGACCCGGACAAAGTCAACGTCAGCGGCAGCGGCTGCTCGCTCGGACATCCGGTGGCGGCGACCGGCGCCAGGATGCTCGTCACCCTGGTGTACGAACTGCGTCGGCGCGGCGGCGGCATAGGGGTCGCCGCTATGTGCGCGGGCGGCGGGATGGGTTCCGCGACCGTCATCGAGGTCGCTGCGCCCTAAGGAGTCGAATAGGCCGCAAGATGGACATCGCCGATCTGATTGCCAGTGCGCGCAACGGTTCTCCGCGTGCCGCGGGTCGGTTGCTCAGTCTTGTCGAAGGCGACCGCCGCGACGAAGTACTGGCAAGCCTTGGTGGTCCCGAGGCGCGAGCGGCCCGCGACGTCGGTGTAATAGGCATAACCGGACCGCCGGGCGCCGGCAAGTCGACGACGATCGCGGCACTGGTCGGCGCGTACCGGGAGCGTGGCTGCCGAGTGGCTGTGCTGGCCGTGGATCCCTCGTCGCCGTTCAGCGGTGGTGCGCTGCTGGGCGATCGGATACGAATGGCCGCGCATATCAACGACTCCGACGTGCTGATCCGTTCGGTGGCAAGCCGCGGCCATATCGGCGGCCTGGCCGCCGCGGTTCCGGCGGCTATCCGCCTGCTGGGTGCGATCGGATACAACGTGATCCTGTTGGAGACCGTGGGCGTGGGCCAATCCGAGATCGAGATCGCCGCCGTCGCGGACCCGACCGTCGTCGTCCTCAATCCCGGGGCCGGCGACGCGGTCCAGGCCGCCAAAGCGGGTGTGCTGGAAGTCGCTGACATCGTGGCGGTCAATAAGGCCGACCGGGAGGGCGCCGAACAGACCGTGCGGGACCTGCGAGCTGAGACCAAAGCACCCATCCTCAGCCTCATTGCCGCACGGGGAGAAGGTGTTTCGGACCTCGTGACCGCGATCGACGATCATCACCGCGCCGACAGCCGCGCCCGACGGCTAGCTCGGGCCCGGGCCCAAATCCTGTCGCTGGCGCAAACCCGGCTGCGGAGCAGCCCGGATCTCGACGGGCTCGCTGAGTCGGTGGTCGACGGCCACGACGATCCCTATACCGCAGCGGAACGCTTGGTTTCCAAGGGTGAGCAGACGTAAAAGCCCCCGATTTCGTGCCGAAACGGGTGCTTTTGCGTCTGCTCGCCGATGCTATTGCTTGACCAATAGGAATGCGCGTTGGTTAACTTGGCAGCGGCGAAGGAGCCCGCCAGGAAGATCGTCTCCTAACCGTCACATGGCTGATGGCTCCTGCGAAAAGAAGGAGTCGCAGGTGGCTATGTTCCCTCCGTTCGCAAGTCGAATTGTGTTGTGCGGTAGCGGTGCTCGTGGCGAGGCTGCGTGCCACCAGAACCAGATCGCAAGCAGGGCTCCCCATGAGTGACCAGCCCGATACCGTCGACAACGAGGGAAAGGCGTTGCCCAACAACGCCTCCCGCCAGCGCGGTCGCCGGTTATCGCCCGCGCTGAAGTTCGTCTTGATGGTCGGCGTGATGAGCTTCTTCGCCGACTTCACGTATGAAGCGTCCCGCAGCATCGTCGGACAGTTCCTCGGTCTGCTTGGTGCCGGAGCGCTGGCGATCGCGGTGATCACCGGATTCGGCGAACTGCTCGGCTACGGGTTGCGCCTGGTCTCGGGACGCGCTGCAGACCGCACCGGACTGTACTGGCCGATCACTATCGGCGGCTACGTCTTGCAGATGTCGGTGGTGCCGCTGATGGCATTGGCCGGCAGCTGGCAGATCGCGGCCGTCCTGGTGATCGCGGAACGAATCGGGAAGGCAATCCGCAACCCGCCTCGTGACGCCATGCTCTCCCATGCCGCAAAACGGATGGGCTATGGCTGGGGCTTCGGTGTACATGAAGCGCTCGACCAATTCGGCGCTCTGGTCGGTCCATTACTCGTCGCGTTTGTCGTCGCCAGCACTCATGGCAACTATCGGCTCGCGTTCGGCGCGCTTGCCGTTCCGGCTGTGATTATGCTCTCGCTGCTGGGGGTGGCGCGGCTACTTTATCCACGCCCGCAGGATCTTGACCCGGCCACCGCACCGATGCGCACGCAGCAGCTGCCGCGAGTGTTTTGGATCTACCTCGTCGCCGCGGGGTTGGTGGCCGCCGGCTTCGCCGACTTTCCGATCATGGCCTACCACTTCCAGCAAACCGGCACCATTTCTGCGACGTATATACCGGTCTTCTACGCCTCCGCAATGGCGGTGTCGGGTGCCGGCTCCCTGGTGTTCGGACGTCTTTTCGACCGGGTCGGTATCGGTCTGTTGGTACCGCTGACGGTGGCCGCTGCCGCGTACGCGCCGCTGGTCTTCCTCGGCGGCTTCTGGCCCGCCCTGATCGGCAGCTGCCTGTGGGGCTTGGGGATGGGCGTTCATGAATCGATCATCCCGGCCGCAGTGGCCCCGATGGTATCGCCGGCTCGGCGCGCCTCCGCCTACGGCATCTTCACCGGCATCTACGGCCTCGCCTGGTTCGCCGGCAGCGCTGTCATTGGCGCGCTGTTCGGCCTAACCGTCGGCAGCGTCGTCGTATTTGCGGTTGTCACGGAACTCGCCGCGGTACCGCTGATCCTGTTGGTTATGCGGCACACCGCGGCCGCACCCGTTTCCCAGGGTGAGCAGACGTAAAAGCCCCCGACACGCCGTGCGTGCGGGGGCTTTTACGTCTGCTCGCGCTACTCGACGGACTTCCCGGTGGCGGCCGCATATCCTGCGCGGTAACCGAAAACCATTGCCGGGCCGATGGTCCCACCGGCGCCGCCATACGCTCGTCCGGTCACGCCGGCCATCGCGTTGCCCGCAGCGAACAGACCCGCGATCGGCTCGCCGGTGACGTGAAGCACGCGACCGTCATGGTCCGTCCGCGGCCCGCCCTTGGTTCCCATCGCACCGACGCATACCGGAACCGCGTAGTAGGGGCCGGTGTCGATCGGGCCGAGTGTCTTCCCGGCCAGTGTGGTGGCCTGGTCGTCACCCCAGTAACCGTCGTAAGCGCTTGAGCCACGCCCGAAGTCGGGATCGGATCCGGCTGCGACGTGGCGATTCCACTCTTCGATGGTGCGAGCGAGGCCGTCGGCATTGATGCCGGTCTTGGCGCCCAGCTCGGCAAGGTCCGCAGACTCGCAGAACCAGTCCGGGACGGGCTCCCCGGGGGCAACGCCGAGAAATCCATAGCGTTGCAGGTGAATTGAATCGAAGACAATCCACCCACTGTCGTTGACGTAGCCGCCGCGAGGATCGAGATAGTGGAAGGCGCCGGCCATCGAGTTGTAATCGCAGGCCTCGTTGACGAACCGGCGTCCGGCCCGATTGACCATGATGCTTCTCGGGCGCGTGCGTTCCAGCCGTACGCTGCGGCTGCGTTGATTGCCCGAGATGGAGTCGCCCGGGATCCGGACGATCGGCACCCACCATGCTTCACCCATGTTCGCCAGCTCGGCGCCGTGCGCCATCGCCATGCGCAGGCCGTCGCCGGTGTTGTTCGGCGGAGATACCGCTCCGTGCATTGGGCCGCGCAGAAACGCTTGCACCAGAACAGGATCCCATTCGAAGCCGCCGGTGCCCAGGATCACGCCGTGGCGGGCGCGAACGCTCATGCTCTGTTCGGGCCCAGCGATTCGCGCTCCGGTGACCTTCCCGCCGTCGACGATGAGCTCTTCCGCCCGTGTCTTCGTGCGTGGTGTCACCCCGAGATCGAGCAGACCCTTCAGCAGTCCCGCGATCAACGCGGTGCCGGCCACGCATAGGTCGCCGGCTTGCTCGTCGACATCGGCATGCAAACGCGCGCGGGTTTCGGCGTCGAAACCGACGTTGGACCAATCTTCCGGAAACGATGTGATCTGGCTAGCCCATTCGCCAAGTTGGCTGAGGTCGAAGGGAATTGCGCTCAGCGACCGGCCACCGCTCGGTTGTCCCCCCGGCAGCTCGGGCTGGTAGTCGGGAAAGCCCGGCGCGATCTCGAAGCGCAGACCGCTGTGTTTCTCGACGAAGTCGAGCATCGCGGGGCCGGTGTGTACGAATGTCTCGACCAGCGCGTCGTCCATGGAACCGAACGACTGCGCGCGCAGGTATCGCAATGCGTCGTCGACCGTCAATTCCCGGTCGGGACAACGGTTGTGGGCGGGGATCCACACGATGCCGCCCGAGACCGCAGTCGTTCCGCCTACGGTTGGAGCCTTCTCGAACACCTGCACTGAGGCACCGGCCACCGCGGCTGTGAGCGCGGCGGTGAGCGCGGCGCCGCCGCTGCCGAGCACTATGACGTCATAGACGTCGGCTTCGTGGTCCCGAGGCATGGTTTGCTATCCCTTCAGCTCAGCAGCGCGGACAAGTGCTTGGCGGCTTTGATGACGGCGTCCTTCCCACGCAATACGACGTCTTCGCGGTGGGAGATGAGGTTGATGCAGGTTGGTGGTGACGGCGCCTGGCGGTGTACCGGCACGGCCAATCCGTAGGTATTCGGCTCGATCTCCCCGTACGTCATCACCCAACCGCGCTCACGCGCGCGCATCACCAGCTCGCGTTCCCCCGGCCGCCGGGGCATGCTCGCCAGCAGGGCGATCCCGGCGGCGCCGCGGTCCAGTGGATACCGGCTGCCCTCGTGGAACGAAAGCTGGTAGGCCACGTGGGTCGGGACGATCACCGCGATCGCCACTTGCTGGTCGCCCTCCGCGACCAGCAACGACACCGTGGTGCCGAGTTCGTCGGCCAGCGCTCGCAGCGTCGGGAGACTCACTTGGCGCACATTGTGGTCGAACGACGCGCCCAGCACGGCCAGTCCGGAGGCCGGCCGGTAGCGCCCGTCCTCACCCTTGGCGACCAGCCGGAACTGGGCCAAAGTCGAGAGCAATCGATAGGCGATGGTCCGATGCACTCCGACTCGGTCGGCAAGTTCTTGCACAGTCAGTCCGGTTGCCGACGCCGCCACCATCTGCAGCGTGGTCAGCCCCCGGGCCAGCGTCTGCGAACCCGTCGCCGAGGCCGTCACGGGCTTGACAGACCCACACGCGAGAGCGAAGCTCTATATATAACGCACATTAGTGTGCGATATTAGCACACGCTGTATTTCAAAAACGCCTGTATTCCAAAAGCGAGAGCCGGATTTTCACCAGCGACATCCCAGAGAGGTGCCCCAGAAGGAATGGAGTTCGAAAGCGTCTGGAGCGACCTGCAAGGCGTCGCGTTTTCGCAGGGCTACCTGTCCGCCGGCGGGGTCCGGACCCGCTATCTCCGGGCCGGTGACCCGGCCAAACCGGTCCTGGTGCTGTTGCACGGTTCTGGCGGTCACGCCGAGGCCTATGTCCGCAATCTGGCTGCCCACGCCGAACATTTCTGGACCTGGTCTATCGACATGCTCGGGCACGGCTACACCGACAAGCCGGGGCATCCGCTGGAAGTCAGCCACTATGTCGAGCACCTGATGGCCGTGCTGCGCGCCATCGGCGCCGACCGTGCCAGCATCAGCGGTGAGTCACTCGGCGGCTGGGCGGCCGCGCGGGCTGCCATCGACCATCCCGACGTGGTCGACCGGCTCGTCCTCAACACCGCCGGCGGTTCGCAGGCCGACCCGGCGGTAATGCAGCGGATCATCACCTTGTCCATGGCAGCCGCCGAGAACCCGACGTGGGAAACCGTTCAGGCGCGGATCAAGTGGTTGATGGCGGACAAATCCAAAGATTACGACGACCTGGTCGCCAGCCGTCAACGGATATATCGCCAGCCGGGGTTCGTCGCGGCCATGAGTGACATCATGGCACTGCAGGATCCGGAGATCAGGGCGCGAAACATCCTGGGACCAAATGAATATGGAGCGATCACCGCGCCCACGCTGGTGCTGTGGACCAGCGACGACCCGACCGCCGATGTGACCGAGGGCCGCCGCATCGCCTCGATGATTCCCGGCGCGCGGTTCGAGGTGATGCCTGGCTGTGGTCACTGGCCGCAATACGAGGACGCCAAGACCTTCAATCGCCTGCACCTCGACTTCCTGCTGGGGCGTTGATGGAAGGAACCGGGCACCGGACACAAGACGTCGACGTTGTCGTCGTCGGTGCCGGCCCGGTCGGGTTGACCTTGGCCAATATCCTTGGCCTGCAGGGGGTAAGGACGTTAGTGGTCGACGAGCGGGCGACGCTGATCGACTACCCGCGCGGGGTCGGGCTGGACGACGAGGCGTTGCGCACGTTCCAGTCGATCGGTCTGGTGGACCGCATCCTGCCGCACACCGTACCCAACCAGATCCTGCGCTTCTACGACGCACAACGCCGTATCCTTGCCGAGATGGCGCCGCCCGACGCGCGTTTCGGCTGGCCCAGGCGCAACGGGTTCGTGCAGCCCCTGGTCGACGCCGAATTGCTGGGCGGTTTGGACAGATTCGATCATGTCGAGGTCTGGTGGGACCGTCCGATGACGTCGTGCGAACAGACCGCCGATGCGGTGACCGTCGAGCTCGGCGGCGAAGCTGAAGGCTGTAGTGTGCGTGCGGGTTACGTCGTCGGCTGCGACGGCGGTCGCAGCATTACCCGCCGGATGATGGGCGTCTCGTTCGACGGGACGACGTCCCCGACGCGGTGGCTGGTCGTCGACATCGCCAACGATCCGCTCGGTCACCCGAACAGCGAGGTGGGCGCCGACCCCGAGCGCCCGTATGCCTCCATCTCGATCGCACACGGTATTCGCCGGTTTGAGTTCATGATTCACGCCGACGAGTCCGACGAGCAGGCCGAGGATCCGGCGTTTCTGACGCAGATGCTGGCGCGGATGGTGCCGCACCCGGACCGGGTCAACGTAATCCGCCGTCGTGTCTACACCCACCACTCGCGGATCGCCGGCGCCTTCCGCAGCGGCCGGTTGCTGCTGGCTGGAGACGCCGCGCACCTGATGCCAGTCTGGCAGGGGCAGGGCTACAACAGCGGAATACGGGATGCGGCGAATCTGGGCTGGAAACTTGCAGCCGTGGTGACCGGACGCGCGGACGCCAAATTACTGGACACCTACGATGTGGAGCGGCGCAAGCACGCCCGGGCGATGATCGACCTCTCCACCATGGTGGGGCGCGTCATCTCGCCGACCAACCGCCGCGTCGCCGCGGCGCGCGACCTCGTCGTCCGATCGGCGTCAATTGTGCCGTCGCTCAAGAGGTATGTGCTGGAAATGCGGTTCAAACCGATGCCGCGTTACGAGCACGGAGCGGTCGTCCATGACGTACCGCGCCAAGCGGGCTCACCGGTGGGCACCTTGTTCGTACAGCCTCGTGTCGACACCAGAACGCAGCGTGATGTGCTCTTGGACGATGTGCTCGGCGATTGGTTCGCCGTGCTGTGCTGGAACAACAATCCGCGAAAAATCCTCGGGGAAGACGCGTTCGCAAAGTGGAAGGCCTTGGGAGCACGGTTTATCGCGCTGCGCCCGCTGACTCAGTTGCATTGGACCGGGCACGATGATCCCGACGTGGTGATCGTGGGCGATCGCACCGGTGGGCTCAAGGCCTGGTTCGACGGTCACCAGGAATCGGTGTTGTTCCTGCGTCCGGATCGCTGCATCGCGGGGGCTTGCATTGCCCAGCTGGCGCCCGAACTGAGCGCGTCGCTGGTCGAAGCCCTCGCACTCACGCCGGGAGGGGGTGATTTGCCAAGTGCCACTGGCTCTGTGCTGTATGTCCCACAGCCCGCTGCTGAATCTACCGGGGCCGTCGCGGGACCTGCTTGACGACGTCGAAAGCGCGATCGCGGAGGCCCGAGAGTTCGTCAGCGATTACGACCCCGAACTCGTCGTCATCTTCTCGCCGGACCACTACAACGGCTTCTTCTACAAGGTGATGCCACCATTCTGTATCGGTATGCACGCCAAAGGAGTTGGCGACTACGGCACCCTGCTGGGCCCGCTGGACGTGCCCGAAGACATCGCGGCTGAATGCGCAAAGGCCGTCCTTGGGTCCGGCGTCGACATTGCGGTATCGGCGAGTATGGACGTGGACCACGGCACCGTGCAGCCGCTGGAGAAACTATTCGGCGACGCCAGGTCGCGCCCGGTGATCCCGATCTTCATCAATGCGATCGGCGTACCGTTGGGGCCGCTACATCGTTGCAGGGCGCTAGGTACCGCGGTGGGCAACTACCTGGCGAACCTGGACAAGCGGGTCCTGGCAATCGGATCCGGCGGGCTGTCCCACAGTCCGCCGGTGCCGACGCTGGACACGGCCGACGCCGCGGTGCTGCAGCGAATTGTGCACGGCGAACCGATGACAACAGAGCAGCGGCAAGCTCGGCAGACCGCGGTGATCGACGCGGCCCAGAGCTTCGCCGGTGGTGAAAGCAAACTCCAACCCCTCAATCCAGCTTGGGACCACCACTTCCTGGAGATCATCGACGCAGGACGGCTCGACGAGCTCGATCACTGGTCGAACTCCTTCGTACTGCACGAGGGCGGTAGCTCCGCACACGAAATCAGAACCTGGGTGGCGGCTTTCGCGGCGCTGGCGACTGCGGGTCCATATCAGACCATGATGCGCTACTACAAGCCGGCCGCCGAACTGATCGCCGGCTTCGCAATCAGAACGGCGGTGCCGACATGAGCGACGCCGAGCACATCGTCGACGTCCTCATCGTCGGCTCCGGCGGCGGCGGCCTGACGGCTGCCCTCACTGCCAATGCGTCCGGACTGGATGCGCTGGTAGTGGAAAAGTCGCCGAAATTCGGCGGTTCCACCGCGCTGTCTGGTGGCGGCATTTGGGTTCCCGGGGCGCCCGCCCAGCGCAGGGAGGGGTATGCTCCGTCGCCCGACGGCGTGGTCGAATACCTGCGGCAGATCACCGACGGCTTGGTCAGCGATGCGCGGATACGGCAGTACGTCGAGTCATCCCCGAAGATGCTGGAGTTCTTGGAGGGGCTCTCCGGATGGCTCGAGTTCGTCTGGAAGCCCGGCTATGCCGACTACTATCCGGAGTTGCCGGGCGGCTCCGAACTCGGCAGCACCATCAACGTCCCGCCGATCGACCTGCGAGAGCTGGGCGCCGACGAACAGAACTTGCTGCCGCCATTGACGCTTGCTCCCAAAGGAATCTGGTTGGGACCTAAAGAACTTCGGTCCTTCTACCGCATCAGGCAATCCTGGGCCGGGAAAGGCGTTCTGCTGAAGCTGATTTCGCGGATGGTCAGGGCCAGGGTGTTTGGTGAGCGGATGGCGGCCATCGGCCAGTCGCTGGTCGCTCGGCTGCGCCTGGCGATGCGGGAACGCGATATCCCGCTGTGGCTGAACTCGCCGATGACCGAGCTGATCACCCACGACGACGGATCGGTGGTCGGTGCGGTGGTGCAGAGAGACGGTAGGACCCAGCGGATCGCTGCTCGCCTCGGGGTCATCCTGGCCGCCGGGGGCTTCGACCACGACCTCGGCTGGCGCAAGGAACAGCTGTCCGTCGTCGATCAAGACTGGAGTTTCGGCAACCCCGCCGCGATGGGCGACGGCATTCGGGCCGGCCAAAAGATCGGCGCCGCAACCGACTTACTCGACGAAGCCTGGTGGTTCCCGGCGATCCAATGGCCGGACGGCCGAATGCAGTTCATGCTCAACGAACGGATGATGCCGGCGCAGTTCATTGTCAACGGCGACGGCAAACGCTTCATCAACGAGGCGGCGCCGTACATGGATTTCGGTCATGCCATGATCGACGGCCAGAAGTCCGGGATCACCCACATTCCCTGCTGGCTCATCACCGATCACCGGTCCTGGAATCGCTACGTCGTCGGCGGCCATCTGCCGATACCCAAAATCCCCGGCGCGCCGGTACCCACCGGCCGCAAGGTCCCGCGCGCGTGGCTGGAATCCGGCGTCGTCAAGGCCGCGACGAGTTGGGACGAGATGGCGGCCAAGATCGGAGTACCGGCACAACAGCTCTCCGAAACCGCCCGCCGTTTCAACGAGTTGGCGCGCAAGGGTCACGACGAAGATTTCAAACGCGGCGACAGCGTCTACGACAATTATTACGGCGATCCGACGCTGCCCAACCCCAACCTGCATCCGCTGGCGGGGCCGCCGTACTACGCGTTCCGAATCGTCCTCGGCGACCTCGGGACGTCAGGCGGCCTGCGGACCGACGAGCATGCCCGAGTGCTGCGACCCGACGACACGGTGGTGCCCGGGCTGTACGCGGTGGGCAACACGTCGGCGGCGGTGATGGGCCGCAGCTACGCAGGTGCTGGGGCAACCATCGGCCCAGCGATGACCTTTGGTTTTGTCGCGGCAAAACACCTTGCCGAAAAGGCTGCCGGACAGGCGCACGAACGGACCCTTGATTCCCATGGGAGGTACTGATGAAAATTTCGCTGTTCTACGAGTTCGCCCTGCCCCGCCCGTGGGCGCCGGACGACGAACACGTCATGCTGCAGGACTGCCTGGACGAGGTCGAGGCCGCCGACAAGGCGGGCTTCTCCACCGTCTGGCTGACCGAGCACCACTTTCTCGAGGAGTACTGTCACTCCACCGCGCCGGAGATGTTCCTGGCCGCTGCCAGTCAGCGGACGAAGAACATCCGGCTGGGATTCGGCATCATGCACATGCCGCCCGCGGTCAATCACCCCGCACGCGTTGCGGAACGCATTGCCACCCTTGACCTGATCTCCAACGGACGCGTCGAGTTCGGCACCGGCGAATCGTCTTCTGTCGGTGAGTTGGGGGGGTTCAACATCGATCCCGCCGACAAGCGCGCGCAATGGGAGGAAGCGCTCGAGGTCGCGATCCGCTGCATGATCGAGGAACCCTTCACGGGATTCAGGGGCGAACACATCGAGATGCCGGCCCGCAACGTCATTCCCAAGCCGATGCAAAAGCCGCACCCGCCGGTCTGGGTGGCCTGCACCCGCCCGGCCAGCGTGCAGATGGCTGCTCAAAAGGCCATCGGCGCTTTGAGTTTCGCGTACACCGGCCCCGGTCCGCTGACCGAACGGGTCAACGGCTACTACAAGGAATTCGAGGAGAACGGCGTCCCGGTCACACCGGCTATCAACCCGAACATCCTGGCCATCGGCGGTGACCTGTCGATGATGGTCGCCAAGACCGACGAGCAGGCGCTGGAACGCCTCGGGCAGGGCGGCGGATTCTTTTCGTTCGGCATCATGCACTACTACATGACCGGCGTGCACACCCCAGGGCGGACCGGCGTGTGGAAACGCTATCTGGAAGAGGTCGAGAAGGATCCGACGCTCGCCTACGGTCCAGGCCGCGGCGCGATCGGCTCTCCTGCCACCGTGCGAGAGTTCCTGCGTGGCTACGAGGAGAGCGGTGTCGACGAAATCATCCTGCTGCTCAACCCACGCAGCCACGAGGGCACGATGGAATCCATCGAGCTGATGGGCACGGAAGTGTTGCCCGAATTCATCGAGCGCGACGAAAAGGCGGTGGCCGACAAGGCCGCCCGGCTGGCGCCGGTCATCGAGAAGGTCGAGGCACGGCGGCCGGAGTCGACGGCACCTCAGTTCGACGAAAGCTACTCGTTCGGCGGTCTGCCCACCGGTCGCGGCGGTAAGTTCACCGCAAGCGAGATTCCCGAAGCCATGGCGGAGATCAATGAGGGTCGCGTCCAGGCGGCGCAACGAGCGAAGGAACTGAAGGACCAAGGCAAGTAGACCTCTGAATTCGGCGGACCCAATCGGCGGAAAAGTGGGACAGATCGAGGAGCTGTGGCGCTACGACGGCCGCCGCGCGGTGGTGACCGGTTGCGCGTCGGGCATCGGCGAACATCTGGTGCGGCAGCTCACCGAACTGGGTGCGGACGTGGTCGGACTGGATAAGCGGCCACCGTCCCTTGAGGTCACCGAGTTTCACGAAGTCGACCTCGCCGACGCCACCTCGATCGATCGCGCGATGGCAGCTATCGGTGGGCGGGTCGATTCGCTTTTCAATGTCGCGGGTGTCTCCTCGGGGATCGGCGATCCGCAGCTCGTTGTCGCGATCAACTTTCTGGGACTGCGGCATCTGACCGAGGCGCTGATCCCGACGATGGCGGCGGGATCGTCCATTGTCAGTGTGTCCTCGCTCGCGGCGTCCGGATATCGGGAGCATCTGCGAGCGGTGGCGCCGCTGCTGAAAACGGCGACGATGCAAGAGGGAATCGACTGGTGTCAACGCCACCCCGATGAGCTTGCCGGTGGCGGCTACCAATTCGCCAAAGAAGCCATCGTCCTTTATACGATGCGAAACACATCGCGGCTTGGCGCCAAAGGCATCCGCATCAACTGCACCGGGCCCGGAGTGACCGAAACGCCGATACTTGATCAGCTGAGAGCCGCATACGGGCAGGCCTTCCTCGACGACATCCGCAAGCCGTTAGGACGGGTGTCTGACCCCGCCGAGCAGGCCTCGGTTCTAACGTTTCTGAACAGCCGTGCCGCCAGCTATATTTCGGGTCAGGTGGTCTGGGTCGACGGCGGAAATATCGCCGCGGAGATCGCCCGTGAACTCGAGGAAGGAACCCCGTGGCCAGCCTGACTGACTTTCGGAGGGTCGCCCGCGAGGTCTCCAACTGGGGACGATGGGGCGATGACGACGAGCTCGGCACATTGAACTTCATCACCCCCGACAAGGTCGCCCAAGCCGCGAGCCTGGCCCGGCACGGGAAGGTGTTTCCGCTCGGCGTGGACTTCGGCGCGTCAGGGCCGCAGGGCGCGTTCGAATTTCGGCACAACCCGGTGCATGTGATGACAATCGACGGCGGCGACGTCAACACGCTGGCCCAGTATGGGCCCGGCTGGGCACGTAATCCATTGGCGCAGCAGCTGAGTGAATACGTGACGGACAACCCGTTCCGCTTCAACGATGACATGATCATCATGCCGCTACAGGCGGCCAGTCAGTGGGACGCACTGTCACACGTATACTACGAAGGCCAGCTGTACAACGGCTTCCCGGCGGGCTCGGTGACCAGTATGGGGGCCTACCACTGCGGCATCGACAAGGTTGACGGCAAGGGGATCACATCACGGGGTGTGCTGCTGGACGTGGTTCGCCATCGTGGTGCGGAAGTTTTTCTCGAACCCGGGAACCCCATCACGCCCGAAGAACTCGACGACGTGGTTCTCGCGCAGGGGGTGACGATCGGGCGGGGTGATATCGTGATGGTCCGGACCGGTTGGTGGACAAGGTTTCTCATGACCGGCAATAAGCTGGAAGGCTACTCCGGATTGGACTGGCGGTGTGCCTCATGGCTGCACGACCACGAGGTCGCGGCGGTCGCGGCGGACAACCTGCAAGTCGAAGACCTGGTGTCCGGAGTCGACGGGGTCTTCTTGCCGCTGCATTTGCTGTGCCTGCGTGATATGGGGCTGATGTTCGGCGAGTACTGGGACCTCGCCGCGCTGGCTGATGACTGCGCCGCCGACGGCGTCTACGAGTTTCAACTCGTCGCGCCGCCACTGAGAGTGGTTGGCGCCGTTGGCTCTCCGGTGAACCCGATCGCAATCAAGTGATGCAGATTCACCGCAAGACCGCGCGGGTCGACGGCCTGGTCACCAGTTATCTGGAGGCTGGCGACGGCGATCCGGTGGTGTTGTTGCACGGCGGCGAGTTCGGCGCGAGTGCCGAATTCGGCTGGGAACGCAATATCGCCGCGCTCGCCGAGCACTACCGAGTGCTGGCACCGGACCAGCTCGGATTCGGCCACTCGGCGAAGGTCATCGACTTCGTCGACGGCCGCGGAATGCGGATCCGACATGTCGCCCGCTTCTGCGAGCTGCTCGGCATCACCTCGGCCCACTTTGCGGGCAACTCGATGGGCGCTATCAACCTACTTACCGATGCCACCTCGGATGCGCCACTGCTGCCGGTGCGCAGCATGGTGATCATCTGTGGCGGCGGAGAGATCCAGCAGAACCAGCACTTTGAGGCACTCCAACAGTACGATGCCACGTTGCCCGCCATGCGGCGCATCGTCGAGGCGCTGTTCTATGACGTCCGCTATCCGGCCGACGACGAGTACGTCCGGCGCCGTTATGAGTCGAGCACAGCGCCCGGGGCGTGGGAAGCGGTGGCCGCGGCCCGTTTTCGTCGTCCCGACGCACCCGCGCCGTCGACACCGAAAACCACGCGAGCCTATGAGCGCATCAAGGTGCCGACGCTCGTCGTCGAAGGTGGAAACGACAAACTCCTTCCTACCGGCTGGGCAGCGCAGATCGCCGAGCAGATCGAAGGCGGGCGCTCGGTGGTGGTCGACGGCGCCGGCCACTGCCCGCAGATCGAGCAGTCGCCCGCCGTCAACGAACTGCTGCTGAACTTCTTCGGTAGCTAGGTCGGCCAGGCCCGCGGCCAAACAGCGTCTCATCCATCGGGACAACGCCGCCAGTTACCCACCGCGTCTGTCATTGTAATTCCAGCGGCATAATCAGCGGCGCTACACGTAGGAGTACGGGCATGATTCGGTGGGACGAAGAGTGTGACGTGTTGGTGGCCGGCTCCGGCGCCGGCGGGGTCACCGGTGCATACACCGCGGCTCGCGAGGGGCTCGATGTGCTGCTGGTGGAGGCGACAAGCAAATTCGGCGGTACCACCGCCTACTCCGGTGGCGGCGGGGTGTGGTTCCCGTGCAACCCAGTGCTCCGGCGCGCCGGTGCTGACGACACCATCGAGGACGCACTGGAGTACTACCACGCGGTGGTCGGTGACCGCACTCCTTACGAACTGCAGGAAACCTATGTCCGCGGCGGCGCTCGGTTGATCGAATATCTGGAGGCCGACGAACTGCTCAAGTTCGAAATGCTGCCCTGGCCAGACTATTTCGGGAAGGCGCCCAAGGCCCGGACGGATGGCCGGCGGCACATTGCAGTGCAACCGTTTCGGGTTTCGGACGCTCCCGAACTGCGCGACGTGGTACGCGGTCCGTTGGACACCGATCGGCTCGGGTCACCGGTGCCCGACCGGTACTTCATTGGTGGCCGGGCGCTGATCGCCAGGTTTCTCAAGGCAACAGAACGGTATCCGGCTGCGGCAACACGGTTGAACACCGCGCTGGTTCAGTTGCTGGTGGGTGCGGAGAGCGACTCGGTGGTCGGCGCGATCGTCGAGACCGACGGGCAGCACCGAGCGATACGTACGCGTCTGGGTGTGCTGCTCGCCGCCGGCGGATTCGAGGGCAACGACGAGCTCCGCCGCACCTACGGCGTTCCCGGGCAGTCGCGGGACACGATGGGCGCGTCGGGAAATCGCGGGCTGGCTCATCAGGCCGCCATCGCGATCGGTGCGGACACCGATCTGATGGACCAGGCATGGTGGTCGCCGGGTCTGACGCATCCCGACGGCCGCTCCGCGTTCGCGCTGTGGTTCACCGGAGGGATCTTCGTCAACCAGGACGGCAGGCGCTTCGTCAACGAGTCGGCGGCCTACGACCGGATCGGCCGCGTCGTCGTTGCCCAGCTCGACAACGGGTCAATCACGTTGCCGTACTGGATGATCTACGACGACAAGGAAGGCCAGGCGCCCCCCGTCAAGGCCACCAACGTGTCGATGGTCGAACCCGAAAAGTATGTGACCGCCGGGCTCTGGCACACCGCCGACACTCTCGATGAGCTCGCCCGCAAAATCGGTGTGCCGCCGGCGAACCTGGCGGCGACGGTGGCGCGGTTCAACGAGTTCGTCGCCAACGGTGTCGACGAGGACTTCGGTCGCGGTGACGAAGCGTATGATCGCGCGTTTTCGGCTGGGAAATCGCCGCTCGTCACGATCGACAAGGGCCCGTTCCACGCAGCCGCGTTCGGCATTTCCGACCTCGGCACCAAGGGCGGGTTGCGCACCGACACCGCGGCCGGCGTCCTGGACACCGCCGGCAACCGCATCCCGGGCCTGTACGCGGCCGGCAACACGATGGCCGCGCCGAGCGGAACTGCCTACCCGGCAGGTGGTACACCGATCGGCACCAGCATGCTGTTCAGCCATCTGGCGGCGAAAGACATGGCGGCGCGGCAGTAGCGCGAGGGACAGCCGCACGCTAGCGTCGCCTAGCCGACGGCTTGGTAAATCAGCTTGGTGTACTTCTGCGTGCGGTCTGACCCTGCGGCGGTAACTTGTCCCATCTTGTTCATCACGTAGGCAATCGTCATCCGGCGGTCGAGATCCATGACGACCATTGAGCCGCCCCAGCCGCCCCAGTAGCAGATCCGTCCAAGCGGAATATCGGGAACTGCTTCGGGTTTCGGCAAAGCAAAGCCAATGCCCCAACGTGCGGGCATACCCATTACCAGATCGATGCCGTTGGCTTGTTCCTCGAAGATCAGCTCGATCGTCTCCGGACTCAGAACGCGGACCCCATTTACGGTGCCGCCCAACGAGATTGCCGACAGCGATCGTATCAGGGAGTGCGCATTGCCGTGCCCATTGGCCGACCCGATGTCTGCGCGGCGCCAGGCCGTACTCTGAGCCGTCAGCGCGGCTTCGGCATTCGGCGCGAGCATAGCGAACGTCTTGCGCATCGGATGATCTTCAGGCATCACGTCCCACGGTATGTCCAACGGTGGCGGTGGAATCAGCTCGGCGATGCGACTGTCGTCCTCGGGTCGCGCGCCGATTTGAATGTCGGCGCCCAGGGGTATAGCGATCTCCTCGCGCACAAACTCTTTGAGCGTCATACCGGTGATCCGCCGAACGATCTCGCCGACCAGGTGGCCGCTAGTCACCGCGTGATAGCCGGATGCGGTGCCGGGTGGCCACCACGGCGCCTGTGCCGCGAGTTGCGCGGTGGACTTCTCCCAGTCGTAGATATCCTCGACGGTGAACGGCATCTCCCATCCCGATACCCCAGAGGTGTGGCTCAATACGTGGCGCACCTCCACGTCTTGTTTTCCGTTTGCGGCGAATTCCGGCCAGTACTTGGCGACCGACGCATACGGATCCAGGCTGCCGCGATCGATCAGCATCAGCGCCGCCAGCGAGGTGATGTTCTTGGTGCTGGAGAACACGTTGACGATGGTGTCCCGGTCCCACTGCCTGGTCTTGGCCTGGTCGGCGTAGCCGCCCCAGATGTCTACGACCAGTTCGCCGTCGATGTCGATCGCAAGGGCCGCACCGAGTTCACCACCAGTGGTGATCTCGTCGGCAAAGGCGGCCGCGAGGTCGCTGAAGCGCTGGTCGAAGTGTCCGGCGAGGACGGCGTCGACCGCGGCGTCGCGGATTTCTTGTGTCATGGTGTATCTCCCCATTCGTCGGTCCGCCCACTATGACGTGCGGGCCGGCCGAAGATCATTGGTCGGATGGCGTAATTGTGTGCGGTCGCGGCTACGCCGTTTTGTACGCATATCCGCTGATGTTGTGTGCCGCGGGTAAGTCGCATGCTGGCTAACATGGGTGAATCTGATCCCCGCGCGGACACGCCGCCGATGAACTGGAGCGAGCTGGGCGTGACTGAACTGCCGACCGGAACGGTGACGTTGCTGCTGGCAGACGTCGAAGGGTCCACCGGCCTGTGGCAAAGTTGCCCGGCCGAGATGACGGAAGCGGTGGCACGCCTGGACGCGGCGTTGTCGCGGCTGGTGAATGCTCATGGCGGGGTGCGTCCGGTCGAACAAGGCGAGGGCGACAGTTTCGTGATCGCGTTCGAGCGGGCCAGCGACGCCGCCGCCTGCGCCCTGGCGTTGCAGCGCGCGCCGCTCGCGCCGCTTCGCCTGCGGATCGGCATGCATACCGGGGAGATTCAGCTGCGTCACGCGACGAACTACGTCGGCCCTACCATCAATCGGGCAGCCCGGGTGCGGGACCTGGCCCACGGCGGCCAAACCGTGCTGACGGCCGCGACCGAGCAACTTGTGGTCGATCTTCTGCCGCACGGAGCGTGGCTGTCCGATTTGGGGAGCCATCAGTTGCGTGACCTGGCGCGCCCCGAACGCATCCTTCAGCTGTGTCATCCTGACCTGCGCATCGAATTCCCGCCGCTTCGAGACACGAATAGTGTTGCTACACAATTTGTTCCGGTGCCATTGACCAGCTTTGTGGGACGCAGTTCCGAGATCGCGGAGCTCAGGCGGTTGCTCGGGGAGCATCGGCTGGTGACGCTGACCGGTGCGGGCGGGGTTGGCAAGACACGTCTGGCCATCCAGCTGGCGGAAAACCTCGCCGACGACATTGGCGGACCAGTCCATTACGTCGACCTCGCGCCTATCACCGATCCAGGTCTCGTCGAGGCGGCCGTCGCCCAGGCCCTGGGACTGCCCAATCAGCCGGGCCGCTCGATCGTCGACACCCTCACCACGCGCATCGCCGACCGTCAGGCGCTGATCGTGCTCGACAACTGTGAGCACCTCCTGGAAGCGGCCTCGGCACTTGCCGTTGCATTGTTGAGCCGCTGTCCCGCCGTGCGGCTGTTGGCGACCAGTCGCGAACCGTTGCACATCGCCGCCGAGGTGAATTGGCAGGTACCCTCGCTGGCGCTCGCGGATGAGGCCGTCGAATTGTTCAACGTCCGCGCCCGCCACGTCCGGCCCGATTTCACCGTCACCGACAGCAACGTTGCGGCCGTGACCGAGATCTGCCGCCGCCTTGACGGCATGCCCTTGGCCATCGAACTGGCCGCCGCGCGGATGCGGGCACTGACGGCAGCCGACATCCGCGACAGTCTCCACGACCGGTTCCAGCTGCTCACCGGCGGCGCTCACACTGCCGTGCGGCGCCAACAGACGCTGCGGGCTTCGGTGGACTGGTCGCATTCGATGCTCACCGACGCCGAGAGCGTGTTGTTTCGCCGGCTGGCCGTGTTCGCCGGGGGTTTCGACCTTGACTCCGCGGTGGCGGTGTGCGGCGGCGTGGGTGTGCAGCGCTATCAGGTGCTCGACCAGCTGACCCTGCTGGTGGACAAGTCACTGGTCCAGGCCGACGACATCGCCGACCGCACGCGATACCGCATGCTGGAGACGATCCGGGAATACGGGCTGGAAAAGTTGGTCGAGTCCGGTGAGGCGCAGACGGTGCTCGCCCGGCACCGCGATTACTACACCGCGCTGACAGCCGAGTTGGATATCCCTACCCGCAACGACTTTCGGCGCTGCGCCGCCCGCATCGAAGCCGATATCGATAACGTGCGCGCCGCGTTTGCCTACTGCTGCGATCACGGTGACACCGCATCCGCATTACAGCTGGCATCGTCGCTGCAGCCGCTGTGGCAAGGGCGTGGACGGTTGCGAGAGGGGCTGAACTGGTTCGAGTCGGTCCTCGGCAACGCCGGATTCGATCCGAACGCTGTTGACCCGGCGATACATGCCCGGGCGGTGGCCGACAAGGCGGTCTTGGATTCCATTACCGCCGCAATCGACGGTCGGGAACAGGTCAATCGCGCCGTGAAATTCGCACGCGAACTCGGCGACCCTGCACTGCTGGCTCGAACCCTGACCGCGTCCGGATGCATCGAGGGGCTAGATTTCGACACGGCCGCAACCTATTTCGCTGAAGCAATGGATCTAGCCCGCTTGGCGGGCGATGACTGGCGGCTCAGTCAGATCCTGGGCCGGCAAGCGTATCTCGCTGCCATGGCCGGCGATCCGGTCGCCGCCAGCACCCTCGGCAGTGAGGGAGCCGACGTCGCCGATGCCCTTGACGACTGGCTTAATGCGCATTTGTGTCGCTGGAGCATCGGCATGGCCCAGATGATGTGCGCAGATCTGGACGGCGCCATCGACACCTTCCGGGGGGTTTTCACCGACTGCGAATCCGACAGCGACGTCCTTGGCATGATGTTGTGCTTAATCAGCCAGGGCTGCGCTCTAGCGTATCGGGGTGATGTCGCCGCAGCCCGAAATATCGGCCGCGCGGCGATGACCGCGGGAGCAGAACTCGACGTCGTGCTGGAACGTGCGGCCACGACCGTCATGGCCTTGGCTGCCGTGGACGCCGGTGATGTGGTCTCTGCCCGTGAGCTTGGTAGGACGGTTTGGGAAAATCCGGCGGTCCACCGCGGCTCGGTGGCGATCAGCTCAGTTGCCCTCTGCGCTCACGTCGACGGCGACCTCGCCAGAGCGCAAGAACTGGCCGACGAGGCCGTTGTCACACTCGCCGGTTGGCACCGGATGTTAGCGCTGAGCATTCGCGCATACATCGCAGCGGACCGCGGCGACAATGACCAAGCCCGGCGCGACGCCCACCAGGCCCTGTCGATCGCCGTCGAGAATCAGAGTCGTCTCGGTATACCGGCAATCTTGGAGCTGCTCGCGAGGCTGGCGGTCGACAGCGGCAATCACCGCGAAGCGGCCCGGCTTTTCGGGGCGGCCGACGTCGTGCGCAACCGCAGCTTCGAATTCCGTTTTCCCGTGTACCAAGACAGCTACGAGACGGCGGTCGCGGCCTGCCGTAACGAACTCGGGGAGGTCGACTTTCAGGCGGCGTGGGCCGATGGTGCTGCACTATCGACCGACGACACTATCGGTTATGCGTTGCGCGGGCGCGGCGAACGCAAGCGGCCCGCCAGCGGCTGGGCGTCGTTGACCCCGACCGAACTCGATGTGGCCCGGCTGGTCAGCGAGGGCCTGGCGAACAAGGACATCGCGGAACGACTGTTTGTCTCGCCACGCACTGTCCAAGCACACCTCACTCACATGTACGCCAAGCTGGGCTTCACCTCCCGCGTGCAACTCGCGCAAGAAGCCGTACGTCAGGACCGCTGTCCTTGAGGAAGTAGCGAGAGCAGACGCAAAAGCCCCTGATTTCGTGCCGAAACAGGGGCTTTTGCGACTGCTCGCACAGGGCAGGCGGTGTTTCTTTGAATGCCATTTGAGTTTCGTCATAGACCATGTTGCCTGCGCGAATATTGTCCTAACGTCAGGCGAACGGAGGTGGACGACCCGACACGCGACCCGTCACGCGTTGGAGCAGATGATCACGATTGGCAGTACCTCCGCTAACGATTCATGTCAAACCTTGCTGCGATTGGCCGACTCTGAGTGGCAAGCGGTTATGAAGGGCAGCAACGCGATTGATTTCGGGCAGCGGAATCGACCACTGAGTGAACCCGGTAGCCAGGCGGCCATTCGGAGGTAAGACGGAATGGACTTCGGAGCATTGCCACCTGAGATCAATTCAGCCCGAATGTATTCGGGCTCCGGATCAGAGTCGATGTGGGCCGCCGCGACCGCGTGGGACAAACTAGCCGACGACTTGTACAGCAACGCAGCGGCTTTCAACGCGATCGTGATGGCATTGACCGACGATGACTGGCGAGGTGATGCAGCCGATGCGATGGTTGCCGCCGTGACTCCGTTCATCCGCTGGCTGACGAATTCCGCTGGGCGGGCTGAGGCGATCGCGGCCCAGGCCAGGACCGCGGCGAGCGCATTCGAAAACGCCTTCGCCGCAACAGTTCCGCCGAAAGTGATCGAAGCCAACCGTGCCCAGTTGGCATCGATGATCGCGGGAAATGTCGTCGGTCTGGACACGCCGGCGATCACGGCCCTCGAGGCCGACTACGCCGAAATGTGGGCCCAGGACGCCTCGGCGATGTACCGGTATGCGGGCGCATCGGCAGTCGCGGCGACCTTGACTCCGTTCGCGCCGCCAGCGGTCGGGCTGGGCGCCGATGCCGGCATACCGGACGTATTGGCTCAGACGATGGCCGCGACGCCCCGGGCACTGCGAAGTCTCGGTCAGCCGGCGCGATCCGCGTCGGCCACCGCAACGATGAACACCATGCTGCGGCTGAGACCCTTCCCGTCGCCGGTCAACGCCTTCGCGGCGGCGATCAGCTCACCGGCAAGCATGACCTCATCGGCCGCGACGCCGGCGACCCCGGTGAAAGCCCAGGCCTGGCCCGAGATGGCGGTGTCGGCGGCCTTCGGTGGGGGTGTGTCGGTTGGTCGTTTGTCGGTTCCGCGCGGCTGGGGAGAGATCGCGTTCGGCGGGCTGAGATCCATCGCCTAATTGGTGCCGAGCAGACGCAAAAGCCCCCGATTTCGGCATGAAATGGGGGCTTTTGCGTCTGCTCGCCAGGCTCTAATGCGCGCCGTTTGGCGTTTGGGAGGCCATCCAGTCGCTGAAGCGGGTCGGGTAGATGGTGGGGTCTTCGCCGTCTGGGCCTTCCAAGGGAACGATGGTGCGCTCGTCGAGCACCGCACCGTAGTAGTGGGCCGTAGGGGTGGTTACCACCTGGCGGGCGTCGCCCGTCGCGGCGAATCGGTTCCGGATGAAGTCGTCCATGCCGAGCTTTTCCGGGCCGGCGATGTTGATCACCCCGTTGACCGGTTCGCCGGTCGCCGCACGGGTGACTGCTGTCGCGACATCTGCGGCGGCAATGGGCTGGAACGCCCCGTGCGGTGCGCGAACCGTGTCGCCGTCGGCCAGCGAATCGGCAATGCCGTCAACGAATTCGAAGAACTGCGTCGCCCGGACAATCGAATACGGAGCTCCCGATTCCACAATCAGCTTTTCCTGGGCGACCTTTGCCCGCATGTAGCCACTGTCACCTGCCCGGTCGGCACCGACGATCGACAGCGCCACGTGGTGTTGCACACCGGCGGACCGCTCGGCCTCAAGCAGGTTGCGGGTCGAGGTGGTGAAGAAGTGCAGCACGTCGTCGTCGGCCCACGACGGCGAGTTGGACACGTCGACCACAGTCTGCGCCCCGGCAAGGGCTTCGGCCACACCTTCGCCCGTCAGCGCGTCGACACCCGAGCGGGGAGAGGCCGACAGGGCCTCGTGGCCCAGTTCGCCGAGCTGGGCGATGACCTGCGAGCCGATGAGCCCAGTGCCGCCGATGACTACAAACTTCATGATCAAGCCTTTCCGGGTCCGCGATGAACTGTCGATTCAGCATGTCACCCAGCACTGGCCATACCCAAGGCCGCCCCGGACGTCTTAAATCAACTGCTTGACTTAACCGGGCCGGCGCCGATTAACTCGTCGTGTGGTCAACGAACTTGCCGGCAAAGTCGCCATCGTCACCGGCGGCGCCTCGGGCATCGGCCGAGGCATTGTGGAGCGGTTCGTAGCCGAAGGTGCGCGGGTCGCGATCGCCGACGTCGAAACCGAGCGTGGGCAGGCCCTGGCCGACGCGCTGGGCAGCGACGCGCTCTTCGTCCGGACCGACGTATCCGACCCGGAACAGGTGGGTGCGCTGGTGGCTGCGGCCGTCGAGAAGTTCGGCGAGCTGCATGTCATGGTCAACAACGCCGGCATCTCGGGTCCCCTGCGTCGTCTGCTCGATGACGATTTCGCGGATTTCCACCGCGTCATGGCCGTCAATGTCCTGGGGGTAATGGCCGGTACCCGAGACGCGGCTCGGCACATGACCACCCACGGCGGTGGATCCATCGTCAACATGACGTCGATCGGAGGAATCCAGGCCGGCGGCGGCGTGATGACCTACCGCGCGTCCAAAGCCGCGGTCATCCAGTTCACCAAGGCGGCGGCAATCGAGTTGGCATATCACGAAATTCGGGTCAACGCCATCGCGCCGGGGAGTATACCCACTCCGATTTTGGCATCGTCGGCAGCGGGCATGGATCCTGCGGAACTAGAGCGCTTTGAGGCGGGGATTCGCCAGACCATGCGCGACGACCGACCACTGAAACGCGAGGGCACCCCCGACGACATCGCCGAGGCAGCACTGTATTTCGCCACCGATCGGTCGCGTTATGTCACCGGCACCGTGCTGCCGGTGGACGGGGGGACTGTCGCCGGCAAGGTGATTCGGTCGCGCCGAACGTGAACTGGCGGCGATTTTTTCGCCCGCGATTTTCGCAATGTGCTCGCGTTCGGCGATAATCATTCGGTCGAAGGAGATCAGCCGTGGACGGATTTAGCGGGAAAGTCGCCGCGGTCACGGGTGCGGGTTCGGGTATCGGCAGGGCGCTGGCGGTGGAACTGGCCCGATCGGGCGCGCGGTTGGCGATCAGCGACTTCGACGCCGACGGGCTCGCTCAGACCGAGGAGCTCATCCGTAATGTCGGCGCGGAAGTACGGGCAGACCGACTCGACGTCACCGAGCGTGAGGCATTCCTCGCCTGTGCCGATACCGTCAATGCGCACTTCGGGAAGGTCAACCAGATCTACAACATTGCCGGCATCGCGTTCCTCGGCGACATCGAAGTCAGCGCGTTCAAGGACATCGAGCGCGTGATGGACGTCGACTACTGGGGTGTGGTCAACGGAACCAAGGCGTTCCTGCCGCATCTGATCGCCTCCGGTGATGGCCACGTCATCAACATGTCGAGCATGTTCGGTTTATTCGGCGTACCGGGTCAGGCCGCATATAACTCGGCGAAGTTCGCCGTCCGCGGTTTCACCGAGGCGCTGCGCCAGGAGATGATCGCGGCGAAGCGCCCCGTAGCGGTGACGGTGGTACACCCCGGATATGTCAAGACGGCGATCGCACGCAACGCCGAATGTGTTGAGGGCCTTGACAAAGATGCCGGAGTGAAGGTGTTCGACAAGGTCGCCATCACCAGCGCCGAGCGGGCGGCCCGGATCATCTTGAAGGGCGTCCGTCAGAAGAAGGCCCGCGTGCTGGTGGGCCCGGACGCGAGAGCCTTCAGCCTGCTCGCCCGCGTCTTGCCGGTGGGCTATCAGCGCATCCTGGGGCCAATGACCGTCCGCTTCCAATCGCCGTCGCGTTAGGGGTCTGCTCGGCAGGACTCAGCTGTGGCGGGTCGCTTCCTGGGCGAGTTGCACCCGTGAGCTGAGACCGAGCTTGGCGTAGACGTGGGTCAGATGGGTCTGCACGGTGCGCGGTGAGACGAAAAGCCTTGTGGCGATGTCACTATTGCCCAGTCCATCGCCGACCAGACGGACCACGTCGAGTTCAGCTGGCGTCAGCGATGCCCAGCCGGTGGCAGGCCTCTTGCGCGCGCCGCGGCCGCGCTGTGCGTATGCGATCGCTTCATCGGTCGACAGAGCTGCGCCCTCGGCCCATGCCACTTCAAAGGCGGCCTGCCCCATGGCATCTCGCAACTTTGATATCAAGTCTGCGTAGGCGTCGTCCCATATCTTGAACCGCACCACGCCCGTACGCTGCTGGAAGGCCTCTGCTGCGCCCAACAGCCGGACGGCTTCGGGGTAGCTGCCGACGTCGCCGGCCAGACCGGCAAGGCACTCCAGGATGTCGGAAACGCCGAAATAGGCCTGCATGCTGGCGGCTATGCCTAGCGCATCGTGGGCGTCGCGTTCGGCCTGCTCTGGCTTACCCAGTGCGGTCGCCACGCGGGCGCGCGTGGGCAGTGCCAGCATCAGCCACCAGCCGGTCGCCATCGTGACGGCGTCGTCGGCCGCGCGGCTGGCAGCGACCAAGTCCCCACTAGCCAGCGCGGCCTGTGCATTGAGCGCGCGATGCACCGCCCCGAACGTGGGCAGGATGCTGATCTGCTGAGAGGCCGACTCGGTCGCCTCGGCGGCTGCCGCACCGTCGCCGGCTGCCAGGGCCGCGGTGCCCAACGCCGCATAGGCGATGCCGGCGGCAATCGCGCCGACCTCGGACGCCGCCTGGATGGCCGCCTCGGCCTCGGCCCGGCCCCATCCGTGTCACCGTGGTACGCGAGTGCAATGCCCCGGCAGGCAAGGCTGTCAGCCCGCAAGATCACATCTTGAGTTGATGCGGCCTCGGCGACCAGCTCGCCGAATTGTGCGGCGGCCCCGGCCAGATCGCCCTGCCACAGCTGCGCCGCTGCAAGGCACCACCGGCACTGGTGTGAGTCGAACCGGTCACCGATCGCATCGGCGACATCGCGTCCCTCCTCGGCTGCCGCCCGCACGGCGATCAGGTCACCCGCCGTAGCTGCCGCGATGGCCTGCCAACCGAGGATCTGGCTGAGCCTCCACCGATCGTCCAACTTCCGGGCCAGGCCGATCGCCTCGGCGAAGTACTCCCAAGCCGCCTTCGGGTCGTAGTAGCCGGCGATAAAGCCGCAGGTGGTCAGGGCCCGGGCCAGCAGCGCCGGATCGTTGACATCGCGCGCGATCGCAAGCGCTTCTTCGGCCTGATCTCTGCTGGCCGCGGCGCCGACCCAAGGACCGAGCATTGCCTTGTCGGTGAGTGCTCGCGCGCGCACCCCCGGCGCCACCGCGTACGCGTTATCGGTGAGGGCGGCATCGAACCAGGCGCGCCCTTCCCTCAGGCGGCCGCGTGCGAGCCACAGCGGCCGCAGCGCCGACGCCAGCGCCAACGCCAGCTCGACGTCGGAGTTGTCGCGACTCCACGCGAAGGAAGCGCGCAAGTTGGCAATCTCGACCTCCGCCTGCTCGACACGCTGCTCGTAGTCGCTGCCCGCCGGCGCATCGAGCACGACGGCCATCGCCGTGTAGTAGTCGCGGTGACGGGACCGCACAGCAGCGGCCTCGCCGGACTCGCCGAGCTTTTCCAGCGCGTACTGGCGCACGGTCTCAAGCAGCCGGTACCGCGTCCGGCCCCGGGTGTCGTCCGCCACCACCAGCGATTTGTCGACCAGCAAAGTGAGCTGATCGAGGATCTGATAGCGCTCAACCTCGTCGCCGCCTGACACCGCCCGGGCGGCATCGAGATCGAACCCACCCAGGAAAACCGCGAGCCGCCGGAACAAGACCCGTTCCGGCTCGCTCAAAAGCGCATGCGACCAATCCACCGAGGCGCGCAACGTCTGCTGGCGGCGCACCGCGGTGCGCGCGCCGCCGGTCAAAAGTCGGAACCGGTCATGCAAACCGTCCAGGATCTCGGTCAGCGACAACGCGCGGACCCGCGCGGCGGCAAGCTCGATGGCAAGCGGCATCCCGTCGAGTCGGCGGCAGATCTCATTCACCGCGGCCGCATTGTCATTGGTAACGGCGAAGTCGGCTTGGGCCAGCCGGGCGCGGTCGGCGAACAGTTTGACGGCTTCGTCGGCTAGGGACAGCGATGGCACCCGCCACGTCGCTTCACCTGTCACACCGACGGGCTCACGACTCGTCGCGAGCAATGTCAGCCGCGGCGCCGATCCGAGGAGTGCGACGATGAGCTCGGCGCTCGCGTCGAGCAGATGTTCGCAGTTGTCCAGCACCATCAGCATCTGACGGTCGCGGACAAACCGTAGCACCGTGTCGATCGTCGAGCGACCGGGCTGGTCGGGCAGGCCCAATGTGCGGGCCACCGCGACAGGTGCGACGTCGGGATCGGTGATCGGCGCCAGGTCCACATAACACACGCCGTCGCTGAACTCGCCCGCCAACTCCGTGGCAACGTGCGCCGCCAGACGTGTTTTGCCGATCCCGCCGGCGCCGGTAAGGGTTACGAGCCGGTTGCCGGCCAGCGCCTCGCGCAGGCGGCTCATTTCCGCCTGGCGGCCAATGAAACTCGTGAGTTGCACCGGAAGGTTATGGGCGACAACGGTTTCAGACGTGCGTAGCGGCGGGAAATCGTTGTGTAGGTCGTGGTGGCACAGCTGCACCACCCGCTCGCGGCGCGGCAGACCGCGCAACCCGTGATTCCCCAGATCGACCAGCCAGGCCCCGTCGGGGAGCCGATCGACAACCATGTCCTCCGCCGCGGCGGATAGCACGGTTTGCCCGCCATGAGCCAGATCACGCAAACGCGCCGTGCGGTTTATGGTCGGTCCGATGTAGTTGCCTTCATCGCGCAGCTGCACTTCCCCGGTGTGCACCCCGATGCGCAGCCGGATAGGGGCCAGTGGTGCGCGCTGCAACGCAAGAGCACATGCCACCGCGTCGCTGGTGCGAGTGAACGCGACCACAAAGCTGTCGCCCTCGCCCTGCTCGACCGGTCGCACCCCGCCGTGGGTGGCGACGACATCGCCTAGCGTGCGATCCAGCAGACCCACTGCGGCCGTCATCTGTTCGGGCTGGGATTGCCACAGCTGCGTCGAACCCTCGACGTCGGCCAAAAGCAACGTCACCGTTCCGGTCGGCAGCTCGCTCACGTCCAGCTCACTCCAGTCCACCAGCGGCGAATCCGTGTCGCTCATGCTAGCCAGCATGCGGTCCTGGCGGAGGTAAAACATCAGCGGATGCGCGTAACAAGCGCCCGCGGCTCACCGCGGAAGTCTCAGACCCACGCCGTGCAGATCTCGTTGTTGAGGCTGATGGTTTTTTCCGGTTCACGCCGCACAGTCGAATGGTCGGACCGGAATGGGAAGGAAACGTCGATATGAACACGATCCTTGGCAAGGGCACAAATGTCACAGCTCCTGCCTCAACCGCAGAACGTCTGCGCAGCACCGTGCCAGTACCCGCAGCCGCGTCCGCCGTGCCGGTGCTCATCAGCGAGAAACAGGTTCTCTTCAGCACCGCGGCAGCGATGCCGGTGCGGCCGAAGACAATCCATTGGTGGTCCGAGGTGACTGCTGTTGTCATCGCACGTCTCCGCCGGATGGGGCTCACCTCGACGGCGGATAGTCGGAAGTCGCGTCAGTACTGCCCGAAGCGGTATGGATTCCTGGAGAACTCCTGCATGGCACGCGAGATGGATCGGCTTTGACAGATCGCCGCTTCGAGCAGCTCGAGCAGCTTGAGTGGCGCGGCCAACTCAACGTCGCGGGTATCAATTGTGTTGGCCCGCAGGGTGGCTCGCCACCCAAGCGGATGACGGTGTCCCCCTAGTCCGACGAGTGTCACGTCTCGTCGGACGGGCCGGCACAGCTGACTATCCTGCCGCAACCTGCTTTTTGCCGTACACGCGTTCCATCAACGCGGTGTCCTCGTATAGCTGAGCCCGTATGGTCTTGCCGTCGCGGAGCGTGAACACTTCAGCGCCATGGCCTGCTTCGCCGCCCACAGTGACATCGCTGAGCACGACGACCGTGTCGCCGTCGGCGAGGAAACGAATCGGCTTGACTGTCATCGGCTTCTCGCCCAGCCGCCTGAAATAGTCGCCGAGTTCGCCCTTACCGTGATACGTACCGCTGATCGCGCTGTCGCCCGGTTGGGCCCACTCGATGTTGTCGTCGAACAGGCTCATCATCGTTTCCAGGTCACCACTGGAGAATGCGTCGTAACCCTTCTTGATGACTTCGATGTTCTGTTCTTGCGCTGACATTTCCCGACTCCCTTTGTGCAACCAATATTTCGGCCGCGACGGCCGTGGCCGGTCTAGGGAGTCACCGCGGTCGGCTCTCGGATCAGTCAGACCATTCGCCGCCGCGGCAATTGTCCGCTTCCCGCCAGCGCGAAGACAGTGCTGAGCCGGAAACTCTTGCCAAATTCAAAGACATGGGTGTCAGGCGGTCGGGGCGAATGGCGGCCCATGCGCGGGCAATGAGCGCGGTGGACCACGCAGGCGCCAATTTAAATCAATCGCTTGACTTAAACGCCCGAGGCGCGGTTGACTGGACGGCATGACCGCGTCTGCCAGGACCGTGCGCACCGAACGCGCCACCTCCACGCAGGAAGCGATCCTTGCCGCCGCCGAGCGGCTCTACGCCGAGCACGGCATGTTCGCGGTGTCCAACAGGCAGGTCAGCGAGGCCGCCGGTCAGGGCAACAACGCCGCGGTGGGCTACCACTTCGGCACCAAAGCCGACCTGGTGCGCGCCATCGAGCAGAAACATCGCGGGCCCGTCGAGCAACTGCGTGAGCAATTGGTGTCGGAGCTAGACCAGGAAAGCGCCGAAATGCGGGACTGGGTGGCCTGCCTGGTGCGCCCACTCACCGAGCACCTCGAGGCACTGGGCAATGACGGGTTACCCACGTGGTACGCCCGTTTCGCAGCACAGGCGATGACCGATCCCGCCTACTACAACATCATCGTCAAGGGCGCCCTCAGTTCGCCGTCGCTGGTTCAAGTCGTCGACGGCATCAACCGCTGTCTGCCCGACCTGCCGGCCGAGGTGCGTTTCGAACGCAACATCATGGCCCGCAACCTGCTCATGCACACCTGCGCGGATCGCGAACGGGCGCTCGCGGCGGGTTCGTCCCTGCACCAATCATCCTGGCGGGCAGCGGCATCCGGACTTATCGACGCGATCGTGGGCTTGTGGATGGCGCCCGTGACGCCGCATGAGTGAAGGCGCTGCGATGAAAGTGACTGTCGACCAAGATATCTGTGCCTCTTCGGGCAACTGCGTAATGAATGCGCCCGAGGTGTTCGACCAGCGAGACGAGGACGGCGTTGTCGTGCTACTCAACGCAAATCCCTCGGCTGACCAGGCCGAGGGTGCACGCCGCGCGGCAGCGGCCTGTCCCGCGCTAGCGATTCATATCGAGGAATGAGAATAATGTCCGAAACACTGGCCGGGGCTGCTGAAACTTCTGGCGCTGCCCCCGAAATCCCCGAGTATCCGATGGCCAGAGCGGCGGGCTGCCCCTTCGCCCCGCCGCCGGACGTCATGGCGCTCGCCTCTGAAAAGCCGCTGTCGCAAGTCCGGATCTGGGATGGCAGCACACCGTGGCTCATCACCGGCTACGAACAATGCCGGGAACTGTTTTCCGACTCACGCGTCAGCGTCGACGACCGCGTGCCCGGCTTTCCGCACTGGAACGCGGGCATGTTGGCGACCGTGCACAAACGTCCCCGGTCCGTATTCACCTCCGACGGCGAAGAGCACACCCGGTTCCGGCGGATGTTGTCCAAGCCGTTCACCTTCAAACGGGTGGAGGGGTTACGGCCGACCATCCAGCAGATCACCGACGAACACATCGACGCCATGCTGGCCGGGCCCAAACCGGCCGACGTCATCACCGCCTTGGCGCTGCCGGTTCCCTCCCTGGTGATCAGTCAGCTGCTCGGCGTGCCCTATGAGGACGCCGAAATGTTCCAGCACCACGCCACCGTCGGGCTGGCCCGCTACGCGACTGGCGAGGACACCGCCAAAGGCGCGATAAGCCTGCACAAATACCTGTGTCAGCTCGTCGAAGCCAAGGTGGAAAATCCGGCCGAAGACGCAGTCTCCGATCTGGCCGAACGGGTCAAGGCCGGTGAACTCAGCGTGAAAGAGGCCGCCCAGCTGGGCACCGGATTGTTGATCGCCGGACACGAGACCACCGCGAACATGATCGGACTGGGCGTGCTCGCGCTGCTAGAGCATCCCGATCAGTTGGCCGTCATGCGCGACGCCGAAGATCCCAAGATCATCGCCAGCGCAGTCGAGGAGTTACTTCGCTACCTGAGCATCATCCAGAACGGTCAGCGCCGAGTCGCCGTCGAAGACATCCACATCGCCGGGGAGGTCATCCGGGCCGGCGAGGGCATCATCATCGACCTGGCCCCGGCCAACTGGGATCCGGATGCGTTCTCGGAGCCGGATCGACTGTATCTGCACCGCTCGGGTGCCGACCGCAATGTCGCATTCGGCTACGGTCGCCATCAATGTGTCGGCCAGCAGCTCGCCCGCGCGGAGTTGCAGATTGTCTTCCACACGCTGTTCCGCCGCATCCCCACGCTGTCGCTGGCCATTCCGGTCGCCGACATCCCGTTCAAACATGACCGGCTCGCCTACGGCGTCTACGAACTGCCCGTCAACTGGTGAAGACCTGGTAGCCCTACGCTCGAAAACGACAGCCCGATTGGAAGGTCAACAATGTCGACTCAGACCAGCACCGTTTCGCTCTACCCTCCGGAAGGCTTTGGCGCACCGAAGGATCGCCGTGGCCACGCCAGCGGCCGAGATGTGGGCCTGCCGGCAGGGACCGTGGTGTTCTCCGCCGACAACCACATCTCGCTGGCTGCCGACATCTTCTACGAACGCTTTCCGGACGACCTCAAGGACAAGGCGCCGCGGATCTGGTACGAGGATGGCGCCTACCAAGTAGGGCGTAAGGGACAGTCGTTCCTGCCGGGAGATTTCAGTGCGGTCCTCATGCAGTACGACGACCTCCCCGGAGCCGCGAGCACCAACATCGAAGCCCGCATCCAGGAGTTGCATGAGGACGGCGTCGACAAAGAACTGGCTTTTCCCAATGCCATTCTGGCGCTTTTCCATTACCCGGACAAGAAACTCCGCGAACTCGCGTTCCGTATCTACAACGAATACATTGCGGAGCTACAGGAACGTTCTAATGGCCACTTCTACGGCGCCGGGCTGATCAACTGGTGGGATCCGCAAGGCACTCGGCGGACGCTAGAGGAGCTGAAATCACTCGGGCTCAAGACATTCCTGATGCCGCTGAATCCCGGTAAGGACGACGACGGCAACCCGATCGACTATGCGAGCACGTCCATGAGCCCAGTCTGGGACGAGATCGAAGCCTCCGGCCTGCCGATGGCGCACCACATCGGCGAAACCCCGCCGAAGAGCCCATGCGAGTTCAACAGCGTCGTCGTCGGGATGATGATCAACATCGACGGATTCCGGGAAACGTTCTCCAAGTACATCTTCGGGGGCATCCTCGACCAGCACCCCGGCCTTCGGATCGGTTGGTTCGAGGGCGGTATCTCCTGGGTGCCGTGGGCCCTGCAGGATGCCGAGCACCTGGTGGCGTCGTACCGGCACATGTTCAACCGGCCGCTGTTGCACGACGTGCGGTACTACTGGGACAACCACATGAGCGCCTCGTTCATGGTGGACCCGCTGGGACTGGAGTTGATCGACAAGATCGGCGTGGACAAGGTGATGTGGTCGTCGGACTATCCGCACAACGAAAGCACCTACGGCTACTCAGAGAAGTCGCTAGCGGCCGTCGTTGACGCCGTCGGGCCGGACAACGCGACCCGCATCGTCAGCGGCAACATCACCGAATTCCTAGGCTTGTGACGACATTCGCGCAAGCGAGCCGCGCCACCGGTAGCAGCTTGGTGATACCCGAGGTCCCGGACCTGGCCAGGATGCGACGGGAAACCGGGGCACGGCTGCGGTCGGCGATGGCCGAACGCGGGGTCGACGCCATGATCCTGCTGGGAAACAACGCCGTGGTCTACGCCACCGGGACCAGCTGGCCGCTGGGCGATGCCGGCCTCTCGCACGTCGAGCGCCCAGTGGCGGTGGTGCTCGGCGGTGACGAGTGGCCGCACCTGTTCCTGCCGTTCCGCGAGGGCGCCGCGCACGAGTCAGAGCTTCCCGCCGATCACCTCCATGGACCCGTCTACCTCGAATTCGACGAAGGTGTAGCGAATTTTGCTCGATTGCTGGCTGACCTGATTGCGCCCGGGGCGGTGATCGCCGTCGACGAGTGCACCGGTGCCATGTCACGCGCTGCAAAGCTGTTGTTCCGCAACGGCGATCCCGTTGACGCCGCCGCGATAGTCAGCGCCGCGAAGGTGGTCAAAACTCTGGACGAATTGTCCTGCATGCGAACGGCCATCCGCATTACCGACGAGGCGATGGTCGACGTTCATAAGGCCCTGGCTCCCGGCATCCGCCAAATCGAGCTCTCGGCAAGCTTTCTGCGGCGGGCCTTCGAGCTGGGCGCCACGGCCAGCATGCTCGAACCCATTTGGCAGGTCATGCCGCAGAGCAAGGCCGAAGGGGTGTGGACAACGCACGGGGATCTGGCGCTGCCGCTGCTGACCACCGAGCGTGAGTTGGCCGAAGGCGATGTGCTGTGGACCGACGTCAGCATCACCTACGGCGGATATTGCTCGGACTTCGGGCGCACCTGGATCGTCGGGCGTGATCCGACACCGCGTCAGCAGGCGCAGTTCCAACGGTGGTCGGAAATCATGGCCGCCGTTCTCGACGTCGCCCGGGCCGGAGCCACCGCCGCCGATCTGGGCCGGGCCGCCATCGCGGCCAACGGCGGTACCCGTCCCTGGCTGCCGCATTTCTACCTTGGCCACGGCATCGGCGTGAACGCCGCCGAAATGCCGATGATCGGAACAGATCTGGGCGACGAGTTCGACGAGAACTTTGTGCTGCAGCCGAACATGGTGCTGGTCCTCGAGCCGGTGGTGTGGGAGGACGGCACCGGCGGGTACCGAAGCGAAGAGGTGCTGGTGATCACCGAAGCAGGCTGGACGCGATTAACTGACTACCCCTATGACCCTTATGGCAACTGAAGTCTTGCCCGACGATCGGGCGCTACGTGCGGGCCGCCGACAACGGGCGCTGGCCCAAATGGCCGCACACGATCTCGATGTCCTGGTCCTCGGCCGGCAGGCCAATGTCCGTTATGTCGCCGGCGCGCCGCAGCTTTGGGTCGCCGGGACTCGGCCGTTCGGACCGACCTGCGTGCTGGTGGGTGCCACCGGTGCGGTTCATCTGCTCAGCACCTGGGACGAGGGCGTTCCCGACGATATCCCGCACGAGAACCTCTACGGCATCTCGTGGAATCCGGCTAACACGATCGCGGCACTGCAGCGCATCGACGGCGCCGCCAGCGCTCGCCGCGTCGGAACCGACGCGCTGTCACCGGTTTTCGCGCGGCTGCTGCCGACGGCGTTTCCGAATGCCGAGCTGGTGGACGGCGAGCTGGCCATGCGGGCCGCCCGACGCATCAAGACCGACGAGGAAGTGGGGGCGCTGCGCGAGGCGATCGCGGTGGCCGAGTCGGGCCTGGCCGCCGCGGTGGCCGAGCTACGACCCGGAGTAAGCGAACAGACTTTGGCCGCCGTGCTACTGGAAGCGCTCGCCGCCGGCGGGGTGAGCACTCCGTCGAATCAGGACGTCGCGTGGGTGACTTCGCGTGATCACCCGTGGCGACGGGCCGCATCGGACGGTCGTGTCCAGGCGGGTGACCTGGTGGCCTTTTCCGCCGGGGTGTTGTCGGGTGGCTACATCGGCGAGGTCGGACGGACCTGGCCGGCGGGCAGGACCGAAGGCGCATCATCGTTGTACAAGCGCTGGGATACGTTGTGGTCCAAGCTGATAGCAGCATGTCATCCGGGAGCGGGCGCTGCAGAGCTGCTTGCCGCTTACGAGGCGGCGGGAGAGCCGCCGCCGCCGATGCCGGTAGCCAGGGGTCTGGGCATGGGCTTCGACCCGCCGGTCGTATCCTCGTGCTTGCCGGCGACGGCAGCCGAAGAAAGCTTGGAGCCCGGAATGGTGCTTGCCGTGACGGGCTACGTGTGGGAGCCGGGAGTGGGCGCCGTATTCGGGCGGGAAGCGGTCCTGATCACCGCCGACGGCGCCGAAGTGCTGACCTCGAGCCCGTCCTGGCAGGCGTGAGTGGGGGAGCCTCAGCCCGAAACTCTGGCTATGCCGCTGGCCGGCTATACGATTGTCGACCTATCCACCGGCATAGCCGGTGCGTACTGCACAAAGCTGCTCGCCGACGGTGGTGCCGACATCATCAAAATCGAGCCGCCAGAAGGTGATCCGCTGCGGCGTTGGTCTTCGTCTGGTGCGGTGCGCCAACCCGGAACTGACGCAGCGCTCTTCAGCTTTCTCACCGGCGCCAAGCACAGCGTCGCCGCCGACACCGACGACCCGGACGACATCGGACTGGTCACCCAGCTGCTGGCGGCGGCCGATGCGGTGGTGTGGTCCGCGGGCTCGAAAGTTGCCGAGCATCATTGCTTCACACCTGCGGCGATCCATGCCGCTCACCCTCACTTGACCGTTACGTCGATCACCCCCTTCGGTTTGCAGGGTCCCTGGCGGAACCGGGCGGCAACCGAGTTCACCCTGCAGGCATGGTCCGGCGGAATCATCGGGCTGGGCCGCGGGTTGCCCACCCGGGCGCCGGTCTTCGTCGGCGGACAGGTAGGGGAGTACTTGGCGGGCGCCTATGCGAGCGCGGCAACGCTGGCGTCGCGGTTCCGGGGCAAGGGCTGCGCCGGCGAGCTCGTCGATCTGTCGATGCTCGAGACCCAAATCCTGTGCCTCACGTATTATCCCGTCACCTACTTCGAGATGCTCGGCCGGCCGTGGCGAGATGCCCGGCGACTGACGGTGCCGGGCGTGGCGCAGGCGAAAGACGGTCTGGTCGACCTCGGGTGCGGAACGGCACAACAGTGGTTCGACCTGTGCGCAATGGTCGGGCATCCGGAGTGGATCGACGAGCAGTCGCCACTGACGATCACCGAGCAAGCCAACATCCACGCCGATGAAATCTATGCCTGGGTCGAGACCAATGTGGTCGACGAGATCCGGGAACTGGCAACGGCGTTCCGGATACCCAACGCGCCGGTCGCCAACGGCGCCAACATCGCGTCGCTGGACCACTTCGTCGAGCGTGGGTCGTTTGTGCGCAATCCGCGCGACGGATTTCAGCAGCCGGGCCACCCTTACCGTATGTGGCCCGCGCAGCTTCGCCGCCCGAGCCCGGCGCCGCGATTGGGCGAGCACACCGCGCGCTACCGGTCGGCCAATCTGATCCCGCGGCCGTTACCGGCTGAGCTGCCGAACCGATTGCCTTTCAACGGTATCCGGGTGCTGGACATGACTACCTTCTGGGCGGGCCCGAGTTGCACCCACTTTCTGGCGATGCTCGGCGCCGAGGTTATCCACGTCGAATCCACGCGCCGCCCTGACGGCACCCGATTGATCGCCGGTGTGCCGATCAGCGAAGACCAGTGGTGGGAGAAGTCACCGATTTTCGCGGCATTGAACAGCAACAAGAAGGGACTGACTCTGGACCTGCAGCACTCGCGCGGGCAGGAGCTAATGCGCCGGCTTATCGCGACATGCGATGTGGTGGTGGAGAACTTCACCCCGCGCGTGCTGGATCAGATTGGGCTGAACTTCGCGGCAGTTCAAGCGGTTCGGCCCGACGTGGTCATGGTTCGGATGCCCGGTTTCGGACTCGATGGTCCGTGGCGTGACAATCCCGCGTTCGCATACGCCATCGAGTCCGCGGCGGGCCTGAGTTGGTTGACCGGCTACCCCGACCGCCCACCCTACGAGCCATATTCGATCGGTGATCCCAACGCGGGCGTGCATGCGCTGAACGCCCTACTGCTGGCGCTGGAACACCGCCGTCGCACCGGCCAGGGTGTGCTCGTCGAAGCCGCGATGGTCGATGCCGCACTGAGCATCTCCGCTGAGCAGGTCATCGAATACTCCGCGTACGGCGCTCTGTTGGAACGCTCGGGCAACCGGGGTCCGACGGCGGCGCCGCAAAACCTCTACCGCACTGCCGATATCGACGAATTCGGCCGCCTCGACAGCTGGGTAGCCGTTGCGGTGGCAACCGACGAACAGTGGACACACTTGTCTGCCGCCCTCGGAACACCCTCCTGGGCAACGGATCCCGCGTTGTCCGATGCGGCCGGTCGGCGCGAGCATCAGGATCTGATCGACCAGCGGCTGGCCGCATGGTGCGCGCACCGCAGCGGCGACGACATTGTCGCGACCCTCTGGGACGCGGGTGTGCCGGTTGCTAAAGTCATGCAGCCCCATCGCCAAACCGAGCTTGATCAGTTGGCGTTCCGCGGATTCTTCGAAGGGGTCGAACATCCGGTCAATGGCCGGGCCAAGCTCAGCACCGTGGCGACGAGGTTCTCCGCCGGGCCCGGTCAGTTTCACACCCAGCCGGCGCCGCTGCTCGGGCAGCATAACCACGAGGTACTTGCCGGACTGGGCTTGACCGCAGCAGAGATCGCCGATCTGGAAGCTGCCGGCGTCATCGGCCATTCGCCGGCGTGACTGGCGAGCAGACGCAAAAGCCCCGACACGCCGTGCGTGCGGCGGCTTTTGCGTCTGCTCGCCGAAGCTCTAGTGGCGCCAGCCCTCGGCGGCCTGTTCGTCGAACGTGCGGTCAATCCGCTCGAACCTGCGGCGGACCGACGCCCTGGAGGCCTCATGCGGAAGTATGTAGAGCCGGTTGGCCAGTATCGCGTCGGCGATCAGGCGAGCGACGTCGTCGACCCCCAGCGAGTCGTCCTGCTGGGGAAGTGTCCCGATCGACCCGGTTACGTCGGGTGTTGACGCTAGTCCGTAGTCCGCGCCGCGGATTCGCTCCGAGTTGGCGAGCAGGTTGGTTTCAATGACCATCGGGCACAGTACCGACACCCCGATGCCGTTGGGCTTGACCTCACGGGCCAGCGTCTCGGCCAGAGCGACGACGCCGTATTTGGCAACGCCATACGTCCCGAGTCCGGCATTGGGCACCAGGCCGGCGAAGGACGCCGTGAACGCGATGTGGCCACCGGTGCCTTGCTCGAGCAACCTGGGAAGGAACGCCTCGACCGCGTGGATCGAGCCCCACAGGTCGATATCGATCACCCATCGCCAGTCTTCGTGCGTCATCTCCGCGATTGGACCCGCCACGCAGATCCCGGCGTTGCTGAAGACGAGGTCCACCTGGCCGAGCAGGCGATAAGACTCCTCTGCGAGTCCAGCGACCTCCTCGAGGTGCCGCACGTCGCACATCACGCCGTGCGCGTCGAACCCGTCCCGACGCAGGTGAGTAACGGCCAGCTCCAGCCGAGGCTTGTCGATGTCCGCGAGGACAACCTTGGCCCCGCGACGGGCAAACTCGGTGGCTGCCGCCAAGCCGATGCCGCTCGCCCCGCCCGTGATGACCGCTCCGCGTCCGTCAAATCCGGCAAGTCCATTCACAGACCGGATGCTACTTAAGACAACTACCCGCGTCGACAGGCAGGGTGACGCCGGTGATGTACCGGGATTCGTCGGAGGCGAAGAAAAGCACCGCGTTGCTGATGTCCTGCGCCTCGACCCACGGAATCGGTAGCGTGTGGAACATCTGACAAATCGGGGCCATGTCGTCGGGACCCGGATTCTCCAGATCCGGCCGGAACAACTTCCAGGTCCCTTCGTTCATGATCATCCCGGTGCTCACGTGCGTGGGATGCACTGAGTTGACTCGAATCATGTGATGGCCCAACTCGACGGCGAACGATCGCATGACGCCCACGACGCCATGTTTGGCCGCGACATAGTTTCCGCAATGCGGGTACGCCTTCAGGCCCCCGACCGAACTGGTCAAGATGATCGAGCCGCCCCTACCGCCTGCAATCAAATGGGGCACACCGGCTTTCACCGTTTTCCAAACACCGGACAGGTTCACGTCGAGCATTTCCTGCCAGTCGTGCTCACTGCATTGATCCAGTGTGTCGCCACCATTGCCGATGCCGGCGTTGGCGACGATGATGTCCAATCGGCCCAGCTGCTCGACGCCCGCATCCACCGCGGCCTTCAGTCCGTCGTAGTCACGTACGTCGACTTCGGCGGTGAAGATCTGCCGGTTGTGGCTCTTGACGAGATCGGCGGTCTCGGCCAGATCCTCGGGTGTCGCTGCCGGGATCGGGCTGGTCTGCACGACTCGTTTACAGACGTCGATGGCGATGATGTCGGCACCCTCCTGCGCCAGTCGCACCGCATGGCTGCGACCCTGACCGAGCGCAGCCCCGGTGACAAAGGCGACTTTGCCTTCAACGCGTCCACCCATGATTACCTCAATTCCTTAGTGATTCAGCCCAGAACGGCCGGCATGGTCTCCCAACCCCGCACGGTGGACGTCGGGGAAAGCCTGCACTCGGCAAGGTCGATTTCCCAATCGGGGAAGCGCTTCAAGATCTCCTCCAGTGCGATCCGGCCCTCGAGGCGCGCCAGCGCCGAGCCGAGGCAATAGTGGGTGCCGACACTGAATGTCAGATGTTGATGCGCCTCGCGCCGGATGTCGAAAACGTCTCCGTCCGGCGGGAATTGGCGGTGGTCGCGGTTGGCCGCCCCGATCAGCATCATCATGACGCTGCCCTCGGGCACTCGCCGGCCGTAGTACTCGACGTCACGGGTGACATAGCGCGCCACGTGCGGGGCCGGCGGCTCGAAGCGCAGTAACTCCTCGACTGCCGCGGGAATCAACGACGGGTCCTCGACGAGTGCTCGCCGCTGGTCGGGGTGCTCGGCCAGTACTTTGCCGGTCCAGCCGATCAGCCGGGTGGTCGTCTCGTTACCGGCGCCGGACACCACGCTGACATAGGTGAGCAGTTCATCGCGGCTGAGCTGGCGAACAGTTCCGGTCTCGTCCTCGAACTCGGCGTTGAGCAGTTCGGTCATGATGTCGTCGGAGGGATGCTCGGTGCGCCAGTCGATGTACCGGCCGAAGAAGTCGGGACTTGCGATGTTGCCCATCGAGGTCGCCATCGGCTTGCCGGCCTCGGTACGCATCTGCGCATTCGCGAAATCGCGTGCGGCTTCTTGGTCTTCCTCGGGAACGCCCAGCAGCATGCCGATCACCCGCATCGGCATTTGCGCGCCCAGGTCGGCGACGAAGTCGAACCGGTCCGCACCGATCAGCGGATCCAAACTGCGAGCGCAGAATTCGCGGATCTTGGGCTCCAGCTCGTTGATCTTGCGCGGGGTGAACATCCGCGACAGCAACTTGCGGTGGATGTCGTGAATCGGTGGATCCTCGAAAATGACCGTCCCGGGCGGGATTTCGATATTGGCCTTGATGATCTCGAGGATTGCGCCTCTGGCCGAGCTGAAGGTCTGGTAGTCGACGATCCCGCGGTCGACGTCGGCGAACCGGCTCAGCGCGTAAAAATCGTGTTGCTCGTTGTAGTACAGCGGCGATTCTTCACGCAGCCGCCGAAACATCGGGTAGGGGTCGGCGTTCAACTCCACGTCGTACGGGTCGAAGTAGACGTCATTAGCCGCGCTGACTGTCACGGATTATTGCCTCTCGCCGGAATCGCGGTCGCCCCGTTCCACGACAGAGCGCGAATCGTGTCGCATGTGAACTCTGACATCACCCACCAGCAAGTGTCAACGACGAATCCGTTTCAGCTACTTCTTGTTCTGAATATTAGAGAATCCGATTCTCGTCAGGCAAATCGCGTGCGATATCTGCTCACCGAGGTGAGTCGATCAGCTAGCTACGGGCGAATCCCCGTGAGCAGAAGTCCCACACCTCGTCGGCGGTGATGGGATGGACGGTAGCGTCGTCGGTGCCGCCGCTGTATTGCGCGAGGAACATGACGGTCTGCATCGTCATGGCGGCGATCCGCTTGGCATTGACTTCTGCGCGCAACTCGCCAGCCTCACCGGCCGCTTCCATGAGCTCTGTCAGCAACGCCACCAGCGGCGCGTGGGCCACCTTGACCTCGGCGGGATGCGTGACCAGCAACCGCGGCGCAAAGTCGGTGAAGAGCGGACGTTTGGCCGTCGGGTCGGGGCGGGAGGCTTCGTACAGCAGCTCGACGGCCACCTTCAGGCGCTCGATCGGGTCGGAGTGGGTTTCCGTGGCGGCCCGGATCTGGTCGGCCGATCGACTCAGGGCATCTTCGAACAGCGCGAGCAGCAACTCGTGCTTGCCGTCGAACTGCAGGTAGAAGCTACGCAGCGACTGGCGGGACCGGTCCACGACCTCCTGAACGGTGAAATCCGTACTGCCCTTCTCGATGATGATGGCCTGCGCCGCGTCGAGGAAACGCTGAACGCGCTGCGCCGCACGCAGTTTGGCGGTCTTGATGGAGCGCTCGACCGCACGCTGCTTCCAGGCCGGCTCCTCGCCTGGACTGGTCACCGACGGCTCGGGTGATTGCCGCGAGGGGAGAACATGGTTGGACTGTACCGGAGAACGCCGTGACATCGTTGCGCTCGACCCCCTCACGGATGACGTGTCTGAGATTGTAACTTTCTCATGGCGAGAATACTATTCTCTTACACGTGTGTATGGAAGCGTAATTGAAAAGAGCCGATCGCGTCGTCGGGGAAAACCCTCGTCCGCCTGCGATCGGTGAATGCCAGGAAGATCCGGGGAGTGCTGTGCAGCTGACTTTCGACGCGGACGTCGAGAGGTTCCGTGCCGAGTTTGTGGCGTTCCTCGATACGCATCTGCCCCGCTTGACCGAGACAGGCTCCGCGTTCGAACGGTCACGGTCAAGTTCGCACATCCCGGAGTGGGCGCGACAGTGGCAACGGCTGCTGTTCGACAACGGCTGGTTGCTGCCGGGCAACCCGCCGGAGTTCGGTGGTCGCAACGCAACGTTGTTGCAGCAATACGTGCACGCCGAGGAGTTGTCGCGGCGGCGCATCTATCAAAGCTTCAACCCGCAAGGCATCGGCATCATCGCGGCGTCGTTGCTGTCCTTCGGAACGCCCGAACAAAAGCAGCGATGGGCGGTGCCGATCCTGCGCGCCGAGATCACCGCGTCGCTGGGCATGAGCGAACCCGGTGCGGGCTCAGATCTGGCGTCGCTGAAAACGCGTGCGGTGCTGGACGGTGACCACTTCGTGGTCAACGGGCAGAAGGTCTGGACGTCAGGCGCCCATGACGCTGATGTGCTGCTGACGTTCGTGCGCACCGATCCGGATGCGCCGAAACACAAGGGAATCAGCGTGTTGCTGATTCCGACGGAAACTCCCGGTGTAGTGCGCCGTCCATTCGCGTCGTTGTGCGACCACGACGATGTCGACTTCAACGAAGTGTTTTTCACCGACGCCCGCGTGCCGGCCGAGAATTTGGTGGGTGAGCTCAATGGCGGCTGGCGGGTGGCAACCGGCTCGCTGGGCCACGAACGCGCCATGCTGTGGATGGACTATGTCGACCTGTTGCATGCGCTCGCACTCGATTTCGATCCGTCGGGAATGCTGCAGCGGGATAACTACGCCACCTTGGCGATGGATGCTCAGGCGCTACAGCTGCTCGGCTCGGCGGCTATCGCGAAGGCGGCTCGTGGTGAAGAGGATGTGCCCGCGCAGTCAGTACTCAAACTGCTGGGCTCGGAGGCCTTGCAGCGCGCCTCCGAGGATGCGTTGAACGCCGCGGGAGCCGACGGGCTTGTGCTGCAAGCGGTTACCGCGCCGTTCGCACCGCTCGATCTGGACAGCCACTATCGCAGCAGGTTCGACCGGTATGTGCGTACCTTCGCCGCGACCATCGCCGGCGGCACCTCTGAAATCCAGCGGAACATCATCGCCGAGCGGATACTCGGACTGCCGCGCAATTAATAAGCGGGAGTGCGCATCTGATGATCCGTTAGGTAACGGTGTCAGCAGCGCTGATAGGTGTCAAAGACCTTGCATACGCGATCATGCTCGGTGTGGTGAGTGTAGATCCAGACGTAAGAGACCACCGCGACGAACGCGGCCGCGACCGACACCACACCTAATACGATGCCGGTTGTCGCGACCCGGGAACCGGGCGTCGCGCTTCGCTTGGCTCGCGACCGACTGATCGAGCCGGTCACGATCGCCGCGATAGCGAAGAAAATCCCGATCAGGACCCAGGACGTGATCAGCGCGACCACACCCAGGATCACGGACACGACACTCAACGGGTCTCGAGGTGCGCCGGGCTGGCTCATGGACATTGATTCTAAACGACGTCGCCATGGCGCGACCCGAGACGCTACAGCTGAGCTAGCCGCGGTGCGGAACCTCTAGCGCGCAGCACCGTTCCGGCCTCCCGGGTCAATTCGCGTGTGCTGCCCAGCAATCCGTCCAAGATCAACGTCCGCTTGACATGTCGATGGAGGTGGTGCTCGGCGGTGAAACCGATCCCGCCGAGCACTTGCTGGCAGTGCCGCGCGGCGGTCAGCGCGGCCTGACCGGCCGCCGCCTTCGCCAGCAAGCAGGCCAGGGCGTGTGAGCCCTCGGAGTCCTCCGGTATGTCACCGGCGGCGAGCAGGGTCGCCTCGGCGCCTTCGATCGCGACGAGCGTCTCGGCCAGCCGGTGGCGGATCGCCTGGAACGAGCTGATGTGTCGGCCGAATTGGACGCGGTCCACCGCATGCTGACGCGCCAAGCCAAGCATCGCCCTGCTGGCGCCGACCAGCCACCAGCCGACTGCCAGGCGTCCCGCGGCCAGCGCAGCCGGTGACGCTGACTCTCCTTGTGCCACCCGGTGTATCGGCAGCTCATCGTCCAGCGCCGAACTGGCGGCGTCGATGCGGTCCCAGACCACCCAGGAGCCGCCGGCGAACGGCAGTGGCACGGTGCCACCGGGCTCACGTTCGGCCGCACGTAACACCACATCGTTGAGCACCGGCGCGTGTGCTCCGGTCTCACCGAGCAGCCGGAACACCAAAGGGACTGCGATTTCTGGAATTTCGTCGAGCATGTCGAGCCAGCCGAGATCGGCCAAAGCCGCGTCGAGCTTTGCGCCCGAGGCTGACGTCGATTCGGTCATCGCGGTCCGTACCGAATCGGACAGCAGCTGCAACGACTCGGGATCCGTCGCGGGGTGCACAATCACTCCTTCCCGAGGTCCAGTAGCCGCCGGGCGATGATATTGCGCTGGATCTCGGCGGTACCGCCGTAGATGGTCGCCGCGCGTGAGTACAGGTACTCCGGGCGCCACGGTGTGTCGTCGAGTTCCAGGACCCCGGGCATCAGGTCGCGCACGGTGTCGTAGAGCCGTTGCTCAGCGCCGGCCAGCAGCACCTTGTCGATGGAGGTATCCGGCCCCAGCCGGGCTCCGTCGCGCAGCCGGTGTTGGGTGACACGGGACCGGCAGCGCAGCGTGTGCAACGCGAGATAGGCTGCGCCTAAGGCAGACTCGTCAGGATGGCTGTCTTGCGAAGTCTCCGCGATGAGCCCGTCGAACCGTGAGTAGAGGTATGCGATCCGCTGCCAGAAGCAGGTGGAGCGCTCGTACGGGAGCAGGTCCATCGCAAGCCGCCAGCCGTCTCCTGGCCGGCCGAGCATCCGGCTGGATGGGATCGCCACGTCGTCGAAGTACACCTCGCAGAATTCGTCGACCCCATGCATGGTGCGCAGCGGCCGAATGGTGATGCCGGGTGTGTCGAGGTCGACGAAGAACGCGGTAATCCCTTCATGTCCGGGCGCGGTGCGAGTGAGCAGGATGCAGCGGGTGGAGAACTGCGCGAAGCTGGTCCAGACCTTCTGCCCGTTGACAGTCCAGTTGTCGCCCTGTTGGGCGGCGCGGGTGGACAGCGACGCCAAGTCGCTGCCGGATCCCGGCTCGGAAAAGCCCTGACACCATTGTTCGCGGCCGCTGAGCAGACGCGGCACCATCTCGGCTGCGAGGTCGGCAGGCGCGTAATCGATCATCGTGGGTGCGAGCACCTCGACCATCGAGTACGGCCCGGGCTCGGCGAGACGACGGCCGACCACCTCCTCGCCTACGATTGCACGGAACAGCGCGGGCCCACCCAATCCGCCGACTTCCACGGGCCAGCCGTAGCGCATCCAGTCGGCTTCGTACAAAGCACTATGGACTCGCGCGAGTTGGCGCAGCTGGCCTTGCAGCGAATGGTCGGGTCCGGGGGTCAGGTCGGTGGCGTCCAGCCAAGCGCGCAGATCCGTCCGGAATTGCTCGACATTCACGGGGCGGGACGCCCGACCGCATGCGGGCGCCCGGAGTCGTGCACACCGCTGCGACGGATGAAGGTCATGGCCCGCGTTCGCAGCCGCCAGCCGTCAGGGGTGCGGGCATAGGTGTCGCGGTAGTAGCCGATTCGCATGTCGTGAGTGGCATGTTCAATAAAGCACAACGGCTGTGTACCGCTCGCGGTGTCGCCGTCGATATCGACCAGCGCTGTCCCGGTCAGAAACAGGCCCTTTGGTGCGGCTTCGACCAAATCCGGGAACCTGTCCAAGCGGTAGGTGTCGCCGAAAGCGCTGTAGGTTCCGTCGGGCGTGAAGACACCGACCAGTCCGTCGACATCTCCTTGCGTGATGGTCACCGCGTACCGGGCGAGCAGTTGCTGGATCTCGACCAAGTCGTCAGTTCTGGTGGGCATATACCTTGCCGCCTTTCATGACGAAGCTGACGTTGCGGGTAACGGTGATGTCTTCCAACGGGTTTCCCGGTACCGCGATGATATCGGCGAGCTGGCCGGGCGCCAGCCGTCCCCGGTCGGCTGCATTGATGAGCTCGGCGGCCGTCACGGTGGCCGCGCGCAGCACCGCCAGCGGCGGCAGGCCCCAGTCGACAAGGGTGACCAGCTCGTCGGCATTCTTGCCGTGCGGTATCGCTGGCGCGTCGGTACCAACCGCGATCTTCACTCCGGCTTTGTGGGCGGCAAGTATCGAGGTCCGCGACTTCGGGAACATTTCGGCAGCCTTGGCCTGCAGCTCGGCTGGTGCGTGCGAGACGTCCATTCCTTCGGCCAGGCGGCGCGTGCTCACCAGGAAGGTGCCGTGCTCGACCATCGTCGCGATCGCCTCGTCGTCGATCAGGAAGCCGTGCTCGATGCAGTCGATACCGGCGGCGACCGCATGCTTGACGGCGTCGGCCCCGTGCGTGTGTGCGGCGACTCGCAGCCCGCGGCGGTGTGCCTCGTCGACGATCGCGCGCAGCTCCTCATCCGAATAGTGCTGCGCGCCAGGCGGACCCGTCAGTGACATCACCCCACCCGAGCAACAGACCTTGATCAGTTCGGCGCCGTGCTTGATCTGGTAACGCACCGCCCTGCGGATCTCGTCGATTCCGTTGGCGATGCCTTCCTCGACCGTCAGGTCCAGCACGTGCGGCGCGAACGCCGCGAACATGGTCGGGTCCAGATGCCCGCCGGTGGGCGTAATCGCATGCCCCGCAGGCACAATCCGGGGCCCGTCTATCCAGCCGGCGTCAATTGCCTTGCCCAGCGCGACATCCAGCAGGTAGCCGCCAGTCTTGACGAACAGGCCGAGGTTGCGCACGGTGGTGAACCCGGCCCGCAGGGTGCGGCGCGCATTGCCGACGGCGCGCAGCACCCGCGTCGGCGGGTCGTCCTGCACCTGGGACAGCCCGGGCTTTTCCCCGCGGCCACCCATCAGGAGGTTGACCTCCATGTCCATCAAACCGGGCAACAGTATCTGATCGCCCAGATCGAGAACCTTGTCTTCCGGTCCCTGCGCGCCGGCGCCGACACCGGCGATCCGGTCACCTTCTATCCGCAAGACGCCGGGCCGAACGATCTCGCCGGCATCGACGTCAAGCAGCCCGGCGGCCTTGAGGGTCAGCTGCGATGAGCCGCTTGCGCGAAGAGCGTCCGACAACGTCAGATCACCGGCTCCCGGATCAGCTCTACCCAGGCTGCGCCGCTGTCAGGAACGCGGGGCTGCTTCCACGCCTCGATTGGGAAGGACACCATGACCAACGACTGCATGATGTGCATGAGCGTCCGCGCCTCCCCGGGCAGGTCGTCCAGAGGGAACTTGTCGCAGTAGGCGATGGCGTCCTCGAGACGGGGGAACGCGGCGTCGTAGAACTCCTGCATCTCGGCCATCGTAGAGGCCAGCCGCTTGGCGTAGCGCTCCGGTTCGGTGGCCAGATCCCAACCCAAATGGGGTTCCAGGTCGGCGAATTCAGACGGTAGCGCCATTGCGCTGGTACTCCTTCACGTAGTCACCGGTCGTCTTGTGCAAATGGCGGATCAGGACTTCCTGATCGCACAGCAGGAACTCTTTGACGGCCCGGGTGCCGATCATGGTCTGGGTGGCTTCCAACGTGTTGGCATCCTGCAGTGCGTACTCCTTAAACGTCACGGCGGCCAACTCCTGGGCCAGGCGTTCCCGCGCATTGCGCGGCGGGACGAAATACAGCGTGCACTCGAAGATGTGCTTGTCCACCGCGGTCGGCCAGTAGTGGTAGGTCAGGTACCAACCGGGCTCCCAGATCAGCAGCATGAAGTTCGGGTAGAACAGCCACGAGTCGATGCCCCACTGCGGCACCCGCTTCACGTTGACACCCGAAGGCAGGTCAAGCTTTTCGATGATCTCCGGCTTGTCCCACGGGCCGAACAATCCGCTGCGCAATACCTGGTCCATCGGCTTGACCATGGACATGTCGGGGGGCGGTGCCTGACCACCCCAGGTCGACTGCAGGCTGTGCGGGCCGGCCACCTCGTAGTGCAGCGCCTCGTAGCCGAACTTTTGGATCTTGGCGGCTTCTTCCTTGGTGTACTGCCCCTGGTGCAGGATCGGCGCGTGGTAGAACTCGACGAACGCGTCGATGAACAACTTCCAGTTGCTGCCGACCTCGGCGCGGTAGGAGTAGGTCTCGGTCATCTCGCCGAACGGGTAGCCCTCGATGCTTTTGGCCAGCGGCCCGAGGTAGTCGGTGAGCGGCGCTGCGTTGTTGTCGAAATTGATGAAGATGAACCCTTCCCAGACTTCGCAACGCACGGGCACCAGGCCGTATTGGCTTTTGTCGACGTCGAAGAACTCGTCCTCCTGCTGGATGAAATTCAAATCACCGTCCAGGCTGTAGCGCCAGGCGTGGTACTTGCAGGTGAATTGCCGACAGGTGCCCGACGTCTCCTCATGCGGATAGTCGTTCCACACCAGCTTGTTTCCGCGGTGCCGGCAGACGTTGTGAAAGGCTTTGACGGATCCGTCTTTGGTCTTGACGATGATGACCGACATGCCCTGCCCCGCCGAGGGCAGCTCCTTGGTGAAGTAACTGCCGGTGCGCGGCAGTCGCTGGACGCGGCCGACATTGAGCCACGTGCGCTTGAAGATCGCGTCGCGCTCGGCTTCGAAGAATGCCGGATCGATCGAGTCGGTGTAGTCGACCGGTGCGGTTCCCAGTTCGGGATAGTTCTCTGTCCAGCTTCCGGCGGCTGGCTTCGGGAAATGTGGCAAGGTTCTACCTCTCTATTCCGGCTGGTGGGTCTTTTTCGACCGTTACGCCAAAAGTGTTGAAGGCCATGGCCAGCATCGTGTAGCAGCCGACTGTGAAGACGTAGTCCATACGCTGGTGGTCGTCCCAGCGCTCGCCGAGCGCGGTCCAGGTCTCGTCGGACAATTGCGATTTCTCGTCGAGTTCGTCGACCCCGGTAATCACGGCGCGCTCGAAGTCGTCGGCGGACCAACCATCACCGCCGCGGCGCACGGCCTCGATTTCTTCATCACTCACTCCGGCTCGCTTGGCCAGGTTGACGTGGTGAGTCCACTCGTAGGCGCACTCGCGGCGATGGGCGACCCGCAGAATGGCCAGTTCGCGAAGGCGATCGGGCAGCGTGGATCTGAAGAGGTGCATGTTGAACGGCAGGAATGCCTTGGCCAACGCGGGGTGATTGGCGAATGTCGACAGCGCGTTGCCGGCGTCGCGCGGATTGCGCCGTTGCGGAGGCAGCATGCCGGCCAGGGACTGCTGGACAGCCTCGTCCCATCGGTCGGCAGGCAGGGGCGGCAAGCGCATTGCGCCGGGTTCCTCTCGGTCAAAGAGAATCATATTCTCATTTATAACCAATAGACTTGCACGATTCGGTCCCGTGGTCAATCCTGCGGCGTGCGGATCGGCGCCTGCCTGCCGCGGTGGTGTGCGCCGGTTTGGGCCAGCATGCCTCAGGCCCATCTCAGGGCCGCCTCGCAGCGCCGCTTGACCTGGTCAGAAGGTGCTTTCTGCGCTCTGCTCCTATCATTTCGGAGTGGGCGATTCGCACAGGACTCCGAGGAGCGGGCCCGCAGGGCGCAGGCGGCGCCGCTACCCTGGATGTTGATTCTCACTTCGCGAGAAGATAGTTTTCAAACCTAGAGAGCTTGGAGGCAGGTGGCGGCTCGCTTGGGCCGGACATAGCCCGCTCGGTGGCCGCCCGTCCGATACCTGCTCGAGGCACCCAAGAGAGGGGTACGGCCATGAACAAAGAGGACATGATCCTGATCAGCGTCGACGACCACACCGTCGAGCCGCCGAACATGTTCAAGAACCACCTGTCGAAGAAATACCTGGACGACGCACCGCGGCTGGTGCACAACCCCGACGGCTCGGACATGTGGAAGTTTCGTGACACGGTCATCCCGAACGTGGCGCTCAACGCGGTCGCCGGCCGGCCCAAGGAGGAGTACGGGATCGAGCCAACCGGGCTCGACGAGATCCGACCGGGTTGCTACAACGTCGACGAGCGGATCAAGGACATGAACGCCGGGGGAATCTTGGCGTCGATCTGCTTCCCGTCCTTCCCCGGCTTTGCCGGGCGTTTGTTCGCCACCGAGGACCCGGAATTCTCGGTGGCCCTGGTGCAGGCCTACAACGACTGGCACATCGACGAATGGTGCGGGGCATATCCGGCCCGGTTCATCCCGATGGCCATTCCGGTGATCTGGGATGCCGAGGCGTGTGCCGCGGAGGTGCGGCGGGTCGCGAAGAAGGGCGTACACGCGCTGACCTTCACCGAGAACCCGGCCGCAATGGGCTACCCGAGCTTCCACAACGAGTACTGGAATCCGCTGTGGAAAGCCTTGTGCGACACCAACACCGTGATGAACGTGCACATCGGATCTTCGGGCCGGCTGGCGATCACCGCACCTGACGCCCCGATGGACGTGATGATCACGCTGCAGCCGATGAACATCGTGCAGGCCGCCGCCGACCTGCTGTGGTCGCGGCCCATCAAGGAATACCCGGACCTCAAAATCGCGCTGTCAGAGGGCGGCACCGGCTGGATCCCCTACTTCCTGGAGCGTGCCGACCGCACCTACGAGATGCACTCGACGTGGACGCATCAGAACTTCGGCGACAAGCTGCCGTCGGATGTGTTCCGCGACCACTTCCTGACCTGCTTCATCAGCGACAAAGTGGGCGTGGCGCTGCGCAACATGATCGGCATCGACAACATCTGCTGGGAGGCCGACTACCCGCACAGCGACTCGATGTGGCCGGGCGCGCCCGAGGAACTCTGGGACGTCCTCTCGATCAACAACGTGCCGGACGACGAGATCAAGAAGATGACCTACGAGAACGCGATGCGTTGGTATTCGTTCGACCCCTTCACCCACATCACGCCCGAGCAGGCGACGGTCGGTTCGCTGCGCAAGGCAGCCGAGGGCCACGACGTGTCCATTCGGGCGCTCAGTCACCACAAGGAGGAGCGCGCTGGTTCGTCGTTCGCGGACTTTGCCGCCAACGCGAAAGAGCTCACCGGCAATAAGGACTAAGGCGCCACCTGTGCCCGGCGACGAGACGCACAATCGCATCATTCGGGCGGGAATCGTGCGATTCTGCGTCTGCTCGCGCTGAAAGGAGCGCCCCTGTGCCCGACGGTGGGATGAATTTCGAACTGACCGAAGACCAGGAGCTGATCCGCCGGTCGGTCGCGGAGTTGGCGCGCAAGTTCGACGACCACTACTGGATGGAAAAAGACCAGTCGCACGAATTTCCGACCGAGTTCTATCGGGCCATCGCAGATGGCGGCTGGCTGGGGATGACGATTCCGACCGAGTACGGCGGCCACGGCCTCGGCATCACCGAAGCGACCATTTTGCTCGAGGAGGTCGCCAAATCCGGTGGCGCCATGAACGCCGCCAGCTCGATTCACCTGTCGATCTTCGGCATGCAACCGGTGGTGGTGCACGGCTCCGAGGAACTCAAGCGCCGCACTTTGCCACCCGTCGCGACCGGCGATGTCCATGTCTGCTTCGGGGTCACCGAACCCGGTGCCGGGCTTGACACTTCGCGGATCACGACGTTCGCCAAACGCGACGGTGATCACTATGTCGTCAACGGCCGCAAGGTATGGATCTCCAAAGCCGTCGAGTCCGACAAGATCCTGCTGCTGACCCGCACACAAAGCTATGACGAAGTGGCAAAGAAGACCGACGGGATGACGCTTTTCCTCACCGATCTCGACCGCAGCCGGGTCGACGTGCGCCCGATCCGCAAGATGGGCCGCAACGCCGTCAGCTCCAACGAGTTGTTCATCGACAACCTCGAGGTGCCCGTCGAAGACCGAGTTGGCGAGGAAGGCAAGGGGTTTCAGTACATTCTGGATGGCCTGAACCCGGAGCGGATGCTGATCGCCGCCGAGGCGCTCGGCATCGGGCGCGTGGCACTGGATAAGGCCGTGAGGTACGCCAACGAGCGGTACGTATTCGACCGGCCGATCGGCATGAACCAGGGCATCCAGTTCCCGCTGGCCGACTCGCTGGCCCGGCTGGACGCCGCCGAGCTGATGCTGCGCAAGGCCACCTGGCTCTACGACAACGGCAAACCCTGTGGGCGCGAAGCGAATACCGCCAAATACCTGTGCGCCGACGCCGGCTTCACCGCCGCGGACCGAGCGCTGCAAACCCACGGCGGGATGGGCTACTCGGAGGAATACCACGTGGCGCGATACTTCCGGGAGGCGCGGCTGATGAAGATCGCACCGATCAGTCAGGAGATGATTCTGAACTTCCTCGGTTCGCACGTCCTGAAACTGCCGCGGAGCTACTGATGCGCGAAACAGTCATCGTCGAGGCGGTACGGACCGCGGTCGGAAAGCGGAACGGCGCCCTGTCCGGTATGCATGCCGCCGACCTGTCCGCAATCGTCCTCAACGAACTGATGGAACGCGCCGGAATCGGCCCGGACATCGTCGACGACGTGATCTGGGGATGTGTGTCCCAGGTCGGCGACCAGTCCAGCAACATCGGCCGGTATGCGGTCTTGGCGGCCGGCTGGCCCGAGACCATCCCCGGGACCACCGTCAACCGGGCCTGCGGCTCCAGCCAGCAAGCCCTTGACTTCGCGGTGCAGGCGGTGATGTCCGGGCAGCAGGACGTCGTCGTGGCAGGCGGCGTCGAGGTCATGAGTCGTGTCCCTCTTGGAGCGGCTCGGGCAACCGGGATGCCGTACGGCCCGAAAGTCCTTGCCCGCTATGACGATTTCTCTTTCAACCAAGGTCTGTCGGCGGAGATGATCGCCAAGAAGTGGGGATTCTCCCGCAGCCAGCTCGACGAGTACTCCGCCCAGTCCCATGAGCGGGCCGCTGCGGCCCAGGATGCCGGAGCCTTCACTGACCAGATCGTCCCAGTGTTCCCCGGCGACGCAGCGGTCGTCGTCGATGACGAGGGCGTGCGGCGCGGGACCAGCGTGGAAAAGCTGGCCGCACTCAAGCCCGCGTTCGTCGAAGACGGGGTGATCCACGCGGGCAATTCCTCGCAGATCTCCGACGGCGCGGCCGCGTTGCTGGTGACCACTTCGGAGATGGCGGTTGGGCTCGGGTTGACGCCGATTGCGCGCTACCGCGCCGGCGCGGTGACCGGGGCCGATCCGGTGCTGATGCTGACCGGCCCAATACCGGCGACCGAGAAGCTGCTGAGAAAGGCGGGTGTTGCGCTCGCGGAGGTCGGCGTCTTCGAGGTGAACGAAGCATTCGCGCCGGTGCCGCTGGCCTGGATCGCTGAGACCGGCGCCGATCCGCAGCGGGTCAATCCCCTTGGCGGCGCCATCGCGCTGGGTCACCCGCTGGGCGCCTCCGGCGCGGTGTTGATGACGCGCATGGTGAACCACATGCGCGACAACGGGATTCGCTATGGCCTGCAGACCATGTGCGAAGGCGGCGGCACGGCCAATGCCACCTTGGTCGAGCTCGCGACCTAGCGCCCAATAGTTCGTTACCCGGCCGGACTCTTGCCAGAGCGGGCAAACCTACCTACTGTGTGTTCAGAAGGTTGGTTTCGAGTTGAGGGAATAATTTGCCCGCCGCCCGTCCATACGACACCCTGCTCGCCAAGGGCGAGGACCGTAAGCAGCGGATCCTCGAGGTCGCGCAGCGGCTCCTGACGCGTAACGGCTGGCGCAACACCACACTCGCCCAGATCGCCGGGGAAGCCGGAGTCAGTCCTGCCGGCCTGCTGCATCATTTCGAATCCAAGGAGCAGCTGCTGCACGCCGTGCTCGACGCACGGGACCTCGACGACGACGCGCACGCCGACCGGAAGGGCGATCTGCTCGCCGAGATCGCTCAGGTCGCCGATCGGTTCAGCCGGGCGCCCGAGCTGGTGGGCACCTTCACGGTGCTGCTGGTGGAAAACATCCTTCCCGACGCTCCGCTGCACGACCGTCTGCTGGCCAGGCAGCGGGACGCTACCGACATCGTCGCCGCGGGTATCCGCCGCGGTCAGGCGGCCGGACGGTATCGCACCGACATAGACCCCGCCGTCAAGGCAATCGAAATTCTCGCCTTCATCAACGGAATGGAAACCACATGGTTGCTCGATCCCTCGATACCACTGGCCGAGGTGTTCAAAGAGTACGCCGAGACGCTGGCTCGCGACTTTGCGCCGAAGAGCCCGACATGAGGTACCGGCTCGACGTCGTCGCCGCCAGCGTCGTCGACGTGGTGCGGTACGCCGGCGGTTGGCTTTTCGATAGGGCGATGGCGGGATGGGACGTCACCGTCCTGATTGCCGATCACCCAGACGATCGGCCGCTGCACATCCTCGGAGCTGCGACCCTGGACCTCGAACAGGCGCTGGAGTCGGCCGGAACCCGTCCTCGTCCTCAGGCGCTGGCGGCCGCGGCGGACCTTTTCGGATGCGATTCGCGGGTGCGGCAGGGCGTGTTACAGGCCCTCGATCACGGCGTCACCGAGGTCACGCTGTGGGGCGAGACATGGCCGGCCGAACTCGATGACAGCGTCGGCTTAGTGCAGCATCGCCTCAGCACGGCGGCCCAGACGTTCAAGGCTCAGGCACTGGCCGCCGCGGCGTCGCCGGAACGCGCGATCGGTCTCACCGAAATCTTTCGCAGCGGGCTGCTGGCGTGCCCGTCAGTCGCTGCCGACCTGGTGCCGGCCAGCTGAAGCCCGACCCGTCCCAATGCGACTGTCGCCGCGGGGAGCTGTCGTTGACGACGCACACGTCGTATGGAAATGTAATACTCATCTCTGAGAGGAACGTTCTCACCAGATGAGATTCGAACGGAGCAAGCGATGGTGAACGACTTGGAGATGGATTTCTTCCGCGACAAACGGCTGGTCGAGGACCCGTACCCGTACTACGAGGCCCTGCGGCAGCAGTGCCCGGTCGCCCGCGAAGACCATCACGGAGTCACCATGGTGACCGGCTGGGACGAGGCCTGCGCTGTGTTGAACGACGCCGAGACTTTCTCGTCGTGCATCTCGGTGACCGGCCCGTTCCCCGGGTTTCCGGTACCGCTCGAGGGCGACGACGTCACCGAGCTGATCGAAGAGCATCGCGACAAGCTGCCGTTCAGCGACCAGCTGCCCACTCTCGACCCGCCGACCCACACCAACCACCGGGCCCTGCTGATGCGGCTGATCACCCCGAAGCGCCTCAAGGAGAACGAGGACGCGATGTGGGACCTCGCCGATCGGGCGCTCGATCCATTCCTGGCGCCCGGCGAGGGCGAATTCATCAAGGGCTTCGCGGGGCCCTTCACCCTGCTGGTCATCGCCGACCTGCTGGGCGTGCCCGAGGAAGATCGCGACACTTTCGTCAACAACATTCGCGACCACTCCGGCGGCGGCATCGGCGGCACCGGCAAGGAGTCGCTGGCGCACAATCCGCTGGAATTCCTCTACGGCACCTTCTCCGACTACGTCCGTGACCGCCGCCGCAACCCTCGCGATGACGTGCTGACGGGTCTCTCCACCGCGACCTTCCCGGACGGCTCGATTCCCGATGTCGAAGACGTGGCCCGTGTAGCGAGCAACGTCTTCTCCGCCGGCCAGGAAACCACCGTGCGGCTGCTGGGCGCGTCCTTGCAGACCATAGGGGAGCGCCCCGACATCCAGGCCCAGCTGCGTAAGGACCGCAGCCTGATTCCGAACTTCATCGAAGAGTCGCTGCGCATCGAGAGCCCGGTCAAGGGCGATTTCCGATTGAACCGGGTGCCCGTGAACGTCGGCGGGGTGGATCTGCCGGCGGGGACTACCGTGATGGTTGTGCAAGCCGCCGCCAACCGTGATCCGCGCCGGTTCGACGACCCCGCCACCTTCGACCCGGCTCGTAAGAACGCTCGGCAGCATCTGTCATTCGGGCGGGGCATCCACAGCTGCCCGGGCGCGCCGCTGGCGCGAGCGGAAACCCGCGTGGCGATCGAGCGGCTGCTCGACCGGACGTCTGACATCAGAATCAACGAGCGTGTGCACGGCCCCGCGAATGACCGTCGTTACCAATATGTTCCGACCTACATCCTGCGCGGGGTGACCGAGCTGCACCTGGAGTTCACGCCCGCATGAAAGTCTGGGTCGACGATCAGTGCTGCCGAGGTCACGGGATGTGTCTCACGGTGTGCCCGGAAGTGTTCAGCCTGACCGACGACGGTTACTCGGTGGCGATAACGTCCGATGTGCCAACCGAATTGGAGGCAGCGGCCCGGGAAGCCATTGAATTCTGCCCCGAGCAGGCGATCAAGGAGCGCTAGTCCGGCCGAGCAGACGCAAAAGCGCCTCATTTCGGCACGAAATGGGGGCTTTTGCGTCTGCTCGCGGTAGGTCGCTCACACCTGGTCGTTCGTACTCTGCGGGTCGATGACAATCTTGGCATGCGTTTCGGGATTTCCCAGGGCTCCGAACGCCGCATCGACCCCCGCGAGCCCGACCTTTCCGGTCACCAGGGCGGTGGCATCCAGTTTGCCGTCGGCGAGCTGGTACAAGGTGTCGCGGAATTCCAACGGCGTGTAACCGAACACGAAGCGCAAGTCGATTTCCTTGCCGATCGCCACCGTGGGCCTGAAATGGTCGGTGCCCATGCATACCCCGGCAACGACAACCCTCGAATTGAAAGGCGCTGCAACGAGAATCGAATCGATTACTCCCGGTATGCCGACGCATTCGAAGATCACGGGTCGTTTGGGTGCCGCTGCGCCGAGCCGGTCCGCGACGCGGTAGACGTGGTTCCAGCCGGGCAGCTTGCGCAGCTTCTCCATCGCGCCGACACCCAGCTCGGACAGATCGGTCACCGAGGTGACGACGCCCTTACGGGCGCTCACGGAATCGTACGGCGAGCCGTCGGCCGGGTCGACCACGATGTGCGCGCCGCAACTTTGAGCCAGCGCACGTCGTCCTGGCGAGAAGTCGCTGGCGACAATGGTTTCCACGCCTTTGGCCTTGAGGTGACAGATGACGGCAAGGCCGACCGGGCCGCACCCCACCACGACAGCCACGTCACGCTTGGCGATATCGCTGCGTTGCACGGCATGTAACGCGACTGCCATCGGTTCGGTCAATGCGGCGATGTTGGGATCGAGGCCGTTGGGCACGACGAAACTCATGGCCGCCTCCGCGAGCACCTGTTCGGCATACGCGCCGGGGGCCAGCGGAGACAGCCCCGTGAGGTGGACACCTTGGTGGGCGCGCAGCAGCGGGAAGGACACCACGGTTGCGCCCGTTTTGAACTGCTTGGCCACGCCGCGCCCGCGCTCGGTGACTTGACCGCAGAACTCGTGGCCGAACACCACGGCTGTGTCGCTGGCAACGGAGTGTTGATAGCCCACTGCGTTCATCGCGTCGGCCAACTCGTCGGCGTGGTCCTTGGCGTGCAGATCCGATCCGCAGATACCGCACCGAACCACGTCAAGTACCAGCTGTCCTGCGGCCGGTTGTGGTGCGGGCAGATCGACGACCGACAACTCACCGTGGAGACAACTCACCGCTCTCATCGATGACCATCCTACTGGTGCCGAGCAGACGCAAAAGCCCCTCATTTCGGCACGGAATGAGGGGCTTTTGCGTCTGCTCGCGGTACTACTCCGTGATCGAGATCGCCTGCCGCGGGCACTGACGCACGGCGTCCCGCACTAAAGACTCGTTCTCCGGTGTGACCTCTGGCTGCAGGATGTGCAGCATGTCGTCGTCGTCCAGGTGGAAGACCTCGGGGATGATGCCCATGCACACCCCGTTGCTTTCGCAGAGACCGAAGTCGACTTCGACTCTCATCGCAGGACTTTCACCGGTACGTTCTGCCAGCCCGCGACGTTTTGCATATGAACGCGCTTGCAACCCGCCCAGTCCACCTCATAACGGGGCATGAAGTCGAGCAGCTTGTCCAGTGCGATCACAGCTTCCATGCGGGCCAGCGCCGCGCCAAGGCAGCTATGAACCCCGTAGCCGAATCCCATGTTCTGCGCTTCGGTTCGGTCGCGATCGATGTCGAACTTGTCGGGATCGGTCCAGGCCGCAGGGTCGCGGTTGGCGGCGCCGTTGATCAGGAAGATCGGCTTTCCGGCCGGGATCGTGACACCGTGGAGGTGGACGTCTTTCATCGAACGGCGGACCTGGTACTGCGACGGCGCCTCGTAGCGCAACAATTCTTCGACTGCGGCCGGGATCTTGCTGCGATCGTCGAGCAGCTTTTGCCACTCGTCGGGAAAGCGGGCGAACACCACCGGAGCATTGCCGACTAGCTTGGTCACGGTCTCGGCACCCGCGCCACCCAATAGCGTTGCAAAACCGGTGATTTCGAGGTCGTCGAGCTTCGTCGTCTGCCCATCCTCGCGTTCGATCTCGGCATCGATCAGCTTGGTGAACAGGTCGTCTCGCGGCTCCTCGCGGCGCTGCTTTACCAGCTCGTAGTACAACATCGCGGTGTTGATGTTGGCCTGCATGCCCTCTTCGCCGACTTCGACCTGTCCGGGCTCGCGGGTCAGCGACACGTCGATCCAGTGCCGCACCTGCTGCGCGTGCTCTTCCGGTACCCCGAGCATCGTCGTGATCACTTCGACGGGGAACGGACCGGAGAGGTCCCGTACCACGTCGAACGCGTCGGGATCGGCTGCGCTGAGGTACTTGTCGATCTTCTCGGTGACCATCTGTCGCTGCGACTGGATGGCGCGCGGTGTGAAGACCTTGTTCAGCAGGCTGCGCATGTGGCGATGATCGGGCGGGTCCATGAAGATGATCGACTGCGGCGGCTTCTGCCCGGACCGCACCATCGACAGGTCAATGCCATAGGACGACGAATACGTTTCGAAGTCTTTGAGGCCCGCGGCCACGTCCTCGTGCCGAGTCAGTGCGTAGAAGTCGTATTCCTCGCTGTAGTAGACCGGCGCTTCTTCCTGCATCCGTCGGTAGGTATCCCAGGCGCCGTTGAAGAACTCCTCGGAGAACGGGTCGAAGTCGACCTTGGATCTGGTCATTGCACACTCCTGGCTGACGAGCTGCAGGCCATTACAGCGGAAGGCCCGACTGTAAGGCTAACGGTAGTGGTTTCGTGGCGAACCGCAAAGGGTGGAAATGCTGTCATGTCAACTTCATCGGGGATAGTCCATCAGGGTCAGCGCGGCGTCGGCCGCATCCAGCACGGCACCGCCGCGGGTCTCTGCCTGGCCGGCGAGGTCGGCGACCAGCCGGACATCTTTCCGCAGCAGTGTCCCGGCGAGCCCGGCAAGCCGGTCCAGGCTGCCGGTTCCGCCGATTGCGTTGAGTGCGAAGCTGTTCCCGCTGCTACGGCAGACCACTTCGGTGAACCGCTCCGCGGTCAGGCCGAGGGTCTGCGCCAGCGACAGAGTTGCGGCCGCAGTTCCCAGGTTGGCGGTGAACAGCAGGTTGTTGAGCAGCTTGGCGGTCTGCCCCGAGCCCACGTCGCCGAGATGGACGACCGGATCGGCGAAGGTTTGCAAGACCGGACGGCAGCGTTCGACGACGTCGGCGTCACCACCCACCATCGCGAGCAGGCGGCCCTGTGCCGCTGCCGGGCCACCGCCGCTCACCGGCGCGTCGATCACCGAAACACTTTGGGCGCTGGCCGTCTTCGCGAGCTCACGGCAGGTCTCGGGATGCACCGTGCTGTGCACCGCGATCACCCCGCCCGGATTGAGCCCCGCGAGTACGCCGCCCGCACCGCCGGTGACCTCCTCGATGTCGGCGTCGCCGACCACGCAGACGCAGACCAGGTCGCTGGCTGCAGCGAGTTCGGCGGGTGTCCCGGTGACCTTGGCGTCCGTATCGGCGAATGGCTCGAGGGTTGACGGCCTGCGCGCCCACAAAGTCGTCGGGTAGCCGGCCTCGATGATCCGGCGTGCCATGGGGCCGCCCTGGCTGCCCAGGCCGATGAATCCGACCCGCATTAGCCGGCCTCTTCGGCTGTCGAGCGTGACGCTGCAGTCACGTTCGGGTCCGAGAGTGACTGTGGCGTCACGGTCGCCGGGCGGTCCGGACCCAGTGCCGAAACGCATTCGTCCACGAATGCAAACACCGTGCGGTGGTAGTCGGCGGCGCTGCGCCCGAGGCTGATGTTGTGCCCCGCTTCGGCTTGTCTGTTGACGGTGAACCGCGGTGAACCGGAGAACAGCGCGGTGATCTCGGTCAGCGCCGAGTCGTCTGTCTGCCAGACCTTTTCGTGCTCGGCGATGCTGAACTGCACTGGCACCCGCACCGCGGGGGAAAGCGCCGGGAAGGTCTGGCGGGCCCAGTCTGACACCATCTGGTCCTCGTACGCTGGAGCGCTCGGAGAAATGGTGGCCCCGTTGAGGACCTCGGCCGGATACAGCCGCTCCGGTTGCCAGAGCAAGTCATACAGGCCCGCTGGTCGGCGTTCTCTGGTTGCCGTCTTCAGAATTTCCCGGGCCGCAGGGTGATAGTGCCGACCGGTGCCGGCTAGTTCGATGCCGAGCAGATCGGCGCCGCGCTCGTCGGCGGCCATCCGCAGCGTGAGTTCACAACCGCCCGAATGGCCCATCACGAACAACCCGGCGCCGCGTGGTCGCTGTCCAAGGATGCGATCCACCGCCGCATAGGCAAGGTCGACCCGCTGCGCGGGTGCGGCCATCGCCTCCGGATAAGGGGCGGAGCTGCCGTAACCGGGCCGGTCCAGCGCGACCACCGTGAATCCTGCCTCCGCGCCGGTCCGCAGCAACGAGTACGACGGGTGGCCCGGGCAGTCGAAATAGATGGCGGTGGTGCCGCCGCCGTGGATGGCCAGGATCACCGCCCTGGGGTCGGCTTTACCGGCGGCCTCCGAGACCAGAGCCGACATCGGCACGCCGTCGACGATCACCAGCCTGGGGAGTGGATTCATGCGTCCGCCCGCAGCAGAAGGACGCCGCTGGGGGTGAGCCCCCCGCTACTGACCACGCCGACCCGGGCGTCGGCGACCTGCCGTTCACCCGCCTCGCCGCGCAGTTGGGTGACCGCCTCGTGCAGGAGGCCCATGCCGTGGGTGCGGCCGTGCGAAAGCTGGCCGCCATGAGTATTAAGCGGCAGCACGCCGTCGCGGGCGATGTTCTCGCCGCCGTCCAAGAATTCCTTGGCCTCCCCGATTCCGCAGAAGCCCAGCGCCTCGATCCAGGACAGGCAGTTCATGGTGAATCCGTCGTAGAGCTCGGCGACGTCGACATCGGCCGGCCGAAGCGAGGTGCGCGTCCAGACGTGCGCGGCCTGGCCCAGCACCTGCGGCTCATGGGTCAGGGTGCTTTGGTCCCAGTCGATCCGCTCGACGATCTGTGTTCCCACCGCTTCCACCAGGACGGGAGGCTTGGCCAGGTCGCGGGCGGCGTCCACGGCGGAGACGATGACGGCGATAGCGCCGTCGCACGGCACGTCGCAGTCGTAGAGACCGAACGGCGTGGTGATCGGCCGGGCGTTTAGATAGTCGTCCATCGTCATCGGATCGCGGTAGACGGCGGTCGGGTTGAGTTCGGCATTGGCCCGCTGGTTCAGCGCGATCCAGCCCAGCGTCTCCTTGATGGTGCCGTAACGATGAAAATGCCGCTGAGCGTTGATCGCCAACGTGTGGGCCGCCGACGTGGCGCCGAACGGCCACTGCCAGCTGTCGGTGCGCCCCATGGAGGGGATGATCTTGCCCTGCTTCATCCGCTCGTTGAAGGTGGCTTCCCACAGCGTGCGGAAGCACAGCACGTGACGCGCGAGACCGCCCGCTATCGCGAGCATCGCGGCGATGACCGACCCGCCCGGGCCGAACGTCTCGATGCCGCCGTTGTGCCACGTCGGCCGAATGCCCAGCGCGGCCTCCAGCGCGGTCACCCCGCCCTCGCCGAACCCGCCGAGGTTGCCGCCGCCGGGATAGGTCGAGAGGCCGTCGATGTCGGCCATCGTCAGCCCGGCATCGGCAATGGCGGCCTCGCAGGCGTCGATGGTCAGCGACAGCGGCGGCACCATCAGCCGTCGACCGATCTTCGACATGCCGATCCCGGTGAGGGCGACCTTATCCTCGAACTTCTCCGTGGTGAGCATGGGCCGGACATATTCGCCGAAGCGTTCCGGCGCGATTTCGTCGTCCGGCAGGGAAGCGGTGCCTGAGGCGGGTTTGAAGAGCGGCAGCCAGACGTCCTCGATCTGCTCGAAGACCACCTCGACCTGTTGGCCGAGCTCGAGTTGCTCAGGGTCGGAGTCGACGATGTTGGTGGTCAGCCGGACGCGGGGATCCTCAGCGATGGCTACCTGCGCGATGACGTAGGGCGCCGGCATACCGGGAACGCTGAACCGGTGGTTGACGGTGAAGCCGGCCAGAGTCGCCCTGCCGGAGACCGCCCGCACGCCGATCTCGCGGGATCGGCAGTAGCGGCACACCGGCGCGGGCGGATGGATCAGCGCCTGGCAGGCCTGGCATTCCTGGAGGCGCAGCTTGCCGTCGGCTCCCGACTTCCAAAAGAACTCGTTTTGGTCGGTGATCAGGGGCAGCGGGCGACCCGGTGCTGCTGTCACGTCACCTCCGAAAATCGGGCTGTGGGCGGTAGGGCCATTATGCAATTCGGAGAATTACGTTATCACTTCCGAGCAGGCGCTATCCAGGGCAGCTTGTGACCCGAATGAGCTTTCGCTGACGGGTCCTGCGGCGAAAAATGCGTCAACGGGTGAAGCCCCATTGAGCTTCGTTCGCTTCGGTATTGACTCGCGCCGCGGGATCGTCCTCGTCGTGCAGCTCCGGGTGCGGGGTGGTGGGGCGGCGGTCACCAATCTCGGTGATGGCATGTACCGGGCAGTCCAGCAGCGCGCGCATGACCGCGTCGTGGTCTTGTTCGGGCACGTCGCCGTCCCCGATCAGGGACGCGTATCCCCAGTCGTCCAGCGAGAAGTAACCCGGCGCATGCTTGGCGCACAGACCGAAGCCGTCGCAAACAGTGCGGTCCAACCGGATTTTCATGCGTGCCTCATGGTTTCCGCCTCGTAGGGACGGTCGGCGCGGAAGCGGTGATCACGGCAGTCCGGGCAGGCGTTATCGAGATGGTTTGCCACCTCCCGGGGAAATTGGTCCAGCAAGGTCGCCGCCACGTTGCAGGCGGCGTCCAGCGTCGCGCAGGCGCCGCGACCCGGCAGCACCACCGACCACCGTCGCAGCCGATCGACGTCCTCGGTCGTGGCGACGCCGTCGCGCAGGGCGCCGCCCGCCGCGGCCATTGCCGCCGTTCCGTTGAAACACGATCCGCACTGCCCGGCATTCTCGCGGTCGAAGTAGGCCAGCACCGAGGCCGCGACGGCAAGCGGGCAGTCGGCGGTGATGATCGAGATCGCACCGCAACCCAGACCGCTGCCGAGACTGCGCATCGTCTCGTGGTCCAAGGTGGTATCCAGTACGCGCTGATTGAGTAGGCCGGCGAAATAGCCGCCCATCAGCGCGCCCCGCACCTGGTCAGGTGAAACCCCGTGCTGCGCAACCAGTTCGGTGAACGGCACGCCGTGTGGAAGCTCGTACAGAACCGGTGATCGGCCGGCGCCGCTGATGGTGGCCAGGAAGGTACCCGGCGATTGTGGCGTTCCCTGCGTACGGAACTCCGCGGGACCGTGGTGTTGCAGCCAGGGCAGATTGGCAAGTGTCTCGACATTGCTCACCAGCGTGGGCCGCTCGCCGACACCCTCTTCGTAGGGGCGCGGCGGCTTGTCCGTCGGCTTGGCGGGCCCGCCGTTGATCGCGCGAACCGCGGCGGTCTCCTCGCCGGCGACGTACCCAGGCGACACCGTCCACATCCCGACGGTGAGGCCACCGAGGCTATCCGGATCGAGTTCGCTCAGTGCGGTTTCGACGCTGAGCGCCGATTCCTGGTCGGACACATACACATACGCGCGATCGGCGGCCACGATCGCCGCTGCCAACCGGAGCCCGTCGAGCACCAGGTGCGGCCTGTTGCGCAACAGCCACCGGTCCTTGATCGAAGCCGGTTCTCCCTCTTCGCCATTCGCGATGACGACAGTGCTCCCCGGCCCCCCGATTGCTCGCCCGTTGTCCCGCACCGCGCGCAACTTGATTGCGAGTGGGAATGCCGCGCCGCCACGGCCGAGCAGGCCGCTGGCTTCGACGTCGGCCAGCAGTTGGTCGGCGCTCGACAGCGGCCGGTAGCCGCCCTGCTGCCGATATGCCTCGTAATGCTCGACACCGGGAACCAGAAGGCGGGGTGGGCAACCGGGCCAGGTGGTGGTGATCAAGTCGGATGCTGCCTGCGTATTCATGAGCCCGCGATCGCTCCGGTTAGGCTTGCCCGCATGCGGACTGCGGTGGTGCGGGTCAATGTCGACCCGGACGGTGTGCTCATGCCGGAGCAGTTACGCGAGGGCATGGCAGGGCTCCTCGGGTTGGTGGGTGAGATCGGCGCCGACGTGGTCGAAAACAATCTCGCGGCCCTGCCGGCCAGTCGGCGCGAGGTGGAGCTGCTGATCGAAAGCGACGATGTGGACGCGACCAAAGAAGCCGCAATCGACTTGTGCAGCAGAGCTTTCAGCGTTTTCGGCGTAACGCCCACGGGCGGCGTGGTCACCTTCGTCAGCAGGGGCACCGACGACGACGCCCGTGGCGTGCTGTCCGGGTTCGGGCTCACCGGCGAGATCGCCCGCCGGCCCGGGGATGACGGCTTCGACATCGTCTATGTGACGCTGCGCGAAGAGGACCTCGAGCGCATCCCGGAAAGCCGGATCCACACGGCGCTGGAGGCGTCGCTCAACTGCGAGGTCCACATTCGCACCCGGTAACCGCATCAGGATCCTAAGAATTCGAGGATTGCCGGTGCAGCCAGCACCCAGGTGTCAAACATGTTGAAGTGCTGCACCCTACCGGCCGCGCGGTCTTCAGAGGCACGCTCCCAGGCATCCTCCGGCCACGGGGGATCGATCAGCTTCGATCCCTTGATCAGGCAGCTGACTTCCAGCGACGTCCGTTTGGGATGGTCCCAGTCATTCTCGCCACCGCGAATGATGAGTGTGGGAACTGTGATGCGGTCGAACATCTCGTCGTCGACACCGGGAATGGTCTGGCCCGGCTTGGAGACGAACGCGTTGAGCCAGCGCAGCATCACCTTGAGGAACTCATCCTTGTCGAAGTCGAGGAACCGCTGCTTGTTGGCGGGGTTCTCGTCGATGCGCTCGCGCCACTCCGACACCCTTACCACGCCGTCCATTCCGGTGCCACGGGCCGCGAGAATGCTTGGGACGATGTAAAAGGAGCCGAGCACGAACGTGCCGTAAATGCCGCCGACGATGTTCCATACCACAAGCTTGGTGACCATCTCGGGGTAAAGCATCGTGGTCAGCATGGAATCTCTTGCCCCACCGGAGCCCCCGGCCAAAATGCACCGCTCGAAACCCAAGCCGGTCACCAGCTTGTGCAGAGTTTCGGCGCGCATGTGCGATTCGCTTTGCCCGTAAAACTGCACATCGGAGGCACCACAGTTGGGCCGGTCCCACAACAACACGCGATAACCACCGTCGGCCAGCGCTTCGGCCAGCGGACGCAAACCTGGGATCTCTTTACTGAACCGGCCGCCTGGCGTCAGGGCGATGAGATCGCCTGAGTCACCGAGGATTTCATAGACCACGTTGCCGCCGTTGACCTCGATAGAAGACACGCGATTCTCCTGTTATGCCATGACCAGAACGTCATTGCCGACAACGCGTACCGGATACGTCCGGATACTCCACTCCGGCTTGACCGCCGTCGTGCCGGTCGCCAGCTCGAAACCCCATTGATGCCAAGGGCAATAGATGTACTCCAGGTCGCGCACCATGACGGAGTCACCAGGAGCGGTCTCGTCCACGATGGTGCGGCCGCGGGGGCGTCCCGAACACAGCGGCCCACCCTGATGCGGGCAGTAGTTCGCGATCGCATAGAAGGTGCCGTTGACGTTGTAGACGCCCACACCGTGGCGTCCGATCGGCACCAGTTTGTGTGTGCCCGGCGGGATTTCGTCCACTGTCGCGACCACATGCTCGCGGCCCTGGGCGAGGCGGGGCTGGGGCCGCCTGGTGGTTTCTTCGGTCAATTTCAGAGCACCCGGGTCTGACCCTCGAGAACCGGGACGGTCTCCGGCAGGTGATAGGTCGCGATGCCGTTTTTGTACATGACCGCGTCCCGGGCCGCCTTCGGCAGGTGCTTCACCAGCCAGCGCGGGTCGTCGAAAGTCCAGTGCGGGTAGTCCGATGAGTACAGCAGGATCTTGTCGCACTCCATCCATTCCAGCGCGCGGGTCAGCTCGGTCTTGTCCTCCGGGTAGTCCAGCGGCTGGGTGGTGAACTTGATGTGGTCCTTCACGTACTCAGACGGCTTGCGCTTGATGTCCACCCACGACTTGCGCGCTTCGTAGATCGCGTCCATGCGCCACATCAGCGGCAGGATCCAGGTGAAGGCGTGCTCGACGAAGACGATTCGCAGCGTCGGGAAGCGGTCGAAGACGCCGTCGAAGATCAGGCTCATCACCTGGTTGGCGGCCAGCAGCGAGTAGGTGACCATGAAGTCGTGGTTGTAGCTGGGGAATCCCACCGGCGGTGTCGGCAGCTCGTCGTACTGGCTGCGGGACAGGTGGCAGCTCACGGTGATGTCGTGCTTGGTGGCGGCCGCCCAGATCGGGTCGTATTTCGGGTTGCCCCATGACGGCCGCGGTTCAGCCTTGATCAGAATCTGCGCCATGTAGGGATGGCCGGCCCAGCGCTCGATTTCGCGGACGGTAGCTTCGGGCTCCTCAATGGCGGCGCAGATCGAGCCGCGCCAGCGCTCGTGCCAGTTGTTGTGGCTGTCGAGCCAATGGTTGGCCTGCCAGTCGTTCAAGGCGCATGACATCGCGTGCTGCGCTTCAGGCAGCCGAGCCGGGTAGGCGCCCGGTTCCAGAATCGCGATATCGGAACCCGCTTCCATGATCAGCTGGCGAAACGCCATGTCCGGGTCGCTGCCGGGGAATTCGTTGTCCCGCGGGAAGGTGTCCACCCGCATCGCGTAGCTGTGCGCGTAATCGGGTGCGTCGTAGTAAATCTGCTCACCCACGTTGCGGGTGAGGAAGTACTTGCTGCGCCACGGCTCGGGGATGTACTGGACAATTTCACCGCGTCTGGGCACCGGGTGAACATCCGAGTCGACGCACCGGACGGCTATCCGCTCGGCGGCGGGAACACGTTCGTGCGTGTGGGTGAGCGTCATCTCGATCTCCTCGGCCTTCCTTGTTTCCCTTCCATTTTGCGACTCTCCGCGGCTAACTTCTAGCCAGGTCGACCGAAATGTCGATTCCGTACAGGTTTGCCGCATTTCGCCAGCACAGCTTCTCGCGCTGTTCGCTGGACAACGCTTTCGGCAGCTTCTTGACATCACCGCACTGCCAGTGCGGATAACTGGAGCCGAACATCACCATGTCGTCCTTGCCGGTGAAGCCGAACCATTCGCCGGCGAACTCGGCGTCGCCGGGACCGTCGAGGCTGCCCTGAACGAAATACACATGGCCGGGCAGGTAGTCGCTGGGAATGCGCGGCGCCCAAGGTGTCTGCTCAAGATGGGGCCGGCCGAACGTGTCCATCCGCCAAATGAACGGCGTCAGGAAGTCCGCCGCGCCGTCGGCCCAAACGAACTTCAGCGTTGGATAGCGTTCGAACACGCCCTCGGCGATCATGTTCATCAGGTGGTAGACGTAGTTCAGCGCCATGAAGCTCACGTACTGCTCGTAGGTGCGGGTGTTCCCGGACGGCGTCGGGGGAAAGGCGATTCCGGAGCCGACCTCGATGTGTACGGCAACCGGAAGGTTCGCGTCGACCGCCGCCTCCCACAATGGCCAGAACTGTGGTTTGCCGTAGACCTCGCGGGACTGCAGCGGGACGCCGATCTGCACGACGCGCGGATGGCGCCGCCACTTTTCGATCTCGCGCAATGCGCCGGCGATGTCGTCGGGGTTCACCCGGATGGTGCCGCGGAACCGGTCACCGAACTCGTCGTGTGCCAGCCAGCGCTCCACCATCATCTCGTTGTGGGCGGCGTGCAGAGCGCTGCCCAGATGGCGGTCCGGCATGATGCCGCGGCCCATTGGGTGCAGGACCGCGACATCCACCCCGCGGCTCGAAAACAGTTCTCTCGCAACGAATTCCGGATCTGAACCAGGGTACCGGCGATTCGGCCCGTCGGTGTTAGGGGCGTACTCACCGCCCGGCGCCCCGTACCAGTCCATCTCGTAGTCGGGGAAACCGCGGCTCTTGAAAGGCTCGCGCAGGTACGAGCGCAGATCCTTGTTGGACGGGAAGAAGATATGCACGCTCGCGTCAATCAGCGGCGTGCGTGTTCCGTCAGCGTGGTCGATCACGAAAGCCATCCTCCGGCTTCGGTCGTCAAAATGTGCCCGTCAGGGGCAGATGATAGACAATCTAACATTCTCATCGGTCGTCGATCAATGCATTTTCGGTAAGCGTTTCGATTATTCATCGGCCCTGGTAGAGACCAGTATCAGGGCTGCGATCGCAAGTGGCATTCTTGTATAGGTATAATACCATTCTCAGTATGGCCGGCGGGACCGCTGTGGTGGCCAAGCGTCAGACGGCAGAGCGTCCGGGGGATTCGTCCGCTTGGCCCACGATGACGCGGGCGGCTTCTTCCAGCGGTTTGATCACGGCGGTGAAGTCGGAATCCGGGCCTTGGTCGCGCGCGGTAGCCTCCCAGATCCCGCCGATCACTTCGGCGACGTCGACGGGCACGCCGAGCGCCTTGGCTTCGTCGAGATAGAGCCGCACGTCTTTGAGCATCAACCCGGTGGCGAAGCCGTAGTCGAAGGTGCGCGGCAGGATCGCGCGGGGGAACTTGTCGCGGCTCGCGCTCGTCCCGCCTGAACCTGCGTTAAGCACCTCGATCATCACGTTGGGGTCCAGGCCGGCCTTGACCCCCATCACGACGACTTCTGCCGTCGCGACCAGGACGTTGGCCGCCAGTATGTTGTTGGCAAGCTTCATGGTCTGCGCCGAGCCGGGCTGGTCGCCGACATAGAAGGGCCGGCCGATCGCTTCGAGAGTGGTTCGTATGACGTCGAATTCGCCGCGCGGGCCGGATACCATGACGGCTAATGCGCCCTTCTCGGCCCCGCGGACGCCGCCGCTGACCGGACTGTCGATTGCGACGATGTCCCGCTCGCCCAGCAGGTCGTGAATCTTGACGGCTGTTTGGCGGCCAATGGTCGACAGGTCGACGTAGCGCTTCACCCGGGAGCCATTGATCACTCCTGTTGGGCCGGTTGCCACCTCGATCGACACCGTCGGCGATGGGAGACTGGCCAGCACGGTTTCTGCACGATCGGCAACCTCTCTTGGCGACGATGCGGCCCGTGCGCCGAGCGCGACGATGCGCTCGAATGCGGTGCTGTTGGTGTCGAAGGCGACGACATCGTGATTCTCCTGGATGAGCCGTCGCGCCATGGGAAAGCCCATGTTTCCCAACCCGATGAACCCGATCTCCATGGCGGGCCCTAGCTCTCGTCCAGCTCGGCAAATGTCTGCTGGGCGATGCGGAAACTGTCGACCGCGGCCGGCACCCCGGCGTAGATGGCTACCTGCAGGAAGACCTCGCGGATCTCGTCGCGAGTGACGCCGTTGGTCAGCGCCGCCTTGATGTGAGTGCGTAATTCGTTCGGCCGGTTGAGGATCGGGATCATCGCTAAGTTGAGCATGCTGCGAGTCTTGAGCGGCAGGCCGTCACGGCCCCATACCGTTCCCCAGCAGTACTCGGTGACCAGATCCTGCAGCGGCTTCGTGAAGTCGTCCGCGTCGGCCAGGGCCTTGGTGACGTATGCCTCGCCCAATACGGCGGAACGGATTTCGAGTCCTTTGTCGTAGGTTTGACGATCCAATGGTCTTCTCCTTTGGTGTGGCGCGGGCATTCACCGGCAGACAATCACCGCCTAGGTCGCGCTGAAAGTGTCGAGGGCCCGGTAGCCCTTCTCTCGGCCGTATCGGGATTCTTGCCTTGCGTGTCTTTCGTCGCCCGACCGGCTAGGCATACACGGGCGTCTATTTCTGTCCAGCGTGAGGGTTTCATATATACAAGTTTGTATACTTTCCACCGTGGTGGCCACAACCCGGCGCGGTCGACCAACGCAGGCCGAAGCCAAGAAGCTAGATCGGAAACTACGTAAGGCCGCCGTCGCGACCTTCGTCAAACATGGTTACGACGGGGCCACGATGGAAGCGATCGCGCGTGCGGCCGGCATCACGCGGCGAACGCTGTATGCGCGCTATCCCGACAAGCGGGCCGTGTTCGTCGAGGTCATCCCCTGGGCGCTCACCCGAAGGACCGAGCCCGAGCCGGATGACGACGTGCATGACCGTGATCTGCGCACCGCTCTGGTCGCGATCGGCCGGGCCGGGCTCGCGCGCGCGATCGACCCGGACATCATGCGTCTGACCCGGATCGCGATGAACGAGTCAGCGCGGTTTCCCGAGTTCGCGATCAGCGCACATTCGATGATCTGGTCGGGGCGACGTAGGCAGGTCATGGATCTGCTCAGGACTCACCAAGACGCCGGAGCGATCCAGGTTGAGGACCTCGAGTTGGCCGCCGGCCACTTCATCGCGATGATCGAGTATCTACCCGTGCGGCTGGCCGAGTGCGGTATCTATCGCAGCGCCGAGGAAGAGGGGCGCCACTTGCAATACGCGGTCAACCTGTTTCTTCGCGGCGTCCTGCGCCGCGACTGACCCGCCGACACCGACGGGGATGGCACTACCCGCTCTCGTACTGGTCCACGGCGGCGCTCACGCGTCCGACTGCTGGGAGTCCACCGTTGCCGAATTGGCCTTGCTTGCACCCGAATTACGAGTGCTCGCAGTGGATCTCCCGGGACGTGCCGACAAACCCGCGGACCTGACGACGGTGAGGATCGCCGACTGGGTGAACTCCGCGGTGGCCGACATTGATGACGCCGGACTCGAACACGTCGTCGTCGTGGGACATTCGATGGCCGGTTTGACCGTGCCGGGAATCGTGGCAAAGCTCGGGGCGGCACGGGCGCTCGAGATGATCATGGTGGCCGCATTCGTTCCGCCGCAGGGGTCGTCGGTGGTGGACGCGCTGCGTGGGCCTCTGGCTCCGTTGGCGCGATCGGCGCGTTGGTTAGGTGCGTCGTTCCCAATGCCCAGCCCGGCAGCACGATTCGCGTTCTGCAATGGCATGACACGGCAGCAGCGCAAGCTGGCGCTATCGCGGCTGTACCTGGAATCGCCCAACGTCATCTTCGAGCCGGTCGATCGCAGCGACCTGCCCGACGACGTGCACCGGACCTGGATCATGACCCTGCGCGACCGAGCACTGTCGGTGCGACAACAGCTGTATGCCGTGGAGCAACTCGGCGGTGTCGACACGATGATCTGCATCGACAGCTGCCACGACGTGATGTACAGCCACCCCGGACGGCTGGCCGCAACCTTGGCCGTCCGGTGTCGCCGCTGGGCCGAAGGCTAGCCGGACGCACCGTCATTAATATACAGTGGTGTTTACTTAATGCGGCCGGTTGAAAAGAGGGAACAGATGACGTCTGCAGCTGCGCGCCTGGTGGACTTGGTCGGGGCGAAGGATTGCTTCGATATCGCACCCGCCGACTTGCTGCCGGTGCAGCTGGAAGCCGCCAACGAGCGACTGCAGAGCCAGGCTCACGACATCCCGCTGCTGGCCAATCGCGCGGAATCCAGTGGCGTACAGCAGATCAGGCAGCCCGCCGACCTGGTGCCACTGCTTTTCGCCCACACCACCTACAAGACTTACGGTGAAGGATGGCTCAGCGAGCGGCGCTGGGACCGCATGGGCAAGTGGCTGGCCACCGTGTCGACCCGCCCCGTGCAAGGTCTGGACACCGGTGGCGTGGAAACACTCGACGGCTGGATCAAGCGGCTCGAAACCGTCGGGCATTACCTGTCGTGCTCTAGCGGAACCACCGGCAAGCCCGCCATGTTGTCGTGCACCGAGGGCGACATCGAGCTCTCGGCGCGGATCAACATCGAGGCCCTGGTATGGGCAACAGGCCTTACCCGCGGCGAGGACCGCAAATTCCTCGGCCTGGGGCCACAATTCGCCGCCCCGCGCGAGGACGCGATCCGGCAGGCGATGGTGGACTGCTTTTCCACGCGGTACCCGCCCTACCAGTTCGGCGACGGAGAGCCGATCACGGTCGGGTCGATGGTGGACATGATCACCTTGCGGCGCAAGCTGGCCGACGGCACGGCGCGGCCCAACGAGATCGCGGAGTTCGAGCGCATTGCCGCGCAGCGGATGGCCGACATGGACGCGTCGGCCAAGAAAGCCATCGACGCGGTCATCGAGGCCCGCAACCTGCCCCTGCTTGCGACCGGCATGTTCGCCACGCTCTATCAGATCGCGGAAGGGATTCGCGCCGACGGCCACGGCGGCGACGATTTCAACCCGACCAACGCGATGATGGTGGCTGGCGGGCTCAAAGGCGCTGTGCTGCCGGAAAATTACCGTGAGTACATCCTGGAGACGTTCAACGTTTCCGAAGAGCGTCTCTACCACATGTACAGCATGCGCGAGATCAACGGAACGTTCCCGCTGTGCCATGCCGGGCGGTATCACATCTCGCCATGGGTGATCATGCTCCCGTTAGACTCCAGCGGCGAGCAACTGCTGGACGCCGTGGGCGATGAAATCGAGGCTCGGGCAGCGTTTTTCGACACTTCGATCGAAGGACGCTGGGGAGGGGTGATCAGCGGCGACCGGGTCAGCGTGAGTTTTGCTCAATGCCGGTGCGGTCATCAGGGTCCGACCGTGGGCCGCGAAATCACGCGATACGCCGATCTGCCGGGAGGCGACAAGATCAGCTGCGCCGGGTCCATCGACGCCTATGTACGGGGGGTCGCATGACCACGCTCTCAGCACCCCACTTCGTTCGGGGCGTGTTGGTTGCCGGTGATGCGGTTCGGTACACGTCACGCGACTTGGGCGCCGATTTCACCACGCCCGCAATCGATCTCGATGCTGTCGTGGTGCCGCGCGCGCAGCTGCCACCCCTGCTGGATGTCAAGCTGGCGGAGATCATCGACTTCCTGGCTGAAACCGGTGATCGTCTGCATCTGGATCGAAACGCCCACTTGCAGCAATGTCTCGAGCTGATCGCCGCCACCAATCCGCTGCCGCGCCGCGTCGTGGAAAACCTCTACCGTCAGGCCCCTTACTACCTGAACAGGCAACTGCTGGAGAGCATCGTCGACTCGAACTTTGCCAACCGCGAGGCGCTCGACGGGTGGATTGAGCGTGTCGATGTGTACGGCAACAAGGGAGCGATCCGCGCCTTCCCACCGCGCATGGTGCACATGCTGGCCGGCAATGCTCCGTCGGGATGTGTTGCATCGATTGCGCAGGGGGCGTTGGTCAAGGCGGTCAATCTGTTCAAGATGCCGTCGAGCGATCCATTCACCACGGTTGCGGTGCTGCGCACCATGGGAGAAATCGATCCGGCGCATCCCATCGTGCGCTCGATGTCGGCGGTGTACTGGCAGGGCGGAGACACCTCCATTGAAGGCACCCTCTACCGCCCGCAGTACTTCGACAAGATCGTCGCCTGGGGCGGTGGCGAGGCGATCGCCAACGTGATCCGGTATTTGGGTCCGGGGCTCCAGTTGATCTCCTTCGACCCCAAATCGTCCATCTCGATGATCGGCCGCGAGGCGTTCGACTCCGCGGACAGCATTGCCGACGTGGCCGACCGGCTAGCCGCCGACACCACAGTGTCCAACCAGGAAGCCTGTCTGGCCAGCCGCTATGCCTTCGTGGAAGGCGAACGGGCGCAGGTCGAATCGCTGTGTGCCCAGCTGGCGCAGCGGCTGAACGTCGACCGTGACTTCGCGTCGGCGCAGGGCCCGCCGCTGCCGGCAGAGCTCCGCGACGAGGTCGAGGTGATGGAAGCGATGGGCGACCTCAAGACCTGGGGCGGATTCGACGGTCGCGGCCTGGTGATCCTGTCGGACTCGCCGGTGGAGTTTCAGCCCACCAACAAGACGTCGAACGTCGTGATGGTCGAATCTCTGGACGACGCCCTCCGATATGTCAACGTCGCCACACAGACCATCGGTGTATATCCGTACGAGCGCAAGCAGCGACTACGGGATCGGCTGGCTAGTGCCGGCGCTCAGCGCTTGTGCCGCTTGGGAACTGCCAACGCCCATGTGCTGGGCAGCCCGCACGACGCGATGTATCCACTGCAACGATTCGTCCATTGGATGGGCGACGACGACATCACCACCGCTGGCGCGTGACGCGCCCAAGGCCTCGGCGCGTGCCTTACCAGCTGGGCTTCCTACGGCGGTGAACAGTTGCTGCGGGAAGCCGTCGGCGCTCCCACGGACTGGCTGATCGCCGGCCACGTCGTGGTCGGCTGGCCTGAGGGCAGGCACGGGTGCGTTCGTCGACGCCCGCTCGCCGAGGCGCTCAATCTCGACCACTGGGACGCTCCGGCCGACGACGTGTTGACGGCTCTGCCGCCTACGTCATAGCCGGTTTCCGAGATTATTACTTCCGCAACGGAGAATGCTATTCTCGCCTGAGCGGTTATGACGGAAGGCGGGCCTGGATGCTGTTGGAGTTCGACGCTGACCAGCGACTGTGGCAGCAGACCGTGCGCGATGTTTCCGCGAAGCAATGCCCACCCTCGCTGGTGCGCAGCGTCGCCGAGGACAGCGGAGACTCCAGGCCCTTTTGGGAGCCGCTGTGGAAGGCCTATCTGGACCTTGGCTGGACCGAGCTGAACGATCCGGGCAGCGCGGTGGAGCTGGCGATCGTGCTCGAAGAACTCGGCCACGCGACCGATCCCACCCCATTTCTGGCGACGATGAGTCAGTTCGCGCCCCTCGCCGCAGATCGGTTCGATCCGCATGAATCCGGGACCGCCGTGTACCACGGGGTGTCGGCGCACCGGGACGCCGACGGCTGGGTGTTGCACGGCACGGCGCGCCACGTCCTGGATGGCGATCGTGCCGACCGGCTGGCGGTGGTGACCGACGCCGGGGTGTTTATCATCTCGGCTGATCAGGTGTCGGCCCGGCGTTCGGCGGTGTTCGACCCGGTGCTGCATGTTGCCGACCTGTCCTTCGGCGAGGTGCGGGTGCCTGACAGCGCCCGGGTGACCGTCGACCGCGAGCGCGCGAATCATGTTGCGCTGACAGGGATGGCGATCACGATGGTCGGCGCCTGCCAGCGCATCCTCGACCTGGTCCTCGAACACGTGCGCAGCCGTCACCAGTTCGGTGTGCCGATCGGGTCCTTCCAAGCGGTGCAACACAAGGCCGCCGACATGCACGTCGCGGTGGAACGCGGTCGCGCGTTGGCGTACTTCGCCGCGTTGACGATTGCCGCGGACGATCCGCGCCGCCGGCTGGCAGCCGCAATGGCCAAGGCGTCTGCAGGAGAGTGCCAGGCGCTGGTGTTCCGGCACGGCATACAGCTGCACGGCGCAATGGGGTTTACCTGGGAGAACGACCTGCAATTCGCGCTCAAGCGAGCCAAAGCGGGTGAGCTGATGCTCGGCGGCGCGGCGGAGCATCGGGCGCGGATCGCGGAGGAGTACCGTGCAGCTGACTTTTGATCCCGACGTCGAAGCGTTTCGAGCGGAATTTTCGGCCTTCCTCGACGAAAACCTGCCGCCCGCAAGCGAAACCCTGGAACGCCCACGGTCGGTCTCGCACATGCCGCAATGGGCGCGTCGTTGGCAGCGGCTGCTGTTCGACAACGGCTGGCTGTTACCCACTCAGCCACCCGAATTCGGCGGGCGCAACGCGACTGTGTTGCAGCAGTACGTCTATCTGGAGGAACTGTGCCGCCGCCGGATCTACCACAGCCTCAACCCGCAGGGCGTGAATATCGTTGCGGCGTCGCTGTTGTCGTTCGGCAGTGAGGAACAGAAGCACCGCTGGGCAGTGCCGATACTGCGGGCCGAGATCACCGCTTCGCTGGGGATGAGCGAGCCGAGCGCCGGATCCGATCTGGCGTCGTTGCGTACCAGTGCGGTGCGCTGTTCCGGTTCGCAAGGCGATCATTTCGTGGTCAACGGGCAGAAGGTGTGGACTTCCGGGGCGCACGATGCCGACGTTTTGTTGACCTTTGTGCGCACCGATCCCGACGCGCCAAAACACAAGGGCATCAGTGCGTTACTGATCCCGACCGACACCGAAGGCATTGTGCGCCGGCCCTTCCCGTCGATCTGCTCGGCCGACGACCTGGATTTCAACGAGGTGTTCTTCACCGATGCGAAGGTTCCGGCGGAAAACCTGGTGGGTGAGCTCAACCAGGGATGGCGGGTGGCCAACGGATCTCTCGGACACGAGCGCACCATGATGTGGCTGGGCTTCGCGGACCGGCTGGACAATATGATCGCCGACTTCCATCCGGCCACGGCACTGGACCGCGACCACTACGCCACCGCAATCATCGACAAACATGCTTTGCGGCTCTTGGGTTCGGTGGCGCTGGCGCGCGCGTCCCGAGGCGAAGACGATGTGGCCCAGCTGTCGGTACTCAAGCTGCTCGGCTCTGAGGCAGAGCGATGCGCCTATGAACACGCCTTGTCGGCCGCCGGCCCCGACGGGCTCATCCACCCCGCCTTGAGCGGCCCATACGCGCCGATGAACCTGGACCACTATTTCGCCAGCTGGTTCGAGCGTTACGCGCGCAGCTTTTCGGGCACCATCGCCGGCGGCACTTCGGAAATCCAGCGCAACATCATCGCTCAACGCGTGCTGGGCTTGCCGCGCAGCTGAGTATTCACTGGCGAGCAGACGCACAATCGCGTAATTACCAGCGTTTCAATGCGATTCTGCGTCTGCTGGCGGAAAAAGCGGCTCGGGTCGAACTCGCTAGACCGGGTCGAATTTGGTGATCAGCCAGGTGCCGTTGGCTCGGATCAAACTCACCAGCACGCTGCTGGAGGCCATCGCGGGGTCGGGTTTGTCCTTGCTTGTGGTGGCCTGGTCGACCAGCACCAGCACCACGGCAGAATCTGGATGTAATTCGGTGACTGCGGCCCCCACCACTCGAGCGCTGGTTTTCAGCGACTTTTGTTTGGCCGCCGGAGCCACGATCTGCTCGGTGAACTGGTTGTAGTACGACAGGAAATCTCCGGAGAGGTGCGACTTTGCGGCGGCGAAGTCCTTGTCGAGTGAATCGGGAGAGTAGGACAGCAACGCGACCGTTCCGTCGGACGCCGCATTGATGACCGCGCTCCGGACACTGGCGTCGGTTTGTTTATCAGGCCGGTACTGCGTGAAGTACAGCCACGTCGCCGCGCCACCGGAAATCAGCAGGAGCAAAATGAGAATAACGGGAACGACTTTCAGCTTGAACCGCGCGTCAGGCTCGCTACGCCCACTCCGTTTGGACGGCGTGGAAGAGTCGTCGGCGGTGTCGATGTCGCCGGTGTCGTCGCTCACAGAACGAACTCCAGCTTGGACATCTTGTATTGGCCGCCGTCGTTTGTGACGGTCACCTTGAGACGCCAGCTGCGTGGTTCGTCTTTGGCGCCCGCGGCGTTGGTGATCCGCTCTGTCGCCGCGACGAGTACCAACGCGGAATTCCCATCGATGGATTGCACGGCCGCTGCATTCACGGTTCCCTGGGTGACCACTTTGGACTGCTCGACAACGGTCGTGAAATCTTGTGCGCGCTGCTGGAAGTCGTCCCTGAACTGGCCGGTCGTGCTGTCGATCACCCGCTGGACGCCCTCCTTGGCCCTGTTGAAGTCCAACGAAAACATGTTGACGACACCTTGTCTGGCCCCCGCTACGAAGTTCGCCGCGCGCTGGTTGCGCTCGGTGGTTTCATGACGTTGCCACACCATGTATCCACTGGCGCCGGTGAAGACGCAGATGAGGAGGATGACGGCGGCTTTCCACGCCACGGACAAGGAGGGCAACGGTACGCGTCGCCGAGAGCGAGCCGACGTGGATTCCGATTCTGCGTCTTCGGGCGTTTCGTCGGAGATGTCTTCCGCGGTCTCCGCTTCGTCGGTGTCGGTGACGGCCTCGGTGGTGTCGGTTGCATCCTCGTCGGCGGCCGGCGCTTCCTCGGTGGCCTCAGCCTCGGTGGCCTCAGCCTCGGTGGTCTCAGCCTCGGCGGTTTCGGCCTCGGCGGTTTCGGCCTCGGCGGTTTCGGCCTCGGCGGTTTCGGCCTCGGTGGTCTCAGCCCCCGCGGTCTCGGCCTCTTTCTCAGCTTGGGCCTGCGCTTGACGCCGAAGCCGGGCGGCCCTAGCGCGGGCGCGCGCCGCGACCGCCAGCGCTTCGGCTTCGGCCGCTTCGGCCTCGGCTTCCTCGAGCAACGCCATGGTTTCGGCTTTCGAGGTGGCCGAATCTTGCGGCGGTTTCTTCCCCTCAGCCGTCGTGCTTACTACCCGTCGCGGCATGATCGACCGACTCCTGTACCTCTCACTCGGCTACCATCGCACGAGCGAGAACGGGTAACTATCGGTGCCCCCCGGTCCGCCGCCACAGCCGGTGTCGAACGTGGAGACTACTTGACCGCTCAGTGAGGCCGCATCCCACGAGTAAACGTCATGCGAGGGAAAGAACTGGACCACGCAGCGCACACCGTCGGGTACATCAACGGCCACGGTGTAGCGGCCGTTGGACAAGTGAGCGTCTGCCTTCCAGGGCGCCGCTTGCCCGTTGGGTTGCGGAACGCCTTGGACGGTTACGCAACCCGGCTCTCGAGGAGTGCACGGGTTAATCGACCAAATCCAGCTGTGGCCGGGATCCCGGTTTGTGTCCACCCTGTAGTTGCCAAACAGCATGTCGGCGTGGGCGGTCGGCGTGACAGTCAGCGCGGTCGTGGCGAGCGCAAGGCTCACTGCGAAAGTCTTCACCGCTGTATCTCCCATCTCGGCGCGCGCTTGGCCTGAATATAAAGAGTGGCCACTCTGAACAGGCCTACTTGGAAATATCGGGGTAGTCAACCGGCCCTTTAAGGGCGTAGCGGGTCGCCGCGCAAGCGGGCGGTGCCCGCACTTGGGCCGCGAGCGGCTCAGTCGATAACTGCTGCTTCCTTTCGCTCGGTAACTGGTCTGGCGAGTTCTTGCTCGTCGCAGATGCGCTGCAGATTTTCCAGGGTGTCATCGAGGCCCGCGCCGACCTTGGGTCCCGGGGTGAAGGTGGCCGGCAGCTTACGCATGCCCTGGATGACGCCGATGCTCTCGTAGTGGACGGCGCCTTCGGGGTCGCAATGGAAGTCGGGCATCCGGTCCAGAACGGCCGTCAGCATGGACTTGAACACCGTGCGAGCCACATTCGATCCGACACAGCGGTGTACGCCGATGCCAAAACTGAAGTGCCGGTTACCTTTACGGTCGAGTATGACTTTATCCGGGTCGGCGAACACCGAAGGGTCGCGATTGGCCATAGCCCACGAAATCCACAGCCGCTCACCCTCTTTGAAGTGGTTGCCGACGATCTCGACATCGTCGGAGAATGTCCTGCCATCGCCGGGCGCTGGAGTGAAGAAGCGCAGGAACTCCTCGGTCGCGGGGTCGAGCAGGGTATCGAGGTTGCTGCGCAGATGCTCGCGCTCATCGGGGTTCTCCGACAGCCATTCCAGCGAATGGGCGGTCAACGCGGTCGTGGTGTCGAACCCACCGCCGATGACCAAACCGAGATTGCCGAGGATCTCCAGGTCGGGAGCGGGTTCGTCGTCAATCCGCATCTGAAGCAGCCCGTTCACGATGCCGGGTCGCGGATTCTCGCGGATCTCGATCATGTTGTTGACCATGTCGAGCCCCATCTCACGGTGCATCGCGGTGACGCGTTCGATGTCGGGGGAGTGTTCCGGGGTGTAGACCGCAGCGTGCACCGGCTCGCTGTACATGTTCCACTTCTTCAGCGGGATGCCCAGCATCGCCAGGGTCAGCACGGCGGGCACGATATTGGCCAGATCGTCGACGAAGTCGATGTGGCCTTGCTCTATCTTCTCGTCGAGGCAGGCGCGCGTGATGTCGTCGATGAACGGCTCCCAGCGCTTGACGGCGGCCGGCGACAGGTACGGATTCAGCACGGTTCGATAGGTGCGGTGTTCGGGATCATCCATTTCCAGGATGCCGCCCCGGACGACGTTGACGCGGCGGGCCGTCGGGATCGAAATACCTTTGTAGCCACGGCGTTCGCCGTGGATGTCATGGTCGTTGGAGACCACGGGACAACGGGCGAGCTCGAAAACCTCGTTACTGCCGGCGGCGACCCAGTGCCCGCCGTAGGTGTCGGTCCATGCCATCGGGCATTTGGCGTGCATCTCTTCGGTGATCGCCTTGAACCGCGATCGGTACTCGGCGTCATGCCGATCGAAGTGATAGCGGTTCTTCTTGCGATCGCTGTCACTGTCCCTGACGACGTCGTCCACACTCAACGTGCTGTCTCCCTTTATGTTTCGCCAGTGATGAGGATGGCCTGTTCGGGGCATGACTGTGCGGCTTCACGTACCTGGTCCTGCTGATCTGGCGGCACCTCTTCGTTGATCGCCGACGAACTGCCGTCGATGTCGCTCAGCTGGAATGAATCCGGAGCGATCATCGAACAGAGGGTGTGGCCCTGACAGCGTTCTGGATCAACCCAGACCTTCACGGTGTCTCCTATGTTCGCGTGGGCTGTGGCTACGAAGTGCTCAAGTGTTGCGGCCGCCGTTGACGCCCAAGATCTGGCCGGTGATGTAGCCGGCCTCCTCGGACACCAGAAAGGCGCACGCCGCGGCGATGTCTTCGGGCTTGCCGATCCGCCGCACCGGAGTCTTGGCGATGTTCTGCTCGACGTCGCCGAGCAACCCCTGTGCCTCCGCGTTCCGCAGCATCGGGGTATCGATGAACCCCGGCGGCACCGCGTTGACGGTGATGCCGCTGGGCCCGTATTCAAGTGCCAGCGATTTGGTGAGCCCGTTGACCGCCGACTTGGCCGCCACATAGTGCGACATGTAGGGGACACCGGAATGCGTGCTCGACGACGAGATGTTGACGATGCGTCCCCAACCGGCCTCCACCATGTCGGGCAGCACCGCTTGGATCATGTGGAAGACGCCGTTGAGGTTGACGTCGATTACGCGTTGCCAGTCCTGGAAGGTGAGCTGATCGAACCGTTTGAAGCCGTCCAAGCCCGCGGCGTTGACCAGCACGGCGACCGGCCCCAGCCGGTCATGAATGGCCGACAAGGCAGCATCCACTTGGGAACGGTCGGTTACGTCGGCGGTGAAAGCAAGGTCGTCGTCGGACGGCCTGAGGTCGACGGTGGCCACGTCGAGACCGTCGGCGCGCAGGCGCCGCGCGACGGCCTGACCGATGCCGGATCCGCCTCCGGTGACTAGTGCGGTTTTCACGTCTTTGATACCGAACCTCTGCTGCAACCGCTAGCGTCTCCGCTAGAAAGAACCGCCCTTACAATTATGAGAACCTTACTCTCCCGCCGGAGCGGCTTGCAAGGTGACCGTGAAACCCCGCGCAGCCTGCACCGAAGAGACCCGTCAGCTCTACATATGTCAGATTAGGATGCAGGCCACAAGACGGGCACCTTCCTGAGAATTTCTTGAATTCTCGAGAGTCGAATGTAAGATTCGCCGGGAACGAGAATGAAATTATCGGTACTACGGCAGGGGACCGAATGGCATCGCGGTACGCGGGCTTGACCATCGCGGATGCGCCACCTGCCGACAGAGTTCCGACTGCGGCGACCTGCGAAACGGTCCCGGTTATCGGAGCCTGCGCATGAAACCCCTGGAGGGCATCCGCGTCCTGGAAGTCGCCATGTACGGGTTCGTCCCGTCGGCGGGCGCGGTGCTGTCCGAATGGGGCGCCGATGTGGTCAAGGTCGAGCACGCGGTGAGCGGCGACCCGCAACGCGGACTTCGGCAGACCGGGATGTTGCATGTCGAAGGCGACCTCAATCCCAACATCGAGCACGCCAACCGCGGCAAGCGCAGCATCGGACTGGACATGTCGGTGGCGCAGGGCAAAGAGGTGCTGTATGAGTTGGCCCGCCGGTCCGATGTGTTCCTGACCAGCTTCCTGCCCGACGCACGCCAGAAGTTCGGCATCGACGTCGACGACATTCGGGCGGTGAATCCGAAGATCATCTACGCCCGGGGCAGCGCGCTCGGTCCCCGCGGCGCAGAGGCCGTCAAGGGCGGCTATGACATGACCGCCTTCTGGTGCCGGGCCGGAACCGCGGCCACCATCACCCCGATGGGGATGCCGGGCATGATCGCGCCTCCTGGACCGGCATACGGCGACACCATCTCCGGAACCAACCTCGCCGGCGGCATCGCGGCCGCGTTGCTGAAGCGTGAGCGCACCGGCGAACCGTCCGTGGTCGATGTGTCGCTGCTGGGCAGCGGGCTGTGGTCGCTGGGACACACGGTGGCGTTGACGAAGCATCTAGGTCAGCGCCTGGAAGCGCCACCACCCGGCATACACGGGTCGCCCGTCAACCCCTTGGTAGGCGTCTACGCGACGGCCGATGAACGCTACATCTCCTTTGTGATGATGCAGCCCACCAAGTTCTGGGCCGACGTGTGCAGGCACATCGAATGTCCGGAGTTGATCGACGATTCGCGCTTCGCGACCGCGGAGACCATCGCCGCCAACACGGCCGACGCAGTTGAGATCTTGACCAAGGTCATCGCGACCCGCACCCTTGCCGAGTGGAGCGAACGCTTTGCGACACTCGCCGGACCGTGGGCGCCGGTGCAGGACACTCTGCAGGCTGTCGACGACGCCCAGATCCGGGCCAACGAATACGTGGTGCGCGCAGGCGAACTCGACCTGGTCGCCAACCCGGTCCAGTTCGATGTCACCGCTCCGCAGACCAGCCCCGCTCCGGGATTCGCCGAGCAGACCGACGACATCCTGATGGAGCTTGGACTCGATTGGGACCGCATCATCGAACTCAAGACGGCCGGCGCCGTCACCTAGGAGCTGCCTGCGATGTGTTCGATAACGGTTGTGCGGTTTTTGCCCCCCTTGGGGGTGGCATGGGTCACAATGGCCGGATGCCTCAAGGAGTCGCGGCTTGGCCGGCCAGCATCACGAGCATTCCCTGGGGGCGCCAACTCACGCGACAGAATGGAGGGGCCGGCGTGAGGAAGATCGTCGTCGCCAGCCCGGAACGGCCTCGAACCCATGGCGAGTAGGACCACAGGCGCAGAACGGTGGTCCTCCGGGATCTCGTTGGGGCGTGGCGCCAAGCCCATGCAGGCGGTCGGGGGCCTGTTCGCGATGTCGGCGGACGCGATCAAGTTCGTGTTCCGCCGGCCCTTTCAGTGGCGTGAATTCTTAGAGCAGTCGTGGTTTGTTGCGCGTGTCGCGCTCGTGCCCACGTTGTTGGTGGCGATTCCGTTCACCGTGCTGGTCAGCTTTACCCTCAACATCTTGTTGCGGGAACTGGGCGCCGCTGACCTGTCCGGTGCGGGCGCCGCATTCGGCGCGGTCACCCAGGTCGGCCCGCTGGTGACCGTGTTGATCGTGGCGGGCGCCGGCGCGACGGCGATGTGCGCGGACTTGGGTTCGCGAACAATCCGCGAAGAGATCGATGCGATGGAAGTATTGGGTATCAACCCCGTTCAGCGCCTGGTGACGCCGCGCATGCTGGCCGCGGGCCTGGTGGCTTTGCTACTGAACAGCCTGGTCGTCATCATCGGCATCGTGGGCGGATACATCTTTTCGGTGTTCGTCCAAGACGTTAATCCGGGCGCGTTCGCGGCGGGCATCACTTTGCTGACCGGCATCCCCGAGGTTGTCATTTCGTGCGTCAAGGCGGCACTTTTCGGTCTGATCGCCGGATTGGTCGCGTGTTATCGCGGACTGACGGTTTCCGGCGGAGGCGCCAAGGCGGTCGGCAATGCCGTCAACGAAACGGTGGTGTTCGCGTTCATGTCTCTCATGGTCGTCAATGTGGTGGTCACCGCCATCGGCATCCGAATGTCAGCCAAGTAGCCCGAAGGAGGGTTGAACACACGCTGTGGCACTGCGACCCGTCTATCCACGACTGACGCGACAACTCGAAAAGCCGGTCGGCGCACTTGGCCGAATCGGCGATCACACGCTGTTCTACGGTAGGGCGATCGGCGGGATACCGTTCGCCGTCACCCACTACGGGCGGGAGATCATCCGTCTGATCGCCGAAATCAGCATGGGTGCCGGGACTTTGGCGATGATCGGTGGGACGCTCGCGATCGTTGGCTTCATGACGCTGGCCGCGGGTGGCACGCTGGCGGTCCAGGGCTACAGCTCGCTGGGCAATATCGGCATCGAGGCGCTGACCGGATTCCTGGCTGCCTTCATCAACGTCCGGATCGCGGCGCCGATCGTCGCCGGCATTGGTTTGGCTGCCACCTTCGGGGCCGGTGTGACGGCACAACTGGGCGCCATGCGAATCAACGAAGAAATCGATGCGCTGGAGTCCATGGCGATTCGGCCGATCTCGTATCTCGTCAGCACCAGGATCATTGCGGGAATGATGGCGATCACGCCGTTGTACAGCATCGCCGTTGTCCTGTCGTTTCTCGCCAGCCAATTCATCACGACGGTTCTCTTCGGTCAATCAAGCGGTTTGTACAACCACTACTTCACGACCTTCCTCAACCCGATCGACTTGTTGTGGTCGTTTTTGCAAGCGGTCGCGATGGCGATCACCATCTTGTTGATCCATACCTACTACGGCTACTTTGCGTTGGGCGGACCTGCGGGTGTGGGCGTCGCGACCGGTAACGCGGTGCGGACATCGCTGATTGTGGTCGTGTCGGTGATCCTGCTGGTTTCACTGGCCATTTACGGCACCAACGGCAACTTCAACCTGTCCGGCTAGCAGAGGAGGTGGGACGGCAGTGACGCAGAACGTGCCAGCGGGTCGCGGCGCGGTCGCGGGTCGACTCCCGCGCGCCGGTCATGCCCGGCCGCCGGCTGGACGGAACTACCTGCCACCTCTGCTCGGCCTGTTCACACTCGTCGTCATTTTCGGCATTTTCGCCGTATCGATAGGGCTGTTTCGCGGCTCCTTCACCGAATCCGTGCCAGTGACCGTGATTGCGCAACGAGCCGGCCTGGTGATGAATGCGGACGCCAAGGTCAAGATGCGCGGCGTGCAGGTGGGCAAGGTCGCCGAGATCACATCGCTGCCGAACGGCGACGCCGCCATTCATTTGGCGATGGACCCGTCGCAGTTGCGATACATTCCCGCCAACGTGCACGTCGAAATCGCGTCATCGACGGTATTCGGCGCGAAGTCCGTCGAGCTGGTGCCTAATCCCGCCGAGCCGCCCTCGGCAGCGCGGCTGCACGGTGGCCAGACGCTGCAGGGCCAACACGTCATGGTCGAAATCAACACCGTGTTCCAGCAATTGGTGTCGGTTCTGGCGCAGATCGATCCGCCGAAGCTCAACGAATCATTGGGGGCGCTGGCAAAGGCGTTCAGCGGGCGGGGCCCGCAGCTTGGTCAATCGCTGAGCGACTTGGATTCGTTTCTGGCCAGGCTGGAGCCGAGCCTTCCCGCACTCAGGCATGACCTTGCGGTCTTGCCGGCGGTGTCCAATGCCTATGCCGACGCGGCACCGAACCTTGTGAGGACTGCGGCCAATGCGACCCGGATCAGCAAGACGCTTGCCGATGAGCAGCACAACCTGGATGCATTGCTGATCAGCGCGATCGGCTTGGCCGATATCGGCAACGACGTGTTGTCGACAAACCGCCAACCGCTGACGAATGTGTTGCATCTGCTGGTGCCGACCACCGATCTGACCAATGAGTACGGCCCGGCGCTCACCTGCGGTTTAGGCGGGTTGATAAACATATCGCATGGTGCGCCGTTGTCGGAACCGAGCATCAACATCTCGGCGAGCCTCACGTGGGGCGCCGAACGCTACCGGTATCCGACGAACCTGCCCAAGGTCGCGGCGACGGGCGGCCCGCGGTGTGTGGGTCTGCCGCGGCTGCCGTTCAATACGAACCCGCCGCAGCTGATCGCCGATACCGGCGCGAACCCCGTGAACTTCGGGAATCCACAGCTATTGCTCAACTCCGATCTCCTCAAGCAGCTGTTGTACGGGCCGATCGCCGGCCCACCACGCAACTCCGCTCAGATCGGACAACCCGGATGAGAGCGCGCGCCACACTAATCAAATTCGCGATCTTCGCGGTGGTGATGACCATCCTGAGCGCCTTCCTGTTCTTCATCTTCGGCCAGTACCGGACGGGTGCGACGACCGGGTATTCGGCGGTGTTCACCGACGTGTCGCGTCTCAAGCCGGGGCAGTCGGTGCGGGTCGCCGGGGTCCGGGTGGGCACAGTCGACAGCGTTTCGCTGCGGCCGGACAAAAAAGTAGTGGTGAAGTTCGACGCCGACCGCAACATCGTCCTCACCGAGGGCACCAGGGCAGCGGTCCGCTACCTCAACCTGGTGGGCGATCGCTACCTCGAACTCGTCGATGGCCCGGGCTCGACCAAGCGCCTGCCGGCCGGGGGTCAGATTCCGGTCAACCGCACCGCGCCGGCGCTTGACCTCGATCTGCTGCTTGGCGGACTCAAACCCGTTACCCAGGGCCTGAATGCGCGCGACGTCAACGCCCTGACGTCGGGCTTGTTGCAGGTCTTTCAGGGTCGGGGCGCGACTCTCGACTCGCTGTTCGCCAAGACGACGTCGTTTTCCAACGCCTTGGCCGACAACGATCAAACCGTGCAGCAACTGATCGACAACCTCAACATCGTGATCGGCACGGTTGCCAAGGATGGCAAACAGTTCTCCGGCGCGATCGATCGCCTCGAGCAGCTTGTCAGCGGCCTGTCGAATGACCGCGACACGATCGGGTCCGCCATTGACGCCCTGGACAAGGGAACCGCCTCGCTGGCGGATCTGCTGGCCGAGGCCCGCCCGCCGCTGTCCGGCACCATAGCTCAGTTGAATCGGCTGGCGCCGATACTCGATGGCGATAGGGACCGCCTTGACACGGCAATCGCCAAGGCGCCGAAGAACTACCGCAAGCTGGTCCGACTCGGCGTGAACGGCGCCACCGTTCCGTACTACCTCTGCCAGTTCGGGCTCCGCGGTACGGATCTCAATGGCAAGACCGTGCGCGCCAATATCTACAGGTCAGATGCGGGAAGGTGCACGGAACCCTAATGCTCAAATATCGCGGATTTGGGCTCGTCAAAGCCGGATTCCTCGGCGTTGCCCTGATCGTCATGATCATCCTGGTAGGCCTGTCGCCCGACCGGTTCGTCTCGTGGGCGACCATGGTCAGGTACCAGGCGCTGTTCACGGAAGCCGGCGGCCTTGCGACGGGCAACCCCGTGACGGTGTCGGGGTTGAAGGTCGGCACGGTGTCGGATGTGAAGCTGCGCCACGGCGATGCGCTGGTGACGTTCGCGATGAAGAGCAACATCCAGCTCGGGTCGGAGACGACCGCGCACATCCGCACCGGCACGCTCCTAGGTGAGCGGATGCTGACGGTGGAGTCCGCCGGCAGCGGCACGATGCATCCAAACTCTCTCATTCCCGTCTCGCGCACGTCTTCGCCTTACTCGCTGACGGAAGCGGTCAGCGACCTGACGACGGACACCGCGGGCACCAACACCATGGCGCTGAACCAGTCGTTGGACACGCTGTCGGCGACGCTCGACCAGATCGCGCCCCAGATGGGGCCGGCTTTCGACGCAATCACGCGGTTATCACGTTCCCTCAACAGCCGCAACAAGAACCTGGGCGAGCTGTTCAAGAGTGCCGGCGACGTCACCGCTGTGCTTTCCGAGCGCAGCATGCAGGTCAACAAGCTCATCCTCAACTCCGATTCTCTGCTGCAAGTGCTGGTGGCGCGGCGACAAGAGATCGTGGACCTACTGGCCAACACGTCGGTGGTGGCCAAGCAGCTGACGATGTTGGTGCACGAGAACGAAAGCACGTTGGCGCCGACGCTGGAGCGGCTGAATCGGGTGACCGCGGTGCTGGAGAAGAATCGCGACAACATCGGCAAGGCGCTGCCGGGTCTCGCCAAATTCCAGATCACGGTCGGTGAGGCCATCTCCGGTATGTACGCCTACCAGGCGTTCGCCCCGAACTTCCTTGTCCCGCAACTCTTTCAGGAGTTGTTCGACTACCTGTGGGGATTCCGCACCTTCGATACTTCTAAGGGCCCCGGCTTCCCATCGCCGGTACCTCGGGCGCTGACCCCTTGGCCGTACAACTTGATTCCACAGTGCCCTGGCTGCACGTTGGGCGGACGGATCGGAGGATCACAGTGACTTCCCGGATCGCCCGGATTCCGCGCACGCGGCTGGCGGCCGTGACGGCGGTTGTCCTGGTCGGGCTCATCGTTGCCGGCGCCGCCGTGGTCGTCCGTAATACGGTCTTCGGGCAGAAGACGATTACCGCCTATTTCACCACCGCCACCGCGATCTACTCTGGTGACGAGGTGCGGGTCTCAGGTGTCAAAGTCGGCACCATCAAATCCATTCAGCCGCAGGGCACGCAGGCCAAGATGACCCTCAAGGTCGACCACAGCGTGCCCATTCCGGCGGACGCGAAGGCCGTTGTCGTCGCCTCGAATCTGGTGTCTGCCCGCTATGTCCAGCTCTCACCGGCCTATCGGGACAGTGGGCCGGTCATGCGCGACGGGGCGGTTATACCGGTCGAACGGACGGCGGTACCGGTCGAGTGGGACGAGGTCAAAACCCAGTTGATGCGGCTGGCAACGGATTTGGGACCCAAGAGTGGTGTATCGGGCACGTCGGTGGGCCGGTTCATCGACAGCGCCGCCAATGCACTCGACGGCGGCAACGGCGACAAGCTGCGGCAGACACTCGGCCAATTGTCAGGCGTGGGCCGGATCCTCGCCAACGGCAGCGGCAACATTGTCGATATCATCAAGAACTTGCAGACCTTCGTCGGCGCACTGCGCGACAGCAATGTGCAGATCGTGCAGTTCAACGACCGGCTCGCCACGCTCACCAGCGTGGTCAACGACAGCAAATCCGAGCTGGACGCGGCGCTGACCGATCTGTCGACCGCGGTCGGCGAGGTGCAGCGATTCATCGCCGGGACGCGCAACCAGACCAGCGAGCAGATCGCAAGGTTGGCCGATGTCACGCAGAACCTGGTCGATCACCACATGGCCCTGGAAAACATTCTGCACGGTGCGCCGAACGCGTTCGGCAACTTCTTCAACGACTACAACGCCGACACCGGAACCATCGTGGGAGGATTCGGGCTCATGAATATGGCGAATCCCACATGGGGCGGCCAGGTTCTGCTGGGCGTTCCGGGCTGCACGCAAATCGGCGCCATAGAGAACATCACCGCGGTCGAATCGGGCAAGCTGTGCTCCCTATTCATCGGTCCCGGATTGCGGCAGACCAACTTCAACAACTCACCACTTCCCCTGAACCCGCTCATAGCCAAGTCGATCGACCCGTCCAGGATTCTCTACACCGAACCGCGCCTGGCGCCCGGCGGCGAGGGCCCGAAACCCGGACCACCCGAGATCCCGCCCGCGGTGTCGGCCTACACCGGCCTGCCCGGTGATCCCATCGGACCGCCGGGGGCGGAGCCACCCGCGCGGATACCCGGTGCGGCGATGCCGCTGCCGCCCCCGCCGTCGACACCGATGGAACCGCCACCACCACCGGCGGCGCCGGATGTGTCAGGCATGCTGCTGCCGGCCGAAGGGCCACAACCATGATCGCCCGGGTTGCGGCCCTGCGACGATGCGGGCGCTCGGCCCGAGGAGAAGCCGGGCCATCAGGCTTCGCCCGGCGGGTGTTCGCCATCGGCGGTTGCGTGGTGTTGACGGCGACGGGATGCGCGTTTCACGGTCTGAATTCACTACCATTGCCCGGCGCGGTCGGACGTGGGCCGGGGGCCAACGTCTACCACGTCGAGCTCTTGAATGTCGGCACGATGGAGTCGAATTCGCCGGTGATGATCAACGACGTCGTCGTCGGCAGTGTCCGCGCGATGAAGGTGCAAGGCTGGCACGCCGACGTCGAGATCTCGGTAAAGCGCGATGTTGTCGTCCCGGCCAACGTGGTAGCCACCGTCGGTCAGACCAGCCTGCTGGGGTCGATGCATGTGGAGCTCAATACGCCGCCCGGCCAGTCGGGAAGCGGACGGCTGCAGCCGGGCGCCACCATCCCGCTGAAAAGCCCCAACTGCCCACCGCCCACCCATCAGTGCACATCGGCCTACCCGTCGACCGAACAAACTCTGTCGTCGCTGGGAGCGGTCGTCAACGGGGGGGGACTGGGACAGATCGGGGAGGTCATCCACAATTTCTCCGCTGCCCTGTCCGGGCGCGAGGGCGCGGTGCGGGATCTGATAACTCGCCTCGACACGTTCGTCGGGACACTGGACGACCAGCGGGACAACATCGTCGCCTCCATCCAGGCGCTGAATCGGCTGTCGGCCACCTTCGCCGACCAACGCGACGTCTTGACCGACGCGCTGCGCAAGATACCGCCGGCGCTTGAGGTGTTGATCAAGGAGCGGCCCCGTCTGACGGCCGCCCTGGATCATCTTCGCGTGTTCAGCAATACCGCCACCCGGCTGGTCAACGACGCTCAAGGCGACTTGGTCAAGAACCTCAAAAACCTGGAGCCGACCATCAAAGCGCTCGCCGATGTCGGACCGGAGTTCGGCGCGGCCGTCGCGGCGTCGTTCGTGTTCCCGTTCACCCAGAACTTCGTCGACCGAGCGGTTCGAGGCGACTACTTCAACCTGCATTTCGATTTCGATCTCACGATTCCACGGCTCAAGAAGGGATTGATGCTGGGAACCCACTGGGGGCAGCTGGATATGCCCGTGCCGCCGGTGCCCGGGGACCCGTATCGGATGAATTACACACTCGATCCGTTGCATAACCCCCTGAGGCCACCGTGGGTCGATCCCAACGCGTTGCCGCTGCCCCCACCTCCGCCGGGTGCCGGCCCGCTGCCCGGACCCCCATCGGCTTACGGTCCACTGCCCGGGCCTCCCCCGGGTGAGGCACCGTCACCGGCTGCGGGTCTTGGTCAAGCGCCGCCGCCCGCAGCGGCGCCTCCGACGGGAGCGGGTGGATAGATGCTGACCCGCTTCGTTCGTATCCAGCTTGCGATTTTCACGGTCGTCGGGACCATTGGCGTGATCGCGATGGTCATCTTCTACATCCAAGCGCCGACCCTGCTGGGCATCGGCCGGATGACGGTGACGCTGGAGCTACCGGCTACCGGCGGCCTGTACCGGTTTTCCAATGTGACCTACCGTGGGGTTCAGCTCGGTAAGGTCACCTCGGTGGCTTTGACGGCGACGGGCGCGAAAGCGACGCTGTCGCTTGATACTTCACCCAAGGTCCCCGCGGACCTGACAGCCAAGGTGCTCAGTGTCTCCGCGGTCGGTGAACAGTACGTGGACTTGCAGCCCAGCACCGATTCGTGCCCTTGCCTGCACGACGGGTCGACCATCCGCGTGCGCGACAAGGACCTTCCGCAGCCGGTCGGGCCGATGCTCGATCAGGTCAGTGCCTTGGTCAACAGCATCCCGAAGACCAAGCTCGGCCAACTCCTCGACGAGACCTTCCAGGGCTTCAACGGTGCCGGTTATGACCTGGGGTCACTGATTGATTCCTCTCAGACGCTGTCCCGCGACGCCAACAGTGTCGTCGATCGCACCCGAGCCCTCACCGAAGACACCGGGCCGTTATTGGATACCCAGGCACGCACCGCCGATTCGATCAGAACGTGGGCACGTAGCTTAGCCGGGATTTCGGATGTGCTGGTGAACAACGATTCTCACTTCCGCACCATACTGCAGAACGGCCCTGACACAGCGAACGAAGCGTCCCGGCTTCTCGAACAAATCAAACCCACGCTGCCGGTATTGCTTGCCAACCTGACCACCATCGGACAGATCGGCGTCACGTACCACGCCTCGATAGAGCAGCTGCTGGTGTTGCTACCGTCGGGGGTTGCTGCCGAGCAGGCCGCGCAGGGCGAAAACCATCCCGACGGTAGGGCTTACGGCGACTTCGCAGCTACGGTCGACGATCCGCCTATTTGCACGGTGGGCTTCATGCCACCCAACACCTGGCGATCCCCTGACGACCTGAGCGACATCGACACACCGGACGGGTTGTATTGCAAACTGCCGCAGGATTCGCCGATTTCGGTTCGCGGAGCCCGCAACTATCCTTGCATGGGTCACCCGGGTAAGCGCGCGCCGACAGTCGAAATCTGCAACAGCGATAAGCCGTATATGCCGTTGGCTATGCGCCAGCACACCCTCGGTCCCTATCCACTGGATCCGAACCTGCTCTCCCAGGGCGTCCCGCCTGATGACCGAATTACCGTTAACGACAGAATCTTCGGCCCAGTCGAGGGAACGCCGCTGCCGCCGGGGGCGGTGCCGCGCGGCACACCCGCGGGGCCGCGGGGAGAAAACCCGCCACCGGGCACGGTTGGAGCGGCTGTTCCGCCGGTGCCGTCGTCGGGACCCACGCTGGCGCCCGTGTCGCCGATGTCGGCCGACCTTCCACCCATAGCGCCACTCGACGTGCCGTTACCGGGGGAACTGCCCGCGCCACCCGCCGCACCAACACTGCCGCCTCCACCCGCCGCCCCGGCTCCACCGGATCAGGTCGTCCATGGTGGACAGCCCCAAGCTGCGCCAAGCTCGTTCGGGGCCAACGCATCTAAGCCCGCGCCCTCGGTCGTGGTGGCAAAGTACGATCAGCGCACCGGTCGTTATGTCGGTCCGGACGGGAAGTTGTACCAGCAGTCGGATCTCGTTGCCCCGAAAGCGCCCAAGACGTGGAAGGACATGCTTCCCATCTGAATTCCGGCCTGAGACGATGCGGGCCGCGAAGCGGCCCGAAGGCGCGGGCACAAGGCTACGAGAAGCTTACGACCGCCCGGTCAGGAGAGCTGGTCCAGGCGCAACGGCATCGTGATATCAAGCCATTGGTTTTGCCCGCAGGCACCGGTTGGGCCAACCGTCTTGTCCTTGCCCGCGAAAACCCGCGACCCGATTTGATGTCCACCATTGTCGTTCACCGGGTAGAAAAAGTAGGTCTGCTGTCCGGTGAACGCGGTACCGTCCTCGCACCGCTCCCAGTTCGGCACTTCGCGTTTGATCTTCCACATCTCCCCATCAAGCATGTAGATGGGCGCGCTCCAGCCCCGGTCGCTCGTCACCGTGCCGTGGCATTCCTGGGTTGATACGCACGACGAATTGATGGTCCATACTTGATAGACCGTTGGCTCGCCAAAGTACTGATCATTTGTCTGGGCATAATCGCCGATGGACGTGGCGCGGAAAGTCCCGTTGAGGGCCACGTCTTCCTTGGTTATTGCCTGGGCTGTGGATGCAGTGCTCAAACCGCCGAATACCGTGGCAGCCAACAGCGTTGCGGTGGTGAGTGTTTTGACTGAACGCATCAGGTGCTCCTCGAAGCGCGTAATCCGAGAGTGCCTATGGCACCTTTTCGCCGTCGGGTGCGGCGTTCTCGAGCGATGACGTTACACCGCTTCGGCCCGCCAGGTAACGGTTAGGACAAGATCTACCGCGCTCATCCGGACGGGTCAAATTTCGCGATCAGCCAGGAACCGTTGACTTTTCTCAGCGTGACCAGGACGCTGCTCTGCGTCTTCTCGGGATCTTTCTTTTGCACGCTCGCCGTGGTCTGGTCGACGAAAACCAGCACAACGGCCGAATCGGGATGCAATTCCGAGACTGCCGCCTGAATCACCTTGGCGGTCGCCGTCAGTTGTCCCTGCTGCGCCGTCGGCGCGATGACAGCGTCGGTGAATTTGCTGTAATAGACCAGAAAGTCGCCGGTGAGATGTGGTTTCGCGTGGTTGAAATCGCGGTTTAAATGGTCGTAGGAATACGACAACACCGCCACGGCACCATCTGACGCCGCCTGGATTGCCCGGTGCGCAGCCGCTTCGTCGACCTGCTGATCCCGCCGGTACAGGATGAAGTACACGCCGGCAGCGACTCCCACGGCGGCAATAACCAACGTTGTCGCGACGATCGAACGCCACCTCGCCAAATACCGATGGGCGCGGCGCCGAATCGCTGCCAGCCGGCGCAAGCGTGCCGGTCCCTCGCTAGCGGGTGGCCTCCCGTCCTCGTCGGCGGGTGAAGTCTCCACGCCGTCAATCGCTTTTTCGGTGGCGTCCAGCGACGAGCCATGTTCGACAGTCATGGCAGGAAATCAACCTTCGACATCTTGAGCTGGCCGCCGTCGCGATCCATTTTGACGCTGAGCCGAAACAAGGCCGGTGGCGGCTTGTCGTTATCCGGCCCAGTGGGAACGGTTTTCGCCGCCACAAGCACGACTCCCGAATTGTCGCTCAGCGATTGGACGGCGACGGCTTCGATGGTGACCTTGATGCCGACCTTCGTGTCCTCGGCCTTCTTGACTATCAGGGTCGACAGCACAGATAGCTGGTTCTTTTGGTCGCCCGTGGAGGCATCGATCGTGCGCTGGACATCCTCCTTGGCATGATCGGGGTCAATCGACATGAGTGCCGTGATCCCTTGTCGGGCGGCTGCACTGAACTCGGCGGCGAGCTGGCGTTTATGCACCGCGGTGTGGTGCTGCCACAGCATGTAGCCGCTCGCGGCGAGAGAAGTGGAGACGAGCACGATGCCGACGCCGGCAGCTATTGTTTTTCGCCCTGGGCGGCGGAGCCACCGCGGCCTCCCGGGACGGCGCAGCCACTGTCGCCGTGCCCGAGCCGGCTTTGCCGGGCGCTGCTCGGCATCTCGGGACTCGGCGTCCTCGCCCGCGTCCCCGGTTTCTGCCGCCCGGCGCAGCCGTGCGAGGCGTGCCCGAGCCGCCTCGGCGCGCGCTTCCGCCATGGCAACCTCGTCTTCTGCACCCGTATCCGACGCGGGCGCTACAGCGCCGGCGTCGACCCCTGAGCGCGACTGCGGTTCGGCGGGATCGGTTACATCCGTCGGGTCACCACAACCGTCGGCGTCGGGCCCCTCCGGATCGTGCACAGCCAAGCAGCTTATCACTTGGGCCTGGGCTCAATGCCGCCATCGGGCAGCTGCCGCGCGGCTCTTACGTGCGGAAATGTCTTCTTGTCAGGGGGCGAAGTAGCGTTCGGGTGGTTTGCGCAGACGGTGGTTGTGCTGAGGCAATCGCTAGTGGGTCCGTTTGAAAACGAGTAGCGTGAAGCGAGCATGTGCGACGTGGCTACATGACGTTTCGGGAGAAGATTGCGATGCAGATCCCCAATTTCCGCAGCGGTCAGCGAGTTACTGCGGCGGTCGGCATGGCCATCGCCGTCTTGCCCATCGCCTCGGGCATGCTGATGGGGGCGCCGTCTGCTCACGCTGACACTGGCATCGATGGTTACGTTCGTTGCGTAGGCGGCGACACGAAGCCGCCGCCGCCGGGGGTAAATGCAGAATATTGGTTTCCGAGCGTTCATGTGATCACGCACGATTTCGATGGTGGTGTTCCCTCTGCCACAATCGTTCAGAGATTAGTGGCGATGGGAGTCGCGCCAAACGATGCCGCTACCCGAGTGCAGTGTTTTTTGGCCAACCAGCCGCGCGGGGAAGGGCGTTGACGCGGGCAAGGTATGGAGCGGGCTGCGCGTGGCGGGGAAGTCAGAATGATCCACAATCCATCTTTTCCAGCTAGGAGAATTTTCTTTTCAGGTGTGGCAAAGTAATCGCGTGCGGTTAATCGTGGCCCTGTTCGCCGCGTTGCTCGGCGCTGGTGCCCTGGCGGCGCCGCCGTCCTTCGCCGGGCCCACCGTCTGCGACTACCCTGCCTGCACCCCGGGCATCATGCCGCACCAGGTCCTCGGAGCGCCGTGTGACAACACCACCTACTACGCCTTCGGCGTCGACGACAGCACCGTTCCCCCCGCCTCGCAGCCCGGGCGGCTGATGTTCTGCGGATCGCCGAGGAAATACCAGCCCCGATGGTTCCGCTCACCACCAATGGCGGGGGTCAAGGACGAAAACGCCGACTGCCCGAACTACCAGAACTACGTCGCGCAGGCGCCCGACGGTCTGTTCCTGATCTGTATCGCCCACGACGGCATTATGACCTGGGTCCGCGCCGACACGTAGTCGCATCGTTTTCAGTCGGGGAATTTTCGAGGCAGACCGAGAAGACGCCGACTTAAATCGGTGACCCGTTCAAGCAACGTGTCGTCGTCGATGTCGGCGACCAGGGGATGCATGACCGCGGTGCTGAGCGCGCCCGAGAACATGGCTGCCTCGATCCGCCCGTCCAGACCCGCATCGCTCAGTAGCACTTGGTAAAGACGGTCCATGAAAAGTTGAAACGGCTTGTGTTCGGCCAGCAACCGAACCACGACCGGATCGAATTGCAGGGTGCGCACCAGCCGGCGGTCACGAATGGCCATCTCAATCACGCTCACCAACAAGGCATCTCGCGCCTGAGGCCCGTCGTCGTATGCTTCGGCCTCCTCGAGCGCCGGCTCGAGCCGGCCGAGTTCGCGCTCGGTTACGGCGATGACGATCTGCTCTTTAGTCCGGAATTGATGGTAGACAGCAGCTTTCGTTATACCGACGGCATCAGCGATCATCTGCAGCGACGTACCGCTGACGCCGTGTGTGGCGAACAGGTCCAACGCAGCGTCGAGGACCCGCGTCCGGGCCGCGCTATGCGCGATCAGCCAGAATCGCCGATCGGTGACCGGCTGCCGTGCTGTTCCCACGCACCGAGAGTAGACGACGCTATTGACCATGGCTAGCCGATCGGCTAGCTTCGCTCACTAGCCAAGTTTTGGCTGCGATTTCGTGCGGGGAAGGAGTACCGATGTCCGACGTCGGCGAAAACGATGAAGGCGGTCACCACTCTGCGCGAACCGCGTCGCGGCGGATCGACGGCGAGGTGATCCTGCTCTGGACGTTGCCGGTGGCGCTGATCCTATGGATCGCCTCCTTCTTCCTTTTTCCCGGCTTCAATCCGCCGATGTCACCCACAATGCCCGCAGAACAGGTCGCCGCGTTCTATCGTGACCCTGCCCATCTTCCCCAGATCCGGTACAGCATGATCGTGTTCAACTGGTTCGGCGTGTGCCTCGTCCCGATCCTGGCGCTGATCGTGCTGCAGATCCGCCGCATGGCGCATCGGACGCCGATCTTCTCCTACGCCATGCTGGGGTGCGCCGCCGGCGGTCCTACCCTTTTCCTCATCGCCAACGTCTGCTGGTTGCTGGCCGCCTTCCGTCCCGAACGGAGCCCGGACCTGACCCAGTTGCTCAACGATTTCGCCTGGATCACCTTCACCATTCTGGTCCCCTATCTGATCGGGCAAAGCGTGATCCTCGCCCTGGCAATCTATTTCGACGACCAGCCGCGTCCGATATTCAGCCGTTGGGTGGCCCACTTCAACCTTCTCGTAGCGGCCGCGCTGGTCCCCGCGGCCTTTGTCGGCGTGGCGTTGACCGGTCCGCTGGCGTGGGACGGCTTGCTGTCCTTCTGGGTGAAAAACGTCGCCATTGCGGTCTGGATCGTTGTGATGGGCGTCGTGTTGCGACAGGCCGTCTGTCGCGAGCGCGCCGAGCAGCCCGGACGCGGAGAAGAACTGGTCAACGCATGAGCGCGGTGATCGCGACGCCGGCGTCCTCGGCCACGCCGCCCGCGGGCCCGCTGCACCATCGGATTGTCTGGCACTGTCGGCACAACCCCAAGCGCGAGCTGTGGCTGGCTTGGTGGACGCTCGTCGTCTTCTACAACCTCTTCTTCCCGGTGTTCTTCGTCGTGGCGCAGGTTCAGCCCCCGCCGCAACCCACCTGGGATCTTGCGACGCAGGTCCATTGGTTCTCCGAACGCCACCTCGGGATACCGGTCGGGCTCGGCATCATTTTCGCCATCGGCGGCATGAACGCGATCAACAATGCGCTCATCGCGTATTCGATGCGACGCATGTCCGTCAGCTGCGCGTTCGGCTATTCGTATCTGATCATCTACTCGCTCAGCGCAGTTCCCGGCCTGTACCTGCTCTGTATTGCGCTGATCGTCGGGACGCTGCGACCTGAGCGCGACCCCGATGCGATCGGTTGGCTCTATGACTTCGCGTTCTTGTCCTTCGACGGAACCATGGGAGTGTTCCTGATCGGCTCGCTGATCTGGATGCTCGCGATTCTGCTCGACAAGAATCGGGTGTTTCCAAAGTGGTTCGGCTATCTCAACCTGTGCAACGCGCTCACCGAGGTGGTCGTGGCACCCTGCTGGATCTTCCGGCGCGGTGTGTTGGCCTGGAATGGTCAGATCGCTTGGTGGCTGGACATGGTCGTGTTCGGCGTCTACCAAGTCACTTTCATCGTCATGCTCTTTCAGATGATCCGCCGCGAAGACTTCGGCACCGGACCCCTGCCCGACCGACGGAAGCAGGCGGCTGAGTCATGACCGACCTCGCCGAGACGAACAAACGCGCCAGGGCGGTACCGGGCCAGCCGGACATGTGGGTGTTCGTGCTGTTCGAAACACTGGTCTTCACCGGGTATTTCGGCTTTTATCTCTTCTATCGCGCCCGAAGCCCCGAGCTATTCCTGCACTCCCAGGCGCACCTGGACCTACGTATCGGGGTTTTCAACACGCTTGTGCTGCTGCTGAGCTCCTGGTCGGTGGCCCGGTGTGTTCAGTCGTCCCGCGCCGGCGCCTACCGGGCGGCGCTGAGGGACGTGTACATCACGGCCGCCTTAGCTGCAGTCTTCCTGTTCTTCAAGGTGTTTGAGTGGGCCCGGCTGGTAGGCATGGGAAATGGCTTCGACAGCAACGACTTCTTCACCTACTACTTCTTTCTCACCGGCATCCACTTTGTGCACCTGCTGATCGGCTTCGTCGTGCTCGGCATCGCCGTCTACCAACTTCGTAGTCCGGCGCGCCGATCGCAGGAGAACATTGAAACGTGCGCCACCTACTGGCACACCGTCGACTTCCTCTGGGTGCTCATCTTCGCGTTGCTGTACGTGGTGAGGTGATCGGTGATCAAGTTCAACAAGAGGCTGCTGGTGGTTTGGGCAGTGCTGGCCACGCTCACGCTGGCCTATCTCTGGATAGACCACTCCGCCGATGGCTCGATGCGGGCCAACGCCCTGGTTACCTCGAGCGTCATCGTGATCGCAGTCATCAAGGTGCGCATCATCTTTCGAGAGTTTATGGAAGTGCGGCAGGCTCCGGTCCTGCTGTGTCGGCTGACCGACGCCTGGGTCATCCTGATCGCGGCAAGCCTGCTCGGCTGCTACTTCGTCGGCATGACAATCTGATTCAGGCCACGGGTGCGACCGAGTCGGCGGTCGTGAACGTCAGATGCAGTTCGCTCAAACCCCGCAAGATATATGTCGGCTCGTACGTGTAACGACGCTCCGCGGCAGGCCCGTGGTGGGCTTCATTGATTTCGATGTGCGGCATCCGATCCAGCAGGCGCTCGATCGAGACACGGCCTTCAACGCGGGCGAGCGGTCCGCCGGGGCAGGAGTGCACCCCGCGGGCGAAGGCCATGTGTTCGCGCACGTTCTTTCGGTTGATGTCGAACTCGTGCGGGTTCTCGAACCGGCGCGGGTCGCGATTGGCGGCTCCGGGCAGAATCATCACCACGGTGCCCGCGGGGATGTCGACACCGCCGATGCGGGCGGCCTTGCGGGCCAGCCGTGAGTCGCTCTTGACGGGGCTTTGCATCCGCAGCGATTCCTCGATGAAGTTCGGGATCAGGCTGCGGTCGTCCCGCAGCTGTTGCTGGATGTCCGGTCGGTCGCCGATTACCTGAAGTGCGCCGCTGAGCAGCTTGGCGGTGGTTTCCTGGCCGGCCGCGAAGAGGAACGTCGCCGAGCGGACCACGTCGATGACCTCGGGTGTGGATCCGTCCGGGTACTTCGCTTCAGCCAGGAAGGTCAGCACGTCGCCGCGCGGCTGGCGCCGCCGGTCCTCGATGTAGTTACAGAACTTGTCGTCGAGCCACTCCAGCGGGTTGACGCCGACCGACTCGTGGTCAAGTGCACCGACCCGCCCGGGTTTGTCGGCGCCCAGGACAAAGCGAAACTCCTTGTGGTCTTCCTCGGGAACCCCTAGCAGGTCGGCAATCACCAACGTGGCAAACGGCTTGGAGTATTCGGCGATGAATTCGCACTCACCGTTGTGCAGGAACTCGTCGAGCTGACGGTCGGCGAGGCGCCACATGAACTCCTCGTTCTGCTTCAGCCGGCTCGGCGTCAGCAGCTTGCTCAGCACCGATCGGGCCTTGGTGTGGTCCGGTGGATCCATGGTGACCATGTGCTCGAACATCGGAAAGGAGCTGCGGTGCTCGTCGATCTGTGCGCTGATGTCGTCACCCTCGGGCTGGAAAGGCAGTGGAGGAAATGGCCCGCCGAGGCAGACGATGTTCGAGAACGTGTCGGGGTCCTTGTAGACCTCGGTGGCCTCTTCGTAGCCGGTGACGGCGACTACCCCGTAGTGCGGCAGGCGCAGCACCGGATTTTGGCTGCGCAGGTAATCGAAGTACGGGTGCGGATCGGGGACCAGAGACTGATCGGTGAAGAAGTCGATCGAGGCGTAGTCACTCATCGGGTTGTGTCTCCCTGGGCTGGGTTTACCGGTGGTGTTCGGCGGCAAGCGGTATCGCCGCCCGATGTCGAGATCGAGAAATGTGCTGAGCACCTGCTTAGCATGGCGGTAATGTCGTGGTCAAGGTCGCACGGCCGGGCCACGATACGATCCCTGTGGTCGGCACCGGAGCGCAGAGAGTACGGAGTAATGGCATGACATCTTCTTCCGGAGCCCGCAGGATCGGGGCGCCGGACGCGAAGAATCGCGCCCTGCTCCTCGATGCGGCCGAGCAGCTGATGCTCGAGGAGGGCTACGCCGCCGTCACATCGCGTCGGCTCGCCGGCCAGGCGGGGCTGAAACCCCAACTCGTGCACTACTACTTCCGCACCATGGATGAGCTGTTTCTCGAGGTCTTCCGCCGCCGCGCCGAAGAAGGTCTTCAGGTGCAGGCGCAAGCGTTGCGTTCGCCGCAGCCCTTGTGGGCACTGTGGAGATTCGGCACCGATCCTTCGTTCACCCGAATTTCCATGGAGTTCATGGCGCTGGCCAATCATCGCAAGGAGATGCGAGCCGAAATCGCTTACTACGCGGAACGCTTCCGCGAGGAACAGCGGACGGCGGTAGCGGCCGCATTGCAGCGCTACGGCGCGGAATACGAGGACGTGCCGCCGGTCGTCTGGACCGTGCTGATGACCAGCTTGTCGCGGTTCCTGGTGCTCGAGCAGGCGATCGGCATGTCTAGCGGCCACGCCGAAACCGTGGAGTTGGTCGAAGGTTACCTGCGCCGATTGGAAGGCGAGCCCAAGCCCATTGCGGGCGCCCCGCCGGCCTGGGTGGTTCACCAGTTCCGCAGCGAGCAAAGCACGCCTTTGGGGCCGTCTTTGGATACGACGACGGCTCCGTCTACCGCCAACTCGCAATGAAGGTTGGGTGCCCCGGGTTCCGTGCCCGTATTCGCCACGACCATCGCGTACACGTCGGGTTTTGACAGGTCCAGCTCATAGGTCCACGGTTTGCCCGGCGCGATGTCGATGTTGACGTTCGGGGTGAACGAGTAAGGGTTGTGGCTGTAGTCAGCAAAGATAGCCGGCTCATGATCCAGGTAGTAGATATTGGCGTAGATCGGCTTCTGCGCGCTGACTGTGTACTTGACGTGATGCATGACCGGGTCAGCATGTGCCCGTCCGCTTCCCATCGGCACGCTCGCTGCCGCTAGTAGAGAAGCCAACGACACGATGGAGCCGATGCCCATCACTGTCTTCATTTTGGTGATCATGACGCTCCTCCGGCTGCCGGACGGGATTTGGCGCTGCGGTTCATGACCCGTTCTGCGGCCTGCCAGTGTGGGTCGGCAACCCATAGCCGTGCAAAGGATGCTATCGCCTCGTCAGCCGAAACTCCCCGGATTACCCGCTTTATCTCCGTCGCCGGGCGGCGGGCCAACGACGTCGCGATGGCGCGCCATCCCTGGTCAGGGGAGTCGAAGACGTCGCGCGGCAACACCAGATCCACCAGACCGATCCGCTCGGCGTCATACGCGCTGAGGGCGGTTCCCGAACCGGCTAACAGCAGCGCCTTGCTATTTCCGACCAGGGCGGCCAGTCGCTCGGCTCCGCCCCAGGCAGGCATGATCTCCAACTGCACTTGGTTGAAGGCAATCTTGATGTCGTCGGCCGCCACCCTGATGTCGGCGGCGACAGCGACTTCCGCGCCGCCACCGAACGCGTGGCCGTTTAGTGCGGCGATGACGGGCGCGGGGAAGTCTGCCAGCTGGTCGCAGATGGACCGCATCCGCCGTGCCATCGCTGCGGCGTCTTCTTCGGTCCGCAGCGCGCTCAACTCCTTGAGGTCACCGCCGGATACGAAAGCGTGCTCGCCGGCCCCCTTGATCACCAGCGCTTCGGCGCCGGCCGCCGCGTCGAGCGCTTTCTCCAGCTGTGCCATGGTGTCCGGCGCGATGGCGTTGCGCGCGTGGGGGCGATCGATGGTCAGCACCGCCAACCCCGGAACGAGACCGTCGATCTCCAGGTCCACCATGCTTTGTCGCTCCTCGACAAGAATCCCGGTATTGGCATTCTCTTTTCGCGAGAATAACATCATCGCTGCAGGTCCAAAAACTTTCCTAGCAGGATGGAGGTGACTCGGTGCGGAAGCCAATCGTGGCCGTCGCTGCGACCCTCACCGTTGCCCTGCTTGGGGCATGCACGTCGCGGCCACCAACCCAGCTCGCTAGCACCGCATCAGTGACCGTGAACGGCAACGATCGCAAGTTCCACACCGTGAAGTGCGGTCAGAGGGAGTGGACTCGGATGATCGACATCGGCAGCGATTTTGCCGGAGCGAAGGTCGTCATCGACGAGGATGCGCAACCCGCGATAGCCGTGTCCGTGCACATCCAGAACCTTGGTGGGTTCAGCGGCATGTACTCCCGCGGTGGCGGCAGTGACGCCGACATAAGCATGACTGGCGACAAATTCGTCATTAGCGGCACCGCCAACGGCTACCAGACCGACAAACCGAGTGAACCGGCAACCGCCACGTTCAAAATCGTCGTGACGTGCTGACCGCGCGAACTTGGGCTCACCGGGGCCGCGTTGCGATTTGGCGCGTGTAGAGAATATAATTCTCAAAAATTGCGAAGGAGGATTTCATGGGGCAGTTGTCGCATCGGGAGGACGTTTCGTTCCCGATCTTTGACGCGGACAATCATCTCTACGAGCCGCCGGAGGCGCTGACAAAGTTTCTGCCCAAGGAGTACAAGGACTTCGTCCAGTACGTGCAGATCAACGGGCGCACCAAGATCGCGATCCGCGGCCACATCAGTAATTACATTCCCAACCCGACCTTCGAGGTCGTCGCCCGGCCGGGCGCCTGGGAGGAGTACTTCAAGTTCGGAAACCCGGACGGCAAGACCAAGCGCGAGCTGTTCGGTGAGCCGATGCGCGCGATCCCGGCGTTCTTCGAGCCTGGCCCCCGGCTGGAGAAGATGAACGAGCTGGGCTTGGACCGCACTCTGATGTTCCCGACACTGGCCAGCCTGCTCGAGGAGCGGTTGCGCGACGACCCGGTCGCCATCCACGTCCTGATCCATGCGCTGAACGAGTGGCTCGACGAGGTGTGGGGCTTCAACTACCAGAACCGGATCTTCACCACCCCGGTCATCACCCTGCCGATCGTCGAGAAGGCGATCGAGGAGTTGGAGTGGGCGGTCAAGCGCGGCGCGCGTTGCATCCTGATCCGGCCGGCCCCCGTCCCCGGCTTCCGCGGCCCGCGCTCCTTCGCGCTGCCCGAGTTCGACCCGTTCTGGGAGCGGGTCGTCGAGCACGACTTGCTGGTAGGTATGCACTCGAGCGATAGCGGCTACTCCCGTTACACGTCCGAATGGGACGGTGCCGACCAGGAGATGCTGCCGTTCCAAACCAATGCGATGGGCATCCTCAACGAGTGGCGGCCGATCCAGGACGCGGTGGGCTCGTGGGTGATTCACGGTGCGCTCTACCGCCATCCGAAGCTGAAGGTGGCCATCGTCGAGGCCGGCTCGAAGTGGATGACGCCGTTGCTCGACGGCCTTGCCGAGGTCTACCGGAAGGCCCCGGAAGCATTCCAGAGCGACCCGGTCGAGATGGTCAAGAACCGCATCCACGTCAGCCCGTTCTTCGAGGACGGTATCGACGATCTGATCAACCTCGTCGGTGTGGACCAGGTGCTGTACGGCTCGGACTGGCCGCACCCGGAGGGGCTTGCGGAACCGACGTTCTACGTCAACGCGCTATCGCACCTGTCCGTCGAGGATCAGGCAAAGATCATGGGCGGCAACCTCGGTCGGCTTGTCACGGTGTGACGTATACGCCCCGGTCGGCGACGATGCAGTGGAGGCACCCCCAGCCGCGCAGCGGCGAGGGGGACGCGAAGCGCGATGAGGAGGAGTCGACCAATCGAGCCTGAGTGGCAGACCATCCCCGAGATGGTCTTGAGCACGGCGGACCGGTTCGGCGACGCGGAAGCGATTGTCGACGGACCGCTGCGGCTGAGCTTTACCAGCCTGGTCGACCGAATTCGTTGCGCCGCAGGATCCTTCGCGTCGATCGGCATCGGCAAGGGCGATCGGGCCGCAATCTGGGCACCTAACTCGGCCGAGTGGATAATCGCGGCCTTCGGACTACTTACCGCGGGCGGCGTGCTCGTGCCCGTCAATACGCGGTTCAAGACGGAAGAAGCGGGCGACATCATCGTCCGCAGTGGAGCGAAGGCCGTCCTGGTGCAGCAGGGATTTCTCGGTCAGGACTACACGGCGCCCACGGGGATACCGATTATCGATCTGAAATCGGGCTTCCTCGCCGGCGGTTCCCCATTCGAGCGGACGGTGAGCGGCACCGACGTCTCGGACATCATCTTCACGTCGGGCACGACCGGCCGGCCGAAGGGCGTGATGATGAATCATCACCAGACACTGCGAGCGTACGAGGAGTGGGCGACCCTCGCCGATCTGCGCGAGGGTGACCGCTATTTGATGATCAACCCGTATTTCCACACCTTTGGTCTGAAAGCGGGACTCATCGCGTCCTTCCTGCGCGGTGCCACGATGCTGCCGATACCGGTTTTCGACGTCGATACTGTGGTGGATCTTATTGAGCGCGAACGCATCACGATGCTCCCTGGCCCGCCGACGCTGTACCACTCGTTGCTGACAGTTCAAGAAAAGTCCAAACTGTCGACTTTGCGGGCAGGCGTGACCGGCGCCGCCGACATTCCTGTCGAACTGGTCCGTCGCATCCACGGCGAACTGCCGTTCCAGACCTTGATGACCGGTTACGGTCTCACCGAGGCCGGCAACGTCACCCTGTCCCGGCCCGGCGACTCCTTCCAGGATGTGGCCACCACTGCCGGCTTGCCGTGCGAGGGGGTCGAAGTGCGCATTGCCGATGATGGCGAGGTTTTAGTCCGCGGGTACAACGTCATGCAGGGTTATTTCGACGATCCTGTTGCCACCGCGGAGGCGATCGATGACGATGGATGGTTGCACACCGGGGATCTGGGCAGCCTGGATTCGGCGGGTCGGCTAAGAGTTGACGGGCGCAAGAAGGACATGTTCATCGTGGGCGGTTTCAACGCCTATCCGGCGGAGATCGAGGGGTTCCTGTTGGAGCATCCGGCGGTCGCGCAGGCCGCGGTGATCGGCGTTCCCGACGAGCGTCTCGGCCAGGTTGGGAAGGCCTATGTGGTGGCGACAACACCGGTCTCCGAAGAGAACTTGATTACGTGGTGCCGGAAGCGGATGGCAGGATTCAAAGCTCCGCGATCCATCCAGTTCCTCGACTCGCTGCCGCTGAATGCCACCGGAAAAGTGATGAAGGACCAACTCCGTTGAGCACCGGCATCATTCAGTCGATGGTGATCGCATCGGACTATCGCGTCCCCGACCCGGCCCGGGTATGGCCGCTGCTCGAGCGCAACAAATCGGCTCTGGCCGACATCGGCGCGCAATACGTGATGGTCTACGCGTCAACGCACGACTACGGCCGCGTGCTGGTGATGATCGGAGTGCACACCCCTGACACGATCGTGGAGCTGCTGCGCTCGCGGGTCTTCTTCGACTGGTTCGATGCCGTCGGCGTCGACGATATCCCCGCGGTTTTTGCGGGCGCGATCGTCGACAAGATCGTGGCGGGGCCGCAGCCTTCGGCTGCGACGGCACCCGGAGTCGTGGTGGCCGCCATGGCGTCCGTCGACAACGTCGGAACCCTGATCTCGGGTGTGCATTCGGCGATGGACAGCTTTATCGCGGCGGGTATCCGAAAGACCTGGGTTTTCCAGGCTTTTGACGATCACGACGAGGTGCTGATCCTGCAGGAGTTTCCCGACGAGGACAGCGCTCGGGAGTGGATCGAGCATCCGGACGCCGCGGCCCAATGGATGACCGGGGCGGGAGTGGGTGCCTACCCGCCGCTGTTCGTCGGCCGGTTCCTCGACATGATGCGCATCGCGCCGGAGTGAGCGGATCGCTCGATGTGGGTCTGCCTGTGTAACGGAATCACCAGTCAGATGGTGGCCGACGCCGTCGCCGCAGGCGCATCGACGACGAAGGACATCGCCCAAATCTGTGGGGCCGGTGCCGATTGCGGGCGCTGCCGACGCACGGTCCGGGCGATCATCGCGTCGACAAGCACGGACCGCCCGGCACACTCGGTATAGGGCCCTCTAGCCGCGAGCGTGCGTGTTTGTACGCCGACGCGCCGCTAGCGTTGGCATTTTACGCACGCTCGCCGAAAGGCCGCCATTAGCAGGGCTAGCCTTCCGGGGACAGCGGGCCGACCAATTGGGCTAGCAGCGGCGGAATTTCGAGCCGCGGCAGGACGACCTCGATAAGTACCATGCGGTCCTGAAACTGCGCGGCGGCGGTGAGCGCGTCGTCGAGTTCGCCGTAGTTCTGCGCCCGGAATGCCAGATGGTTGGCCACCCCAAGGGCTTTGGGGATCTCGGTCCAACTCCAGCCGACAATGTCGTTGTAGGGGGCCGTCTTTCCGTGAATCGCCCGTTCGACGGTGTACCCGTCGTTGTTGACCACGACGATGACGGGCGACAGCCCTTCGCGGGAGAACGTGCCCAGCTCTTGCACGGTGAGCTGGGCGGCCCCATCGCCGATCAGCAGCACCGTTCGGCGCTCCGGATGCGCCACCGCGGCCCCGACCGCGGCGGGCAGCGTGTAACCGATTGAGCCCCATAGGGGTTGGCCGATGAAAGTAACGCCGTGCGGCAACCGGTGGTCGGCCATGCCGTAGAAGCAGGTGCCCTGATCGGCCAGCACCACATTTCCCGGCGTGAGCGCGTAGCAAAGGCGGTCCCACAACATCTGTTGGGTAAGCGGCTCGTCGCGCGCCGGTGTCGGTGCCGGCGGGCTGTCGGGCGGCGGCGCGACGGGTGGTGACGTTATCCCTCGCCGCGTCAGGATCGCAGTCAGCGCCCGGAGTGCCGCATCCATTTCCAGTGGTGCGAACACCTGGTCGGCCACGTTGCTCTGGTACTGCCCGACGTCGATAGTGCGGGCCGGGTCAATGCGCTGGCTGAAGAAACCGCTGACCATGTCGGTGAACACCACCCCGGCCGTGACCAGCACCGGCGCGTCCTCGATCGCGGCCCGCACCCGTTCGGCGCTGGCCGCTCCGGCGTAGATTCCCAGAAAATTGGGCGAGCTCTCGTCGAGCAGGCTCTTGCCCCACATCAGCGTGGCGTGCGGGACCACATCGGCAGCCAGCAGCATCTCCAGTTCGTCGACTGCCTGCAGACGATGTACCAGCAAGTCGGCAAGCACGGTCAACTGGTGATCGCCGATCAGTTCGTCGGCGGCCGCGGTGAACTGGGACAGCGCCCGTGGGCTGGTGCCGCCGGCGTAGTGGGCCAGCGGCTCGCGGGGCGGTTCGGTGGGAAACCGTGCCACGTCAGTGGACATCAAGATGTATCCCGGCCGCTTCTGCTCGCGCACCTCGTTGAGTACCCGGTCGATTTCTCGGGAGGCCGTTGCGGGCATGAGATTGGTTTGGGTGCAGGTGATTTCGCGGCTGATGCGGAAGAAGTGCTCGAAGTCGCCGTCGCCCAGCGAGTGGTGCAGCGCGCGGCGGGTGCCCTGGGCGTCTTTCGACGGGCCGCCGACGATATGCACCACCGGCACGTGTTCGGCGTAGCTCCCCGCGATCGCATTGGCCAGCGAAAGTTCGCCCACTCCGAATGTCGTTACCACAGCTGCCATTCCGCGTAGCCGACCGTACCCGTCGGCGGCGTAGCCGGCGTTGAGCTCGTTGGCGCTGCCTACCCAGCGGATGGCCGGATGGGCGACGATATGGTCGAGGAATTCCAGGTTGTAATCGCCGGGGACGCCGAAAATCTCCGTGACGCCGAGTTCTGCGAGACGGTCCAGGAGGTAGTCGCCGACAGTGTAGGCGGCATCGCTGGGGGAGTCAGTCACGAACACGACGGTACGCTGCCGAAACCGCGCCCCGCGGGTCGCCGTTTCGCTATGGTGCGGGCATGGCAATCAAAGAATCCCGCGACGTAACCATCGAAGCCAGTCCCGAGGAGATCTTGGACGTCATCGCCGATTTCGAAGCGATGCCCGAGTGGTCGGAGCCCCACCAGAGCGCAGAGATCCTCGAAACCGGAGACGACGGGCGGCCCAGCAAAGTCAAGATGAAGGTCAGGACGGCGGGCATCACCGACGAGCAAGTGGTGGCCTACACGTGGAGCGACAACGAGGTGAGCTGGACGCTGGTGAGCTCCGGTCAACAGAAGTCGCAAGACGGCAAGTACACCCTGGTACCCAAAGGTGACGAGACTCTGGTCAAGATGGAGATCAGCGTCGACCCGAATGTGCCGCTGCCCGGCTTCGTGCTCAAGCGGGCCGTCAAAGGGACGATCGATTCCGCGACCAAGGAACTGCGCAATCGGGTGCTGAAGGTCAAGAAGGGTAAATAGTCCCGGTGGCAAAGGTTGGGCCGCTGGCCGGGGTGAAGGTGATCGAACTCGGCGGCATCGGGCCCGGGCCACACGCGGGGATGGTGCTTGCCGATCTGGGGGCCGACGTGGTGCGGGTGCGCCGGCCCGGGGGTTTGCAGATGCCGTCCGAGGACCGCGATTTGCTGCATCGCGGGAAAAGGATCGTCGACCTGGACGTCAAGACGCAACCGCAGACGCTACTGGAGTTGGCCGCCAAGGCCGATGTGTTGCTGGACTGTTTCCGGCCCGGCACCTGCGAGCGTCTCGGCATCGGGCCCGACGACTGCGCGGCGGTCAACCCGCGACTGATCTACGCGCGCATCACCGGGTGGGGACAGGACGGGCCACTGGCACCGACCGCGGGTCACGACATCAACTATCTGTCGCAGACCGGAGCGCTCTCGGCGCTGGGCTACCGCGACCGGCCGCCGATGCCGCCGCTGAACCTGGTCGCCGACTTCGGAGGCGGTTCGATGCTGGTGCTGCTGGGCATCGTGGCCGCGCTGTACGAGCGGGAACGTTCGGGTGAGGGTCAGGTCGTCGACGCCGCAATGGTCGACGGCGTCAGTGTGCTCGCGCAGATGATGTGGACCATGAAGTCGACGGGGGCGCTGCGAGACGAACGCGAATCGTTTCTGCTGGACGGCGGCGCCCCGTTCTACCGCTGCTACGAGACGTCCGACGGCAAGTACATGGCCGTCGGCGCGATCGAGCCGCAATTCTTCGCGGCGTTGCTGGTCGGGCTCGACCTGTCAGCCGACGAAGTGCCCAACCAGCTCGACATCGGGTCATACCCGACGATGCACGACCTCTTCGCGCAACGGTTCGCCAGTCGAACCCGCGCGGAGTGGACGCAGGTTTTCGAGGGAACTGACGCATGCGTCACGCCGGTATTGACGTGGGGTGAGGCCGCGGGCAACGACCATTTGAACGCGCGGTCCACGGTGATCACCGCCCACGGCGTCGAGCAGGCCGCACCCGCGCCGCGGTTCTCCCGCACACCGGCCGGACCGGTCGCTCCGCCCCCGGCCGCCACTACGCCGATCGCCGAAATCGATTGGTAACCACGAAATTGCGCCAAACAAGAGCAGGAGCGCGACCAGGTTGCTAGCTTGGCAGTAGTGGCTGTACAAGCATCGCGTGAAATTTTGATTGACGCGCCGCCGGAAGTGATCATGGAGGCGCTGAGCGATGTTGGTGTCCTATCGGAATGGTCTCCGCTGCACAAAAAAGTGGAGGTGATCGACCGGTACCCGGACGGTCGGCCCCATCACGTCAAGGCCACCGTCAAGATTATGGGTCTGGTAGACAACGAAATCCTGGAATACCACTGGGGTCCGGACTGGGTGGTGTACGACGTCCAAGAGACGTTCCAGCAGCATGGGCAACACATCGAGTACCGGGTCCAGCCGGAAGGTGTGGACAAGAGCCGGGTGCATTTCGACATCACCGTCGAACCGTCAGGTCCAATTCCGGGTTTCATCGTCAAGCGTGCGACCAAGGTTGTGCTGGATGCCGCGACGGAGGGGCTGCGCAAGTGGGTCGCCAACAGCGGTGCCGCCCACGACAGCGAGGCCTGATGGCTGTGTCGGTGCGGCAGTCGGATTGCTAATTTTGTTCTAGTGGCTGTACAAGCATCGCGAGAAATCATCATTGATGCGCCGCCGGAAGTGATCCTGGACGCGCTCGCCGATATCGGCTCGGTTCCGCTGTGGTCGTCGGTGCACAAGCGCGCGGAGGTCATCGACACCTATCCCGACGGCCGGCCGCACCACGTCAAAGTCACGGTGAAAGTGATCGGCATCGTCGATCAGCAGTTGCTCGAATTCCACTGGGGGCCTGACTGGATGGTGTGGGACGCCAAGAAGACCGTGCAGCAGCACGGCCAGCACGTCGAGTTCACCATGCACCGCGAGGGGGAGAACAGAACCCGAGTGCGTTTCGAGATCACCTTGGAGCCGTCGGCGCCATTGCCTGAGTTTCTGGTGAAGCGAGCGCGCAAGAAGGTCTTGAGCTCCGCAACCGAGGGGCTGCGGGATTTCGTCATGAACCGGGAGTCGAAATAGCCGGCCCATGCCGGAGCGCCGCCAGTCGCCTGATCGCCTCGTCCAGAGTCTCATCGGTTTTGCAGAAGGTGAAGCGCACGAGGTGATTCCACACTTCGGCTTGCTGTGCGGCATGCGTCGCCGTCGGATCGCAGAACGCCGACAGCGGGATGGCGGCCACCCCGACTTTCTGCGGTAATGCCGCACAGAACGCGGTGCTGTCGTCATAACCCAGCGGGCGCGGATCGGCGCACAGGAAGTAGGTGCCGTAGCTGTCGTGTACCTCGAAGCCGATGTCGGCCAGGCCCGCGGCCAGCCGATCGCGTCGTGCCTGCAGGCGTGCCCGCAGTGCGGGCACCCAGGCGTCCTGGGTGTTCAACGCCAACGCCACCGCCGGCTGCAGCGGCGCGCCGCCGACGTAGCTCAGATACTGCTTGGCCGCGCGCAGCCCGGCGATGAGTTGGCTTGGGCCGCAAGCCCATCCGATCTTCCAGCCGGTGCAGTTGAACATCTTGGCCGCGCTCGAGATGGTGATGGTCCGTTCGGCCATACCGTCGAAAGCCGCCAGCGGCAGGTGTTCGGCGCCGTCAAACACCAGGTGTTCGTATACCTCGTCGGTGATCACCAAAAGATCTGCGGCCACCGCGATCTCGGCAATGGCCGCCAGTTCGGTGGCGGTGCACACCGCGCCGGTCGGGTTGTGTGGGGAGTTGATGATCAGCGCCCGGGTCCGCGGTGTCAGCGCGCGCCGAAGCGCATCGGGATCCAGCGCAAAGCCGCGGCCATTGGGGACCATCGGCACGGGCACGCGATGAGCGCCGGCCATTGCCACCACCGGCGAGTAGGAGTCGTAGAACGGCTCGATCAGCAGGACCTCCGAACCGGGTTCGACGAGCCCGAGGACCGCTGACGCGATGGCCTCGGTGGCGCCGATCGTCACGAGCACCTCGGTTTCGGGGTCGTAATCGATGCCGAAGTGCCTTTTGCGCTGGGCGGCGATCGCCTCGCGCAGCGGCATGATTCCCAGGCCGGGCGGGTACTGGTTGACGCCGTTGGCGATGGCGTCCTGGGCGGCCTTAAGCATCGCCGGCGGTCCGTCCTCGTCGGGAAAGCCCTGCCCGAGGTTCACCGCGCCGATGCGCGCGGCCAGCGCCGACATCTCGGCGAAGACCGTGGTGGCGTAGGGCCGCAGCCGCGACACCGTCATGGTCGTCGAGCTTAGGGTGCTGTTGGCGTCGACTGTAGATCCTGCGCTTTCGGTGTGACTTGGCGGCGTCGACTGTGAATCCTGGGCTTTGGGTGTGACGCCTGGGCGGAAAGTTTCGCGGGTGCCCGCCCTACGTTCACTCCGAACGCCCTACGTTCACACCGAAAGCCGCGCGCCGACCACGAGCGACGTCGCCCAGCCTGTGACCAGCTAAATCCCGCCCAACCAACAGGTTGGCCGAGTCCTTTGTTAGTGTTCAATTACTGGACCTAGTCTTTTAGACGGATCTGAACCCCCTTTTCGCGAACAGGAAGCAGACATGTCCGAAGAAGCCTTCATCTATGAGGCCATCCGCACGCCGCGCGGCAAGCAGCGCAACGGCTCGCTGAACGAAGTCAAGCCATTGAGCCTGGTCGTCGGCTTGATCGAGGAGCTGCGCAAGCGCAACCCCGACCTCGACGAGAACCTCATCAGCGACGTCATCTTGGGGTGCGTCTCACCAGTCGGCGACCAGGGCGGTGACATCGCCCGCGCCGCGGTGCTGGCCTCTGGTATGCCGGTGACCTCCGGCGGCGTACAGCTCAACCGGTTTTGCGCGTCGGGCCTGGAGGCCGTCAACACCGCCGCGCAGAAGGTGCGCTCCGGCTGGGATGACCTGGTGCTGGCCGGCGGCGTGGAGTCGATGAGTCGGGTGCCGATGGGATCAGACGGCGGCGCGATGGGCCTGGACCCCGCTACCAACTACGACGTCATGTTCGTCCCGCAGGGCATCGGCGCCGACCTCATCGCGACCATCGAGGGCTTCTCCCGCGACGACGTCGACGCCTACGCGCTACGCAGCCAGGAGAAGGCCGCCGAGGCGTGGTCGGGCGGCTACTTCGCCAAGTCCGTGGTGCCTGTCCGCGACCAGAACGGTCTGCTGATCCTCGACCACGACGAGCACATGCGGCCCGACACCACCAAGGAAGGGCTGGGCAAGCTGAAGCCGGCCTTCGAGGGTCTGGCCGCGATGGGTGGCTTCGACGACGTCGCTCTGCAGAAGTACTACTACGTCGAGAAGATCAACCACGTCCACACCGGCGGTAACAGCTCCGGGATTGTCGACGGCGCCGCGCTGGTGATGATCGGAAACCAGGCGGCGGGCAAGTCGCAGGGGCTGAGCCCGCGGGCGCGCATCGTGGCCACCGCCACCAGCGGCGCCGACCCGGTGATCATGCTGACCGGGCCGACACCGGCCACCAAGAAGGTGCTCGACCGCGCCGGACTGACCGTCGACGACATCGACCTGTTCGAGCTCAACGAGGCATTCGCGTCGGTGGTGCTCAAGTTCCAGAAGGACCTGAACATCCCGGACGAGAAGCTCAACGTCAACGGTGGCGCCATCGCGATGGGCCACCCGCTGGGTGCCACCGGCGCAATGATCCTGGGCACCATGGTCGACGAGCTGGAGCGCCGCAACGCCCAGCGCGCGTTGGTGACGCTTTGTATTGGCGGCGGCATGGGTGTCGCGACGATCATCGAGAGGGTTTAAGTACATGGCCGACAACGCAATTCAGTGGGACAAAGATGCCGACGGCATCGTCACGCTGACGCTGGACGACCCGTCGGGTTCGGCCAACGTGATGAACGAAAACTACATCGAGTCGATGGGCAAGACGGTGGATCGTCTTGTCGAGGAGAAAGATTCGATCACCGGCGTGGTGATCACCAGCGCGAAGAAGACCTTCTTCGCCGGTGGTGACGTGAAGAGCATGATCCAGATTGGGCCGGAGAACGCCGGTGAGGCTTTCGATCTGGTCGAGAACGTCAAGAAGCAGCTGCGCACCATCGAGACGCTGGGCGTGCCAGTGGTGGCCGCACTCAACGGCGCCGCGCTCGGCGGCGGCCTGGAGATCGCGCTGGCCTGCCATCACCGCATCGCGGCCGATGTGAAGGGGTCACAGTTCGGATTTCCGGAGGCGACGCTGGGTCTGCTGCCCGGCGCTGGTGGCGTCACCCGCACAGTGCGCATGCTCGGTATCCAGAACGCGTTCGTCACCGTGCTGTCGCAGGGCACCCGGTTCAAGCCGGCCAAGGCCAAGGAGCTCGGTCTGATCGACGAGCTGCTGCCGACGGTCGAGGAACTGGTGCCCGCGGCCAAAGCGTGGATCAAGGCCAACCCCGACTCGCACGAACAGCCGTGGGACAAGAAGGGCTACAAGATGCCCGGCGGCACTCCGTCGTCGCCCGCCCTGGCGTCCATCCTGCCGTCGTTCCCGGCGTTGCTGCGCAAGCAGATCAAGGGTGCGCCGATGCCCGCGCCGAAGGCCATCTTGGCCGCTGCGGTCGAGGGTGCGCAGGTTGACTTCGACACCGCCAGCCGCATCGAGAGCCGTTACTTCACCACGCTGGTCACCGGCCAGGTCGCCAAGAACATGATCCAGGCGTTCTTTTTCGACCTGCAGACCATCAACAACGGTGGGTCACGGCCCGAGGGCATTGAGCCGGTCAAGATCAACAAGGTTGGTGTGCTGGGCGCCGGCATGATGGGCGCCGGCATCGCCTACGTCTCGGCCAAGGCCGGCTACGACGTGGTGCTCAAGGACGTGAGCTTGGAAGCCGCTCAGAAGGGCAAGGGCTATTCCGAGAAGCTGGAGGCCAAGGCGCTGGAGCGCGGGCGAACCACCCAGGAGAAGAGCGACGCCCTGCTCGGGCGCATCACCCCGACCGCCGACCCCGCCGACCTCAAGGGCGTGGACTTCGTGATCGAGGCCGTGTTCGAGAACCAGGAACTCAAGCACAAGGTGTTCCAGGAGATCGAGGACGTCGTCGAGCCCAACGCGGTTCTGGGATCCAACACCTCCACGCTGCCGATCACCGGTCTGGCCAGCGGAGTGAAGCGGCAGGAGGACTTCATCGGAATCCACTTCTTCTCCCCGGTCGACAAGATGCCGCTGGTGGAAATCATCAAGGGCGAGAAGACATCTGACGAGGCGCTGGCCCGCGTGTTCGACTACACGCTGGCCATCGGCAAGACCCCGATTGTGGTCAACGACAGCCGCGGCTTCTTCACGTCTCGCGTCATCGGCACGTTCGTCAACGAGGCGCTGGCGATGCTCGGCGAGGGTGTGGAGCCGGCCAGCATCGAGCAGGCGGGTTCGCAGGCCGGCTACCCGGCGCCGCCCCTGCAGCTGTCCGACGAGCTCAACCTCGAGCTGATGCACAAGATCGCGGTCGCCACCCGTAAGGGCGTCGAGGACGCCGGTGGTAAGTACGAGCCGCATCCGGCAGAAGCCGTGGTGGAGAAGATGATTGAGCTGGAGCGGTCCGGCCGTTTGAAGGGTGCAGGGTTCTACGAGTACCCCGAGGGCAAGCGGACCGGGTTGTGGCCGGGCCTGCGCGAGACGTTCAAGTCGGGCTCCTCGGAGCCGCCGCTGCAGGACATGATCGACCGGATGCTATTCGCCGAGGCCCTGGAAACCCAGAAGTGTCTCGACGAGAACGTGCTGACGTCCACGGCCGACGCCAACATCGGCTCAATCATGGGGATCGGCTTTCCCCCGTGGACCGGTGGTAGCGCGCAGTACATCGTCGGCTATCAAGGCCCGCTCGGTACGGGCAAGGAAGCGTTTGTGGCCCGGGCGCGCGAGCTTGCGGAAAAGTACGGCGACCGCTTCTTGCCGCCGTCCTCGCTGACGTAGCGCGAACAGACGCAAAAGCCCCCGCACGCACGGCGTGTCGGGGGCTTTTGCGTCTGCTCGCGGGGCTCAGGCGCGGCGCTGAAAGAGGTAGTACCGCGCCGGAGTATTCTCGCGGTCCAACTCCCGCTCCTCGCCGGCAGACAACAGCGTCCAGGCGGGGGTGAATCGTCGTTCCATTTCGGCGGGGTCGACGCCTCGTACACCGAACCTCCCGCCCGGAAGGAACGCGACGATCAACAGCCGGGCGTCCGCCGCGGCGACGGCGCTGACCTCGTGGACGTATGCGTCGCGATCGTCGTCGCTCATGTTGTGCAGGCAACCGTTGTCGACGATCAACGGGAAGTCTGCGCCGATGCCCGCCTGACTCAGGTGAGTGACGTCAGCGTGGACGAAGTCGATCGACAGATTGGCGGCGCCCGCCTTTGCGCGGGCCTTGTCGAGCGCGTTCGGCACGAAGTCGACGCCGGTGACCTTCCAGCCGTGTCGCGCAAGGTAAATCGACGAATCGCCGGTACCACATCCGAGGTCGAGCGCCGAGCCTGCGGGCAGCGGCGGTGTGTCACCCGTTCCCTCGACTAAGTCCTGCAGGTGCTGGGCGATGGGGTGACCGTCCCACGGGGTAAAGCCGATGCGGTAGAAGATCCGAAAGAGGGTGTGCTTGGACGCCATGGCCTAACCGTATCCCTTTCGCTCGTGCGGTCATCTGGCGGCAGCGGCAATTCGGCGCCATTGCTCGCGGGGGAAGGTACGCGGGTCGGCCGTCAACACCTGGACACAGACATGGTCGGCGCCGGCCGAGCGATGCACCTCGATCCTCCGCATGATCGCCTCCTCATCGCCCCACACAACGATCGCGTCGAAAAGGCGATCGCTAACCTGTGTCAGGTCTTGCTCGGAGAACCCGCTGCGCAGCAGGTTGTTGGCATAGTTCGGCAACGCCAAATATGCACGGAGCCAGTCGGTTCCGATGCGGCGTGCCTCGTCGGCGTCGTCACACAGGATTGCGGCCTGCTCCGGCAGCAGCAATGGGCCCTCGCCCAAAGTCGAACGGGCAGAAGCGGTGTGTTCAGGTGTGACAAGGTATGGGTGTGCTCCGCGGGCCCGGCTCGCGGCCAATGCCAACATCTTCGGACCTAATGCGGCAAGAACCCGCCGATCGATGGGCACCGGCTGTTGAGCCGCATCCAGCGCATCCAGAAATGATGCCGTCGCGGCCAGCGGTTTGCGGTACCGGCCGGGCTCGCCCGCGTCGATCAGCGGCGCGTGGCTGACACCGATTCCCAGCAGGAAGCGGTCCCCATGCTCAGTGGTCAAGGCTGCATATGATTCGGCCACATCATCGGGCGAGTGCATCCAGAGGTTGAGGATCCCCGTGGCGATCACCGTCCGCTTGGTTGCGGCGAGCAAACGACCGACCGCGGCATGGCTTCAGTGCCACGGCGAGCAGACGCAAAAGCACCCAGTTCGACGCGAAAATGGGGGCTTTTGCGTCTGCTCGCGCTCAAATTGGTGAGTACTCCTTGAACTGCATGGAGTCGTAGAGCCGCACACCCTTGGTATTCAACTTTGCGACGGTCTTGGTCAGCTTAGCGGGCAGTAGTGAGACCAGCTGTGCGCCGCGGGTCAGCGCCCAGACACCGGCTGCGGAGCCGGGCACGATGCTCTTGGCCACCGTGCGGGCAAACACGCGACTGCCGTGCACGGCGTCGGCCATCTCGCGTTCGTAGGCGGCAAACGCGCGCGCATGGTCGCCGGCGGCCTGCGCCAATTCACCGGCCAGTATGTAGGCACCGAGCACGGCGATGCTGGTACTGCCACCGACCGCGGGCCCCGGGCAGTATCCCGCGTCTCCGACCAGCGTGACCCGTCCGCGCGACCAGGTGTCCAGCTGCAGCTGGGTGATCGAGTCGAAATAGAACGAGGGTGTGGTCTCGAGCTCCTGGAGCCAGCCGTCTACCTGCTCATGCATACCGGTGAACGCCTCGCGCAATAAGTCCTTTTGCCGCAGTACATCTCGGTAGTGGTATTGCAATTCGTCTTTGCTGCGGAACATGAATAGTGCGCGCGCGTCGTCGAGGGGAGCCGCGGTATACAGTCCGGCGAGGCGACCGGCGCTGACGTGGGTGACCATCTCGCCATCGCGCGCAAGCGTTTTGGGAACTGATTCCACCGCCAGGTACCCGCCGAGGAACTGAGTGCGTTCGATTTCTTCGCCGAACATCAGTCGACGAACGTTCGAGTGCAGCCCGTCGGCGCCGATGACCACGTCGAACGTGCGAGGCGCCGCGTGCTCGAAAGTTACGTTGCCGTCCGAGAATATCGCCGTGATCGAGTCGCCGAACAGGTACTCTGCGTCGTCGCGACTCGCTGAGTAGTAGACCTCGCTCAGGTCGTCACGCATGATTTCGACGTGCCGGTCGGATGCGGCACCGGTGACCTTGGTGAGGTCGATATGCGCCGGTCGACGCGCGCCTTGGCGGTAGATGGTCAGCTGGGTCGTGCCGGTAGCGAGCGCTTCGATCTGCGGCAGCACGCCCATCTTCTCCGAGATCTCCATTGCCGGCCGGAACAGATCGACGGCGTGGCCCCCGGTCTTCCGCAGTTGCGGTGCGCGTTCAACGACGGTGACGTCGAACCCGTATCGGCTGAGCCAGTAGGCCAGCACGGGGCCGGAGATGCTGGCCCCGGAGATCAGAATCCGCATGACGATCTCCTCACTTACTTAACGTTCGGTAAGCATAGCACCGTGCTTACCTATCGGTAAGTCAGTTAAGCTCGTGGAGTGAGCGGGCCGCGGTCAGACACCAGGCAGCGAATTCAAGAGGTCGCCCGAGACCTGTTCGTGCAGCAAGGTGTGCAGCGCACCAGCCTGCAGGACATCGCCGACAAGCTGGGAATCACCAAACCCGCGTTGTACTACCACTTCGCGTCGCGAGAAGAGTTGGTGCGCAGCATCCTGGTCCCGTTGATCGACGAAGGGGAGCGATTCGTCGACGACCAGGAAAGCCGGAACGACGCCGATGCGCGCGAATTGCTGGAGGGGTATTTCGATTTCCACTATCGGCACCGTCAGGACATGGTGCTGGTGCTGGCCGAGTTGACGATGCTGGCCGACCTCGGGCTCATCGACAAGGTGCTGGCTTGGCGCGACCGGCTCGGCAAACTGGTGTTCGGGCCACAGCCGACGCTGGCGGAGTCCACGCGCGCGGTGGTCGCCTTCGGCGGACTGCAAGACTGCTGCCTGCAGTTTCCAGACACTCCTTATGAGGCGTTGCGGGCGACCTCGGTGGAGGCCGCGCTGGCCGCGTTGGGTGTCGTCGGTGGCGAGGGCCGCGACGGCCAGAGCACTTGCGAGTAGCTAGAGTCCTGCTATGCGCTTTGGTCTTTTTATTCCGCAAGGCTGGCGAATGGATCTTGTCGGCATCGAACCCGAGCGGCACTGGGCGGTGATGCGCGACCTGGCGACTTACGCCGACGGCGGCGCATGGGACTCACTGTGGGTCTACGACCACTTCCACACGGTGCCACTGCCGAGCGATGAAGCCACGCACGAGGCGTGGTCGCTGATGGCGGCCTACGCGGCGACCACCTCGCGGATCAAGCTGGGCCAGATGTGCACGGCGATGAGCTACCGCAATCCCGTCTACCTGGCCAAGGTGGCGGCCACATCGGACATCATCTCCGGTGGCCGCATCCAGATGGGTATCGGCGGTGGCTGGTACGAACACGAATGGCGCGCTTACGGTTACGGCTTTCCGTCCGCGGGAGAACGGCTAGGCCGGCTGGACGAAGGTGTGCAGATCATGCGCGACGCCTGGCGCGACGGCAAGGTCACCTTCCAGGGTAAGCACTACCAGGTCGATGGGGCGATTGTTGCGCCGAAGCCGTTGCAGGACAATGGGCTTCCATTGTGGATCGCCGGCGGCGGCGAGAAGGTGACGTTGCGGATCGCCGCAAAGTACGCGCAGTACACCAACTTCACACCGGAGCCCGACGCATTCGCCCACAAGTCGGAGGTGCTGGCGCAGCATTGCAGCAAGTTGGGCACCGACTTCGACGCCATCGTTCGTTCGGCGAACTTCACCGCCGTCGTCGGCTCATCGGAGGACGACGTCAAGGATCGCCTGAAGCGGGCGCGCGACCGCATGGTCGGCTATGTGCCTGAGGCGGTGGCGGATTCGATGGCCAGCGGCGTTCCCGATTCGGCGACCGGCACGCCGGAACAGGTGATCGAGCGGCTGGCCAAGATCCGCGAACTTGGCTGTGAGTACGCGATCTGCTACTTCCCCGAGGCGGCCTACGACCGCTCCGGCATCGAGTTGTTCGAACGCGAAGTGATTCCCGCGCTTAGCTAGTCACCTCGCGCAATCGCAATTATTTGCATCTGCTACGTGCCGTCGTGATTCGATTCCGCCAGGGGTCTTTGCGAGCTACAGTTCGCCATCCCGTGCGGGACATCGGGAGACCCGCCCTTAGCCAGAGGTGGTTCACAATGGGCGATTCGCCGGAGTCGGTCGTACGCAGTTTCCTCGCCGCATGGGCACACCCCGACCTGGACGAGCTGGTCAGCTTTTTCAGTGACGACGCTCTGTTCATCGACGGCCCGCGCGGAGTGCATCACGGCCGCGAGGCCATCAGGTCAGAGCTTGACGCTGAAATCGCGATGGGTTTCGGTGGCGCGAAGATCGACGTCAATTCGCTGGTGGCCCAGGGCGGAACGGTGATGCTGGAAGGCGTTGAGAACTACCGCATAGGCGGCAAGCCCTTCTTCTTGGAAGTCATGGGAGCGTTTGAGGTCAACGCCGATGGGCGGATCACGCGCTGGCGTTATTCCTATGACCTGAAGTCGATCACAGACCAGCTGGAGGCCGCAGGATTCAAAGTCCCTGAATCCGTTTAGATATCGCTGGTCACGTATCGCGTCTTGACCGGAGGCGCGGCCAGCAGCGGTGGCAGCTCGGTGAGCCGACCTTCGGCGGCACGAAAGCTGCGGTAGCCCTCGTCGTGCTCGACCGTGTCCCAGAGTTCGTAGATCAGCCAGTGCGCTTCGTCGTCTTCGTCGACGAGCACGTCGGTCCGGAGGTTTCCGTCGAACGCCCGGGTGTCCTGAAGCGCCCGGGCCATGACATCCCGCGCCGCGGGCACCGCGTCGGGCTTCAGTCTGAGTTCAAGCGTGACCGTGACCGGCATTAGTCGTCTCCTCAAAATCGGTTCCTGAGGCAACCTAACACTGGCCGTATTCCTGGCGAGAACGAGATTTCCACTTTTCCGGAATGCTGTTGTACCTTTTGGGGAGCCCATTGCGTTGGCGGGCTGTGAAGGATCGCTGGAGGATCGCTCGATGCAGAAGGCACTTGCCCCCGAAATCTCAACTTGGCCGGACGAGAACCCGCAGCTGATCGGCAGTCGCTGCGGCGGCTGCGGTGCCACCGCTTTCCCGGTGCAGCAGTGGTGTCCGCGCTGCAGCGGCGCACAGATGAGCGAGGTGTTGTTGCCGCGCCGCGGAACCGTCGTCGCATGGACAACCCAGGGCTTCCCGCCCGGACCGCCATACGCCGGTCCGACCGGAAAGGATTTCGTGCCGTTCGGTATTGGGCTGATCCAGCTCGGCGACGTGATCCGGGTCGAGGGCAGGCTCACCGAGAACGACCCCGCCAAACTGCAGTTCGGCCAGGAAGTCGAACTCACCATGGTGCCCTTCGCCACCGACGGCGACGGCAACGAGATCCTCACCTACGCGTTCCAGCCGGTCTAGTGGCGATCGCGAGCGCGGCGGAGCCGGGTGAAGCGGATCGCCACCATTTACCGAGGGCGATCGCGAGCGCGGCGGAGCCGGGTGAAGCGGGTCGCCACCATCTACCGAGAGGAAGCCAAAGATGACTAACGATGTGGCCATCATCGGCGTGGGCCTGCATCCATTCGGCAGGTTCGACAAGACCGCGATGCAGATGGGTGCCGAAGCGATCCAATCGGCGCTCTCCGACGCCGGTGTGGAGTGGAAAGACATCCAGTTCGGCTTCGGCGGCAGCCACGAGGTGTCCAACCCCGACGCGGTGACCCGCCTGGTCGGGCTGACCGGCATCACGTTCACCAACGTCTTCAACGCCTGCGCCACCGCGGCCAGCGCCATCCAGCAGACCGCCGACACCATCCGGCTGGGTAAGTACGACATCGGCATCGCCATCGGGCTGGACAAGCACCCGCGCGGCGCGTTCACCGACGACCCCGCCAAGTTGGCGCTGCCCCAGTGGTATGCGCAGAACGGGCAGTTTGTCACCACGAAGTTCTTCGGAATGAAGGCCAACAAGTACCTCCACGACCACAACATCTCGCAAGCCACCTTGGCCAAAGTGGCTGCCAAGAACTTCCGCAACGGCGCGCTGAACCCGAATGCGTTCCGCCGCAAGGCGATTTCCGAGGAAGAGATCCTCAACTCGGCCGTGCTGAACTACCCGCTGACGCAGTACATGTTCTGCGCGCCCGACGAGGGTGCGGCTGCGGTGGTCATGTGCCGCGCCGATATGGCGCACAAGTACACCGACAAGCCGGTGTACGTGCGCGCCTGCGAGATCCGCACCCGCCGCTACGGTGCGTACGAAGTGCATGCCACTTTCGCGCCACTCGACGAGGACGTCTCCCCAACGGTTTACGCGGCAAAAGCGGCCTACGAGGCGGCGGGTATCGGGCCCGACGACATCGACGTGGCCCAACTGCAGGACACCGACGCCGGCAACGAGGTCATTCACATGGCCGAGACGGGTCTGTGTGCCGACGGTGAGCAGGAGAAGCTGCTGGCCGACGGCGCCACCGAGATTCATGGGTCGATGCCGGTCAATACAGATGGCGGGCTGATCGCCAACGGCGAGCCCATCGGTGCGTCGGGGCTGCGCCAGATGCACGAGCTGGTGCGACAGCTGCGCGGCGAGGCCGGCGAACGTCAGGTGCCAGGCAACCCGCGCGTCGGCCTGGCGCAGGTGTATGGCGCACCCGGCACCGCGTCGGCGACCATCCTGTCGCTGTAGCGCGAGCCCGCTGTAGCGCGAGGAGACGCAGAATCGCCCAAAATCGGGGCATTTTGGGCGATTCTGCGTCTGCTCGCCTTGTTACTCGCGCCCTAGATTGCCGGGCCCAACAGGTCGTCGGCGTCGCGGATGATGTAGCCGTAGCCCTGCTCGGCCAAGAACCGCTGTCGGTGCGCGGCGTACTCGGCGTCCAGGCTGTCGCGGGCCACCACGGAGTAGAAGACGGCGCCGCCGCCGTCGGCCTTGGGCCGCAGCAGCCGGCCCAGCCGTTGGGCCTCCTCCTGACGCGATCCGAATGTTCCCGAAACCTGAACCGCCACTGCGGCTTCCGGTAGGTCGATAGAGAAGTTGGCCACCTTGGACACCACCAGTCTGGTGATTTCGCCGCGACGGAAAGCGTCAAACAGTGCTTCGCGTTCGCTGGTCCGCGTCGAACCCTGGATCACCGGGGCATCCAGCTCGGCGCCCAGTTCGTCAAGCTGATCCAGGTAGGCGCCGATCACCAGGGTTTGCTCGTCGGGATGATTCTGCAGAATCGACTTGACCACAGCGATTTTGGTGTGAACCGTCGAGCACAGCCGGTAGCGCTCCTCGGGCTCCGCGGTGGCATACATCATCCGCTCGTTGTCGGTCATCGTGACTCGGACTTCCACGCACTCTGCCGGTGCGATCCAGCCTTGCGCCTCAATGTCTTTCCACGGCGCGTCGTAGCGTTTCGGACCGATCAGGGAGAATACGTCACCCTCGCGGCCGTCTTCGCGGATCAACGTGGCGGTCAGGCCCAGCCGCCGTTTGGATTGCAGGTCGGCGGTCATCCGGAACACCGGTGCCGGCAGCAGATGCACCTCGTCGTAAATGATCAGCCCCCAGTCGCGGCTGTCGAAAAGCTCCAGATGCCGGTATTCGCCTTTGGTACGGCGAGTGATCATCTGATACGTCGAAATCGTGACGGGTCGAATCTCCTTGCGCTCTCCGGAGTACTCGCCGACCTCTTCCTCGGTCAACGAGGTACGCGCGACCAGCTCGCGCTTCCATTGCCGCGCCGCGACGATATTGGTGACCAGAATCAACGTCGTCGCTTGCGCTTTCGCCATCGCAGCAGCACCGACCAGTGTCTTCCCGGCGCCGCACGGAAGAACCACGACCCCCGAGCCGCCCGACCAGAACGAGTCCGTGGCCAGCTGTTGATAGTCGCGCAGCTTCCAGCCGTCCTCATGCAGGCTGATCGGATGTGCCTCACCGTCGACGTAGCCGGCGAGATCCTCAGCGGGCCAACCGATCTTGAGCAGCAACTGTTTGACGCGGCCGCGTTCGCTGGGGTGCACGATGACGGTGTCGTCGTCGAGTCGGGCGCCCAGCATCGGTGCGATCTTCTTGTTGCGCAATACTTCCTCGAGCACCGCGCGATCCAGGCTCACCAGCGTCAGGCCGTGCGCGGGATTCTTCACCAGCTGCAGGCGGCCGTAGCGCGCCATGGTGTCGACGACGTCGACCAGCAGCGGCTGGGGTACCGCGTAGCGCGAGAAAGACACCAGCGCGTCGACGACCTGCTCGGCGTCATGGCCGGCGGCGCGGGCGTTCCACAGCGCCAGCGGTGTGATGCGGTAGGTGTGCACGTGTTCGGGTGCGCGTTCCAGCTCGGCGAACGGCGCGATGGCGGCGCGCGCCGCACCCGCCAGCTCGTGGTCGACCTCGAGCAGCACCGTCTTGTCGGACTGCACGATCAACGGCCCGTCAGTCAATGGCGCCGCTCCTTTCTCCCGCAAGCGGGTGGTGCCCCCATTATTCAGTCGTCGACCGACATCACCGATGTGATGCGATGGATGGCGAAGTCACGCAGCCGGCCGGACGCCGAATCGAAGGCCACCAGCTGACCGTTCCGGATGGCGATCGGCGATACCACCCGCTGAGTGGCCACGCCCGCGGCGTCGAGGTACCCGATCATCAACGTGTCCTGGTCGCGCGCCGCGCGCTGCAGAAGCGACATCGTCACGGCTGGGTCGACGCGGATATTGCCGAACGGCGCGCCGGTGACTTTCCGCATCACCGCGACGACGGCGTTGAGCGTGTCGCTGCCAGGCCGCGGCGGCGGGCGGTATGGCCGACGGTGCTGTGGTGTGGGCACCCGCGCCCCGCGGGGTCGGACGTCGACGATGGCTCCGGTGGAATCTTCGGCCGCCGGGGCGAACCCGGCGCCGCGCAGCACGGACAGTACCTCAGATATCGGCGCGGGAGAGACCGCCACCGTCGGCGCCAGCGCGCGCAGCTGCAGCTCTTCGGCGGCCGGTGCAGCCACGGCCTGAGCCAGCAGCGCCGGATCCTCGCACCGTACAAACGAAGCGGCCATGCCGACGCGCAGCTGGCCATGCCGGCGCGCGGCATCGTCGATGAGATAAGTAAGCCCTTGCGGGACAGGAGTTTTCGAGTGCTTGGTGAAAAGCGCGTGCATCCAGTCGCGAGTCTTGCCGATGTCGAGGGCGCGCCGGATCGACTGCTCGCTGACCCGGTACACCATCGCCGCGCCGGCGGATTCGACAGTGGCGACCGTGGCGAGGTCGTCGGCGAGATCGCGGTGCAGCGGCCCGGGCACCACGACGGTCAGGTCGGCCTGGACCAGGAAGTGGTCGATCGGTTGGGGCATCGCCCGCGTCATCGCGTCGACCGCGGGTCCGGGGTCGACGCCGTCATCCAGCAGTGCGCGGCCGGGCGCGCTGATCGCTCCGCGCCCAACCAGTCCCAGCGCGTGGGCCTCGGTCATTAGGTCCGCGACGGGTCCTGGCTGCAGTCGCCTGGCCCAGCGCGGGCGGCGCCAGACCAAAGCCTCCGATGCCGTGGTTGCGTCGACTCCGGCGCCGGCGGGCAGCTCGGCAAGCATACGCAGCAGCAGCCGGCGGTCCAGCGGGGCCGCTGTCGAGTACAGCGAATGCGACAGGGCGCCATAGGGTTTGGCGTCTGGGCCGCGACTGCCGATCAGTGCCGGCCGGCCCGGCAAATCGAGCCAATTGCTGGCGAGCAAATGCCACCGTTGGGCAGCTGACATCGCGGCGAACCGGTCGGCGGCCACCGTCGGCGCCCAATAGGGCGGATCCCCGTGCGGTGGTTCCGGATCGGGCATGCCGCTGGCGATCAGTCCGGCGGTGGCCGCGATTTCGAGGATCAGACCCAGCCGCGGCTCGTCCATTCTCGTCGTCTTGGCCAGCCGCTTGACTTCCCGAATCCCCATGCCTCCGCTGCGCAACTCGGATACCGGTGCGGTGCTGAGTGTTTCGAGGAGTACGTCGACCTCGCGCAGCAGATCGATGACGGCACCGGCTGCGGTGGCGTCGACGTCGTCGGGCGTGGTGGTCGAAACCACCGGATCGGGCGCGGTCAGCTGGGTCGGCCCGGGGTACTCCCCGCGCAGCACCTGTCCCACGTGACGGGGCAGGATCACCGTCTCGGCGTCGACCCGTCGCAGCAGACCCATCGAGAGCAGCCGCGGCACCGGCCGGTCCGCCGGGGCGCCGGGCGCGGCATCGCGGGTACGCCCGATCGGGGAGCCCTCGAGCAACTTCTTCAGTACGTCCAGCTGGGCGTCGTCGAGCCCTTCGATGAGTTCGTCGATCTGTTCCGCCGTCTGCGAGATGTCCTCGAGCGTGACCTGGCCCGGATGCCAGGGCAATCCCGTGCCGGCGTCGCCGGCAACCCGGACCGCGCCTTCGCCCCAGACCAGGGCGCGGTGCTTGAGGTCGTCCAGGGCGTCGGCGACCTCGGTTTCCGGAGCGCGGTCACCGATCAGCGCGAGCAGCTTGGCGGTCGGGACCGGCGTGCTGTCCGCGTGCAGCACCAGCAGCGCGTCCAGCACCGCCAGCCGCAAGAAGTCGAGCTCGTCGGTGGCGGCCTTGATCGACTGTCGGGCCTGAGCGCGCGCGGCGAGCGCGGCAATGCTGCCGGGTGGCGGCTGCGCAAGGTCGGGCCGTAGCTCCAAGAGCCGGGTCAGCCGTTCGTCGGGCAATTCGGCCAGCCAAGAACCCAGCGGGATATGCGGGCTGTTGTCGGTCATTGCTGACCAGCGTAATTGAGTCGGCAGACACCCATGTTCGGCAGCCGAGCCGCAGCTTGGGAACATGCGCCGCGTGCGCTTGCCGGACCTGTCAGAATGGACCCCGTGGCTGACGAGCGCAAAACCAAATACGTCGACAACGGCTGGCCGACGACGGATCCGGACGACCACGCGGTGAGCGAACTGGTGACCGATCGCACCGGCGCGTTATCACCCTTCGGTGAACTGACGTTCCCGTTGCCGTCCGACGACCTGCCCTATCTTCACCCGGTAACCGTCGTCAATCGGTAGGTCGGCGGGATGGCTCGGGCCACTGGTTCCTCCGGGGCCGCAGGGGCATCTGGGGTTTCTGGGGCGTCAAAGGCCCGTACGTCGGACGAATCCCACTCGGGCGCGCTCTCGCACGTGGATGAGCGGGGGGCGGCGCACATGGTCGATGTCACCGAGAAGGGAGCCACCAGGCGCACCGCCGTTGCCGCGGGCGCCTTGCGCACCACCGCGGAGGTACTGGCGCTGATCTCCACCGGCGGGCTGCCTAAGGGTGACGCCCTGGCTACCGCGCGGGTGGCGGGCATTCTGGCGGCCAAACGCACCAGCGACCTGATCCCGCTGTGCCACCAACTCGCACTCACCGGCGTCGACGTCGACTTCACGGTGGGCGAGTCGGATATCGAGATCACCGCGACGGTGCGCAGCACCGATCGCACCGGGGTGGAGATGGAGGCGTTGACCGCGGTCAGCATAGCGGCGCTGACGCTCTACGACATGATCAAAGCGGTTGACCCGGCCGCTCGCATCGACGACGTTCGAGTGCTCCGCAAGGAAGGCGGCCGTAACGGAACGTGGACACCGTCATGAGCGGCCGAACCGCAAGCATCATCATTGCCTCGACCCGCGCGTCGACCGGCGTGTATACCGATAAATGCGGCCCTATCATCGCCGAATGGCTTGGACAGCACGGCTTTTCGCCAACCGAGCCGCAGGTTGTGGCCGACGGCAACCCGGTCGGGGAGGCGCTGGGTGACGCGGTCGACGCCGCCGTCGACCTGGTCATCACCTCCGGGGGCACCGGGATCTCGCCCAGCGACAGCACACCGGAGCAGACGGTGGCGGTGCTCGACTACATGATCCCCGGGCTGGCGGACGCGATCCGTCGCTCCGGTCTGCCGAAAGTGCCGACGTCGGTGCTCTCGCGCGGGGTGTGCGGCGTGGCCGGCCGGACCTTGATCGTCAATCTGCCGGGTTCACCCGGCGGCGTCCGCGACGGCCTGAGCGTGCTCGCCGATGTGCTGGACCATGCGCTCGATCAACTTGCGGGTGGAGATCACCAGCGATGACGCTGGTCTTGCGTGCCGCCCTGACTGAGCGGCCAATCTCGTTGGCCGAACACCAGGATCTGGTGAGCCATCAAGCGGCCGGAGCCGTCGTCGGCTTCGACGGAATGGTCCGTGACCACGACGGTGGACGCGGAGTGACCAGGCTGGAGTATTCCGCTCACCCGTCTGCCGCACAGGTCCTGGCCGAGGCGGTGACCGAGGTCGCCGAGCAGTCCAGCGGGGTGCGCGCCGTCGCGGCCAGTCACCGGATCGGTGCCCTGCAGATCGGTGACGCGGCCCTGGTGGTAGCCGTCGCCGCCGACCATCGACAGGCGGCGTTCGCCACCTGCGCCCAACTGGTGGACACGATCAAAGCGCGGCTGCCGGTGTGGAAGCACCAGTTCTTCGACGATGGAACCGAAGAGTGGGTGGGCTCGGCCTAAGCCGGTTTGCAGCGTCAGACGATAGACGGCTGAACAAGCGCGTCCAGCGCGTCGTTGCCGTGTACGTCCTGCGTCTGGATGGCCTCCCAGAGCTTCCTGGTGAAGCCGACGGTGGAGGCTTCCTGCGGCTCGTCGAGAACGACGTCGACGGTCTTGGGAGCCGGCTCTGGCGCATCGGCCGGAGGCGGTGCGTCCGCTGGCGGCGGTGCGTCGGCCGGAGGCGCGGGTGCCACGGCGTCGACCGGAGCGGGTGCGTCGGCCGGAGGCGGTGCGTCCGCTGGCGGCGGTGCGTCGGCCGGAGGCGCGGGTGCCACGGCGTCGACCGGAGCCGGTGCGTCAGCCGGAGGAGGCGCATCAGCCGGAGGCGGTGCGTCGGCCGGAGGAGGAGCGTCAGCCGGAGGCGCGATTTGGTCGCTGGCGGCCAGCTGCACCTTCGGAGCCGGCTCGGCGGGCGGCGGCGCGTCCGCAGGCGGGGCGGCCAGCGGTGCGGGCTCACCGTTCAGTCCGGGCGCGTCCAGCGGCGCGTTCAGCCCGGCCGGCTCCGGAAGGACATTGCGGGGGCTCGGGCCCGACAGCCCATGGCCACACACCGGCCAGGCGCCTCGGCCCTGACTCGCCAGCACTCGCTCAGCGATCGCGATCTGCTGTTCCCGGGTGGCCAGCTGCGCCGACGGGGCGTACTGGGTGCCGCCGTGCGATGCCCAGGTGCCCTGGGTGAACTGCAGGCCGCCGTGGTACCCGTTACCGGTGTTGATCGCCCAGTTGCCACCGGACTCGCAACTGGCGACGCGGTCCCATTCGCTGTCCGTGGCCGCGCCAGCTTGGGCGGCTAAAGCGATGCTGCCGCCACCGATTACTGCTCCGGTGACGGCAATTTTGGCGACGCTGACGCTAGATGTAGTGGGCTTACGGTGTCGTCCACTCATAAAACGGGTATTCCTCTCTGCACGCGCCTGCGAGGTCAGCTGTCGGGTTCGGGGGGAGAGGCCACCCGGCCTACGCCGTATCCCGAAGGACACCGCGCAGGCTTCACCCCAAGGAGCCGCAGTCGGCTCCGGTTCGATCACGGTGGACCGGTGGGTCCCCCGCCTCCATCCACGGTCGGTATCCCCCGCCTATTGGATGGAGCTCGGCGCGATAGGGAGGGAGGAACGCCACGGGTTAGCTTGGCGAGCCTCCGGAGACGCTAGCGGGTTCTGTTGGTCCCGTCACTTTTTGCGAAACCTGGCGTTTCCGCCGAATCCAGCTGATAAATCGCCAGGAAACTTTGAGATTTGCGCAGGTCACTAGCACCCGAAATCGGAGCGTGTCCGCGCCGTTATCGTTCCGTTACGTGAGGTATTTCACATTTTCATCCGCCGGCGAAGGGCGGTAGCACATCGATGGTGTCGCCGGATTGCAACGCTGTGGTCTCGTCGCGCACGGCTACTCCGTCGCAGAGGTAAGAGGATCGCTGCAGCACCGTCGCGAGCCGGGACCCCCGGGCGGCCAGGCCGTCGACCAACTCGGCGACCGTGGCACCGGGCCGTAACACCACCGTCTCCGACTCGGTACCCGCCGCCGCCTGCGCGGCCGCGAAGAATCGGACGGTCACCCGTATTCCGGTCGCCTGACCCATCTGTTAGCCGCCGATCGCGCTCATCGGGCGTTTCGGCTGGATGAAGTTGGGATCGTTGATGCCGTGGCCGGCCGGCTTGGCCCACATCGCGGTGCGCCATGCCGCTTCGATCGCGTCGTCGTCCGCCCCGTGGCGCAGCAGGCCGCGTAGGTCGGTCTCGTCGGCGGAAAACAGGCAGCTGCGGATTTGGCCGTCGGCGGTCAGCCGAGTGCGATCACAGGTGGAACAGAAGGCGTGCGACACCGACGCGATGACGCCGAACTTTCCGGACGGCGTATCCGGGCCCGAGTCGACGAGCCAGAGTTCGGCCGGCGCCGAACCGCGCGGTGCCGGATCCGGCCGCAGCCGGAAGTGCGGACGCAGCGCCGCCAGGACGTCGTCAGCGCTCAGCGCGGCGCCTCGGCGCCACTCGTGTCCGGCGTCCAACGGCATCTGTTCGATGACCCGCAACTGGTAATCGTGTTCGAGGCAGAAATGCAACAACTCGACGATGTCGTCGCGGCCGGTGTGGGGGTCGAGGACGGCGTTCACCTTGACCGGCGTCAGACCCGCCGCACCGGCGGCTGCCAGGCCGGCCACTACGTCGGCGAGCCGGTCCCGGCGGGTGATCGCGGTGAAATGGTCGCGGTTCACGCTGTCCAGCGACACGTTGACCCGGTCCAGACCCGCCGCGGCAAGAGCCGCGGCCCGTCCCGCCAGCCCCACGCCGTTGGTGGTCAGCGAGATCTCCGGGCGGGGCCGCAGACTGGCCGCCGCAGCCACCACCTCTTCAAGGTGGCGGGCCAACAGCGGCTCACCGCCGGTGAACCGAACGCTGGTGACACCGAGCCGAGTGACGGCGATATTCATCAGCCGGGTCAGCTCGTCGGCCCGCAGCAACTGCTCACCAGGCAGCCACTCCAGGCCTTCGGCCGGCATGCAGTAACTGCAGCGCAAGTTGCAGCGGTCGGTCAGCGACACCCGCAGATCGGTGGCGGCCCTGCCGAATGTGTCAAGCAAGGCCCCATGCCTCGGCATTTCGCGGTCGGCGGCGTGCTGGCTTGCCGGCCGCACCGTCGGGACACCCAATGCAGTGAGCGTCATGCAGGCACCTGTTCGATTCGGGTCGATGAGCCGACCGGAACAATCTCTTTGCCCAGCGGCAACAGCGACACCGGGATCAGCTTGAGTTGAGCCAGCGCCAGCGGAATGCCGACGATCGTGACCGCCATCGCCGCCGCGCTCGCCAGATGCCCGATCGCCAGCCAAAACCCGAACAGCACCACCCAGATGACGTTGCCGATCAGCGTCAGAGTCCCTGCACTCGGCTTGTCGACGATCGTCCGGCCGAACGGCCACAGCGCATACGACGCGATCCGCAGCGACGCGAAGCCGAACGGGATGGTGATGATGAGGAGGAAACTGATGAGCGCCGCGACCAGGTAGCCGAGGGCCATCCAGAGGCCACCGAACACCAGCCAGATAACGTTCAGGATCAGGCGCATCTTTCCTCCAGCGGTAATCCCACCCTACCGAGTAAGGGGTAAACAGGGGTGCTCCGCGCGCAGCCGTCCGAGTAGGATCGGAAAACACATTGCGTCCTGCGCAAGCGGGACGCTTCATTCTGTTACCCATAGTAACGATCCGTCAGACAAAGCAGGTGAGAGCAGTGCCGACCGGCAAGGTGAAGTGGTACGACCCCGAAAAGGGGTTCGGCTTCTTGTCGCAGGAGGACGGCGAGGACGTCTATGTCCGTTCGTCGGCGTTGCCGGCGGGTGTCGAGGGGCTCAAAGCGGGGCAGCGGGTGGAGTTCGGAGTCGCCTCCGGCCGCCGCGGACCTCAGGCGTTGAGTCTGAAGCTGATCGACCCACCGCCCAGCCTCTCCAAGGCGCGTCGCGACGTGCCCGCTGAGCACAAGCACAGCCCCGACGAGCTGCACGGCATGGTCGAGGACATGATCACGTTGCTGGAAAGCACCGTGCAACCCGAGCTGCGCAAGGGCCGCTACCCGGACCGCAAGACGGCTCGTCGGGTCTCCGAAGTAGTCAAGGCGGTGGCCCGGGAGTTCGAGGCTTAAGCACACGCTTGCGGGATGGCGGGCGTAGGCCCGTGCCCGCATTGACGCA
>NZ_JCALDF010000090.1:0-408 GCF_059812725.1 Mycobacterium sp. NGS41
TGGTGAGTCCCCGTTACTGAGTCCATCCGGTTCTAGAGTCGGGTTGGTTTGATCCGTTCTCAGTTGATGCTGCAGGCCACTGGGGTGTGGGTGCACCTGCAGGCGGCAGCGTACTCGGCTGGCGTGCGGTAGCCCAGGGCTGAGTGGCGGTGTCGGTGATTGTGTTCGGTCTTGAAGTCGCCGATGACCACGCGGGCCTCGAACAGGGTGTTCCAGTAGTTACGGTTGAGGCACTCCTTACGTAGGCGATTGTTGAACGATTCGATGTAGCCGTTGTCCCACGGGCAGCCCGGCGGGATGTAGACCATCCCAGTCTTGTTCTCGCAGAACCGTTGCAGCGCTTGAGAAATCATCTCCGGACCGTTGTCCATCCGCAGCACCATCGGCGGCCCACCATGAGCGGCGAAC
>NZ_JCALDF010000091.1:0-394 GCF_059812725.1 Mycobacterium sp. NGS41
ATAACCGGTGTGGGGGCGGTCGTGGCGCAGCAGCGTCTGGAAGGCGTAGGCGCCTTCGTCGGCGCCGATGGCGACCCCGGTGCTGTCGACTAGGGCGGTGGCGCGTCCGATCTGGCCCCAGGCGCCCCAGGCGATCGCGATGGCCGGTAGGCCCTGGGTGCGCTGCCAGCGGGTGAAGGCATCCAGCCAGCTGTTGGCCGCGGCATAGGCGCCTTGGCCAGGAGAGCCCACCAGCGCGGCCGCCGAGGAAAACGAGCACCACCAGTCCAACTCGTGAGCCGCGGACGCCTGGTGCAGGGCGGTGTGCAACTGCCACGCACCGGCCACTTTGGGTGCCCAGTTGCGGTGCAGCAGCTCATCGGTGAGGTTGGCCACGGTGGCGTCTTCGACGACC
>NZ_JCALDF010000092.1:0-394 GCF_059812725.1 Mycobacterium sp. NGS41
AGTCGTCGAAGACGCCACCGTGGCCAACCTCACCACAGAGCTGCTGCACCGCAACTGGGCACCCAAAGTGGCCGGTGCGTGGCAGTTGCACACCGCCCTGCACCAGGCGTCGGCGGCTCACGAGTTGGACTGGTGGTGCTCGTTTTCCTCCGCGGCGGCGCTGGTGGGCTCTCCTGGCCAAGGGGCCTATGCTGCGGCCAACAGCTGGCTGGATGCCTTCACCCGCTGGCAGCGCACCCAGGGCCTGCCCGCGATCGCGATCGCCTGGGGCGCCTGGGGCCAGATCGGACGCGCCACCGCCCTAGCCGACAGCACCGGGGTCGCCATCGGCGCCGACGAAGGCGCTTATGCATTTGAGACGCTGCTGCGCCACGACCGCGCCCACACCGGTTAC
>NZ_JCALDF010000093.1:0-369 GCF_059812725.1 Mycobacterium sp. NGS41
TGTTGACGCCGGTTGAAAACCAGGCCAGTCGCGCCGGTTGAAAAGTAGGCCACCCAATCAGATTGGATGGGTGATCTCCTTGGAAGACTGGGCGTTGATCCGGCACCTTCATCACAGCGAGAAGTTGTCGCAGCGTGCGATTGCCAAGCAGCTGGGTATAGCGCGCGACACGGTGGCAGGGGCGTTGGCCAGCGACGGGCCGCCGAAGTACGAGCGGGCTGCGGTGGAGTCGGCGATCAGTGCGGCTGAGCCGCGAATCCGGGCGTTGTTGTCGGTGTATCCGCAGATGCCGGCGACGGTGATCGCCGAGCGGATCGGCTGGTCGGGATCGATGAGCTGGTTGCGTGAGCGGGTGGCGTTGATCCGTCC
>NZ_JCALDF010000094.1:0-315 GCF_059812725.1 Mycobacterium sp. NGS41
CTATCCGGCGGATGGTGATCGGGTCAGCACGCTGTGGCGGAAGCCGTATTTGGTGACATAGCCGGCGCTGCGTCGGCCGGTTCCGGCGCCGGTGAGCGGTACTCCGCGCAGCAGGCCAGAGGTGCCGGCGGGGTTTGTGGTGGCGGCGTTGAGGGCGCCGATGCCTTGGGATTCGGCGGCGACCGGGCTGATCTCGGCGGGTGTGGCCGCGCTCCAGGTCGGGGGCACCGACAATCCGCCGACCTTGCCGGCTAGGCCCCACCCGGCGGGTACCGGGGTGCCCCAGGCGCCGATGGCTCCGGGAGGGGGCAGGGC
>NZ_JCALDF010000095.1:0-265 GCF_059812725.1 Mycobacterium sp. NGS41
ACCGCCAAGCGCAGGGCTGGGCGCGGGCGCGCCGGGTAGCAGACCACCCCCGATCCCCAGCAGCGAATTGGTCGACCCCAGTGCGAAATAGGGATAGTTGGTGAACGCGTTCCAGACGCCCGACGAATTCCCGAAGATGGTGGCGATGAGCCCGTTGGGTCCAACGACCCACGACGGAAGTGTCGATGACGTCGCTAGCCCTGCCGCCACCCCTGCCGTGCCGGTAGCGGTGGTAGTCGAAGACGCCGATGTGGTGAGCAGCCCG
>NZ_JCALDF010000096.1:0-259 GCF_059812725.1 Mycobacterium sp. NGS41
CACCTTCACATGCGCGTCACCGATCAGTCCCTGGCGCTGGGCGGCTGCGGTTGCGCTCAGCTGTGGCGGCAGCGCCTCGCCGGTCAGCGCGCGACGCTGACCCAGATCTTCGGCTTCGGCGATGCGTCGGCTGGCTTCGGCTTTGGTGATGCGTAGCCGGTTGGCCAGCGCGGTGGGCAATGTGCCGCCCAGCTCTTGGTCGCCGGCCTGCTCGCCGACCTGGTTGATCAGCGTATGTTGGGGTGTCCGCAGCCGGCGG
>NZ_JCALDF010000097.1:0-250 GCF_059812725.1 Mycobacterium sp. NGS41
CCCGCCAAGCGCAGGGCTGGGCGCCGGGGCCCCGGGTAGCAGACCACCCCCGACCCCCAGCAGCGAATTGGTTCCCCCGAGGAAGCCGTAGGGGAAATAGGTAAGCGCGCTCCACGTGCCCGACGAATTCCCGAACACGGTGGCGATGAGCCCAGTGGGTCCCACCAACCACGACGGAAGCGTCGATGACGAGACCACCCCGGCCGTGGTGGTCGCGCTGGTTGCCGAGGACGCCAATGTTGTGAGCGCA
>NZ_JCALDF010000098.1:0-222 GCF_059812725.1 Mycobacterium sp. NGS41
ATCGTCGAGCAGCTGAGCTGACACACGAAAGGGTCGCTTAGTTAGGTCGAGGTAGCAGTGCGGCGAGTTCGTCGCGGGTGGCGGTTCCGGTTTTGGCCATCGCCTTGTAGATGTGGCTTTCCACGGTGCGTACCGACACGATCAGTCGGGCGGCGATGTCGCGGTTGGACAGCCCCTGACCGAGCAGCATGACGATTTCTCGCTCGCGATCGGTCAGCGGTA
>NZ_JCALDF010000099.1:0-212 GCF_059812725.1 Mycobacterium sp. NGS41
GTCTTCGGCGACCAGGTCGTCGCCGCGGCCATGATCGACCGCATCGTGCACCACGCCGAGGTTCTGACCCTCAAGGGCTCGAGCTACCGACTCAAGGACACCGGAATCGACACACTGCCCTCCGCACGGGCAGACAACACGGCACAATAACCACAAACCGTGGCCTACTTTTCAACCGTCACCACCGGCCTAGTTTTCGACCGTCGTCAACA